>JBFMHS010000244.1:0-2501 GCA_040751765.1 Pseudomonadota bacterium | reverse complement strand
GCGACATCACCCCCGAGGACGAGGACGACACCTTCTCGGGCGGCGGCCTTGCCTACGAGGACGGCTACGTGTTCGCCGCCACCGGCTTCGCCCAGGTGGTGGCCCTCGAGGCCGCCACCGGCAAGGTGGCGTGGCGCCAGACCCTGTCGGGTCCCATGCGCGGCGCCCCCACCGTCCGCGCAGGCCGCGTCTTCGTGATCACCGTCGACAACCAGACCCACGCGCTGGCGGCCGAGGACGGCGCCCTGCTGTGGAGCCACCAGGGCATCTCGGAGGCGGCGGCGCTCCTGGGCGGCACCAGCCCGGCCGTCGACGGCAACGTGGTGGTGGTGCCCTATTCCTCGGGTGAGCTGTTCGCGCTGCGCGTCGACAACGGCGCGGTGCTGTGGCAGGACTCGCTGTCCACCCTGCGCCGCACCGAGGGCATTGCCACGCTGACCGACATCCGCGGCCGCCCGGTGGTCGATCGCGGCCGCGTCTACGCCATCGGCCATGCCGACATGCTGGTCGCCATCGACCTGCGCACCGGCCGCCGCCTGTGGGAGCGCGAAATCGGCGGCATCCAGTCGCCATGGGTCGGCGGCGACTACCTGTTCCTGGTCACCAACAACAACGAGGCGGTGGCGCTGGAAGCCAAGACCGGCCGCGTCCTGTGGGTCACCCAGCTCCAGCTGTGGGAGGACGAGGAGGACCGCGAGGGCCGCATCGTCTGGGCCGGGCCGGTGCTGGCCTCGGACCGCCTGATCCTGGGCGGCTCGCATGGTACCCTGGCGTCGCTGTCGCCCTATACCGGCGAGATCATGGGTGCGGTCGACGCGCCCGATGGGGTGACCATCGCCCCGGCGGTGGCCGGCGGGACCATGTATTTCCTGACCAACGACGCCGACTTGGTCGCCTTCAGGTAGAACGATGTCCTTCACCGTCGCCATCGTTGGGCGCCCCAATGTGGGCAAGTCCACCCTATTCAACCGCCTGGTGGGCCGCCGCCTGGCGATCGTCCATGACCTGCCGGGCGTGACCCGCGACCGCCGCCCCGGCGCCGCGACCCTGCTGGGCATGGAATTCACGGTCATCGATACCGCCGGTTTCGAGGATGCCAGCGGCGAGTCCGTCGAGGCGCGCATGCGCCAGCAGACCGACACGGCGGTGGGCGAGGCCGACGTGGCGTTGCTGCTGATCGACGCCCGTGCGGGGGTCACCCCCCTGGACCGCCATTTCGCCGACTACCTGCGCAAGCAGAAGACCCCGGTGATCCTGGTGGCCAATAAATGCGAGGGCAAGGCGGGCGAGCCAGGCCTGTACGAGGCCTATGGGCTGGGCCTGGGCGAGCCGGTGGCCCTGTCGGCCGAGCACAACGAGGGCATGGCCGAACTGTTCGACGCCCTGCGCCCCTATGCCGAGGCGGCCGGCGCACTGGACGACGACGAGGAGGAGGAGCCGTTCCCCGACGAGGAACCCGTCGAGGAGGAATCCGAGGAGCAGCGTCCCGAGCGGCCGCTCCAACTGGTGATCGTCGGCCGCCCCAATGTCGGCAAGTCCACCCTGGTCAACCGCCTGCTGGGCGAGGAACGCATGCTGACCGGCCCCGAGGCCGGCCTGACGCGTGACGCCGTGTCGTCGGAATGGGAGCATCGCGGCCGCCGCATCCGGCTGGTCGACACCGCCGGCCTGCGCAAGAAGGCCAATGTGGAGAACCCCATCGAGAAGCTGTCGGTGGCCAACACCCTGGAGGCCATCCGCATGGCCGAGGTGGTGGTGCTGGTGCTCGATTCGGCGGCCATCATGGACAAGCAGGACCTGACCATCGCCCGCATGGTGGTGGAGGAGGGCCGCGCCCTGGTCATCGCCGTCAACAAATGGGACATGGTCGCCGACCCGCAGGGGGCGCTCAAGCGCCTGTCCGACCGCCTGGAGACCTCGCTGCCGCAGGTGCGCGGGGTGCCCACGGTGACCATCTCGGCGCTGACCGGGCGGGGGCTCGACCGGCTGATGGACGAGGTCCAGGACGTCCACGACATCTGGAACCGCCGGATCTCGACCGCCCAGCTCAACCGCTGGCTGGAGGAGGTGGTCTCCCATCACCCGCCGCCGGCGCTTCAGGGCGGCCGCCGCATCAAGATCCGCTACATGACGCAGGCCAAGGCACGGCCGCCGACCTTCATCATCTTCGCCTCGAAGCCGGATGAACTGCCCGAATCCTACACCCGTTACCTGGTCAACGGGCTGCGCGAGGCGTTCAAGCTGCCCGGCGTGCCGCTGCGCCTGTACGTGCGCGGCGGGCGGAATCCCTACGCCAAGGACTGACCGCTTCGCCGTTCGGGGGCGGCGCTTCGACCAAAGCGCCGCCCGCCCGCCCTATGCCCTTTTGCCGGTCCGCCCGGTCGCGTGCCACCGCGCCAGGTCGGTGACGTGCACGTAATCGCGGACGCAGGTGCCGTCGGGGGTTGGCCAATCGGCGCCGAACAGTTCCAGATGCGGCAGCCGGCCGGCGGCGGCCATCA
>JBFMHS010000243.1:0-11454 GCA_040751765.1 Pseudomonadota bacterium | reverse complement strand
CGCCACTGGGGCGGGCTGAGGATGGGCTGCCGGATCTGATTGCGGTGAGGTGAAGACGGCGCTTCAGCCGTTCTCGCCCGATCCCAGCTCCTGCAACGCCAGCGCGACCGGCTTGCTCGGCGCGGCCGGGGCCGGTGGAGGGGCGGATTCCGCTGCCGGCGGGGGAGGGGGGGTGTTGACCGCAGCGCGCGCCGCCAGCACGGCGGCGGCCTCGTCGAGGGCGCCGGCCGCTTCGGGAGCGGCTTCCGCCTCCGCATCGTCCTTCTTGCCCGCCTTGCGCTGGAGCGCCTTGACCCGGCCGTCCAGCGCGGCGAGGCCGTCGCGGTTGGCCTCGATGGCCTTGGCCAGTTGGTTGCGCTCCTCGCGCAGCTGGACCTCCAGTGCCTCCAACTGCTTGAGCAGCGGCTCGGTCAGCTCGCCGATCCTGCGGGCGCTGTCCATCTGCAAGGCGGTCTTGATCTTCTCGATCTCCTCCAGCAGGTCGCGCTTGATCCAGCGGGCCTTCTTGTCGAGGTCGTCGCCCATCTTGGTCAGGCGTTCCTCGACCTCGGTGTTGATCTGCACCTTAAGCTCGTAGGCCGAGCGCACCAGGTTGCTCATGTACACCATCAGCCCGCCGCCGATCACGAGCACGACGCCCGCGGCCAGCGCGATGACGATGACGGTGGAAAAACCCATGTCGCTCCGCCTATTCCCTTCGGTGGGGGGTGGACCACTGTCCTTCATGGCCGTCCCCTTTGCAACGCCCTCTTTTCGCCGTGCCCGGCTTGCAGGATGATGGGCGGGGGATGGCCCCCGTCTGGAAGAGGTAGCGCATGAGCGGGTTCGCCGACTGGATCAAGTCGCACGGCATCTCCGAGGTGGAATGCCTGGTGCCGGACATGTCCGGCGTGGCGCGCGGCAAGATCGTGCCGGCCCACAAGTTCGTCTCCATCGCCGAGAACCGGGGCCTGAGGATGCCGGAAAGCATCTTCGTGCAAACGGTCACCGGCGACTATCCCGAGGAGGACGTCACCAGCGTCGCCAACGGTGATATCTACTTGCGCCCCGACCCGGCCACCCTGCGCCGCGTGCCGTGGTACGACGAGCCCACCGCCTGCGTCATCAACGACTGCTGCCACGCCGACGGCCGCCCGGTGGAGATCGCGCCCCGCCAGGTGCTGAAGCGGGTGCTGGCGCTGTACCACGACAAGGGCTGGGAGCCGGTGGTGGCCCCCGAGCTGGAATTCTTCCTGGTCAAGCAGAACACCGACACCGACTATCCGCTGGAGCCGCCGGTGGGCCGTTCGGGCCGCGCCGAGAGCGGCCGGCCGGCCTATGGCGTCGACGCGGTCAACGAGTTCGAGGGCCTGTTCGACCAGGTCTACAATTTCTGCGAATCCATGCGGGTCGAGGTCGACACCCTGTCCCACGAGGCCGGCAACGGCCAGATGGAGGTCAACTTCAACCACGGCGAGGCGCTGGAGCAGGCCGACCAGGTGTTCCTGTTCAAGCGCACCGTCCGCCAGGTGGCGCTGCGCATGGGGGTCTACGCCACCTTCATGGCCAAGCCCATGCAGAACGAGCCGGGCAGCGCCATGCACATCCACCAGAACATCATCGACGCCGGCTCGCGCCGCAACCTGTTCGCCGACGACGACGGCAAGGACACCCCCATGTTCCGCTGGTTCATCGGCGGGCTGCGCAAATACCTGCCGGCGGCCATGCTGCTGTTCGCCCCCAACGTCAATTCCTACCGCCGGCTGGTGCCGGACTTCGACGCCCCCATCAACGTCCACTGGGGGCGCGACAACCGCACCGTCGGCCTGCGCGTGCCCGAGTCAGGGCAGTCGGCGCGCCGGGTCGAGAACCGCCTGGCCGGCGCCGATGCCAATGCCTATCTGGCCATCGCCGGCTCGCTGGCCTGCGGCTGGCTGGGCATCCAGAACAAGGTCGACCCCGGCGAGCCCATCAACGGCTCGGGCTACACCCGCGCCCACTCGCTGCCCCGCCACCTGCCCGACGCGCTGGAGAAGCTGAAGGGTGCCCGCGCCATCCGCGAACTGCTGGGCGAGGATTTCTGCGACGCCTTCATGGCTGTCAAGGAAGCCGAATGGGACGCCTATCAGCGGGTGGTGTCGAGCTGGGAACGGGAATTCCTGCTGCTGAACGTGTAACGTCGCGGATTGTTGACTCCCCCCCCCGACCTATCGAATATCCGCCCCACGCCACCATCCACTTCCATCGGGGGATGCCGATGTTCGCACGCCTGACCCGTTTCGCCGCCGCAGCCGTTCTCGGCATGGCAGCCACCATCGCCCACGCCGAGGAGAAGGTGGTCAACGTCTACAACTGGTCCGACTACATCGCCAAGGACACCTTGGAGAAGTTCACCAAGGAGACCGGCATCAAGGTCAACTACGACACCTACGGCGAGAACGAAGCGCTGGACGCCAAGCTGATGGCCGGCAAGTCGGGCTACGACGTGGTGTTCCCGTCGGCGTCGCCGTTCTTCGCCCAGCAGGTCAAGGCCGGCGTCTACCAGAAGCTGGACTACGCCAAGCTCCCCAACGCCAAGGGCCTGTCCAAGGATACCATGGCGTCGCTGGCCAAGGTCGATCCCGGCAACGCCTTCGGCGTGCCCTACATGATCGCCGCCACCGGCATCGGCTACAACGTCGACATGGTCAAGAAGGCGCTGCCTGACGCGCCCGTCGAGTCCTGGGCCATGCTGTTCGACCCCGCCGTGGTCGCCAAGCTGAAGTCGTGCGGCGTGTCGCTGCTCGACACCCCCACCGAGGCGGTGCCGGCGATGCTGGCCTTCCAGGGCAAGGATCCGCTGGAGCAGACCAAGGGCTCGCTGGACGCCGCCATGGCCGCGCTGAATCCGCTGCGCGCCAACTACCGCTTCATCCACTCAGAGAAGTACCGCGACGCCCTGGCCAGCGGCGACATCTGCGTCGCCCACGGCTATGTCGGCGACCTGGTGCAGGTGCGCGAGCGTGCCGCCAAGGCCAAGAAGCCCCAGAACATCGCCATCGCCATCCCCAAGGAGGGCGCCATCGTCAACATCGACGTCATGGCGATCCCGGCCGATGCCCCGCACGCCGACGCCGCGCATGCCTTCATCAACTTCATCCTGCGCCCCGACATCGTCGCCGAGATCACCAACGAGACCGGCTACGCCAACGCGGTGCCCGAGGCGAACAAGCTGGTGGACGAGAGCCTGTCCAAGGACCCGGTGATCTATCCGCCCCAGGCCGTGCAGGCCAAGCTGTTCCCCGCCCCGCCCTCGGCCGGGCTGGACTACGACCGCGCCCGCGCCCGCGCGTGGTCGAAGTTCCGCGCCGGCAAGAAATAGGTGGCCGTCGCGATCCGGCCGGCGCGCCCGCCCGAGGCGGCGTCGCGCGCACCGGCCATCCGCATCGAGGCGGTGGAGAAGCATTTCGGCGACTTCACCGCCGTCGCCGGGGTCGACCTGGAGATCGAGGAGGGGGAGTTCTTCTCCCTCCTCGGCGCGTCCGGCTGCGGCAAGACCACGCTGTTGCGCATGCTGGCGGGATTCGAGACGCCCAGTTCCGGCCGCATCCTCATCGGCGGCCAGGACATGACCGGGGTGCCGCCCTACGAGCGTCCGGTCAACATGATGTTCCAGTCCTACGCCCTGTTCCCGCACATGACGGTCGAGGCCAACGTCGCCTTCGGCCTCAGGCAGGATGGCGTGCCCAAGGCCGAGACCCGCGAGCGGGTGGCGGCCATGCTGGACCTGGTGCGCATGGGCGACTTCGCGCGGCGGAAGCCGCACCAGCTGTCGGGCGGCCAGCGCCAGCGCGTGGCCCTGGCCCGTGCCCTGGTCAAGCAGCCGCGCGTGGTGCTGCTCGACGAGCCACTGGCGGCGCTGGACAAGAAGCTGCGCGAGCAGACCCAGTTCGAGCTGGTCAACATCCAGGAGAAGGTGGGCGTCACCTTCGTGATGGTCACCCACGACCAGGAAGAGGCCATGACCATGTCCAGCCGCATCGCGGTGATGGACAAGGGGCGCATCATGCAGGTGGGCCGCCCGCACGAGATCTACGAATACCCGACCAGCCGCATGGTCGCCGAGTTCATCGGGCTGGCCAACCTGTTCGAGGGCGTGGTCGAGCCGTCCGGCGCGGTGCGGGCCGAGGGCGTTGACGCGCCGCTGGCGGTTCTGGAGGCCCCGGCCGCCGGCACCGCGGTGACGGTGATGGTGCGGCCCGAGAAGATCGCCATGCACCGCGAGCCGCCCGAGGGGGTGCCCAACCAGCTGAGGGGCGTGGTGGCCGAGATCGCCTATCTCGGCGACGTCTCCATCTACCAGGTCCGTCTGGCGTCGGGCCGCATGGTCATGTGCACCGCCGCCAACCTGCGCCACTCGGCCGAGCCGGCGGTGACCTGGGACGACCCGGTGGTGCTGTCCTGGCATCCCGGCAACGCGGTGTTGCTGCCGTGAGGGTGGGAACCTGGCGCCGCGACTGGGGCCGGCGGGCGGTGCTGGCCGTGCCCTATGCCTGGCTGGTGCTGTTCTTCCTGCTGCCGTTCCTGATCGTCGCCAAGATCAGCCTGTCGGAAAGCCGTGTCGGTATCCCGCCCTACGAGCCGGTGGTCCAGGAGGACGGCCTGCACGTCTCGGCCCAGGGCTACGAGCTGCTGTTCGTCGACGATCTCTATGTCGGCGCCTATCTGAACTCGCTGACCATCGCCGGCGCCGCCACGCTGCTGTGCCTGCTGATCGGCTATCCCATGGCGCTGGCCATCGCCCGCGCCCGCCCCGACCGGCGCGGGCCGCTGCTGATGCTGGTGATCCTGCCGTTCTGGACCTCGTTCCTGATCCGGGTCTATGCCTGGATCGGCATTCTCAAGGACGAGGGGCTGCTGAACCACATGCTGATGGCGGTGGGGCTGATCGCCGAGCCGCTGGTGATCCTCAACACTGACGCCGCCGTCTATGTGGGCATCGTCTATTCCTACCTGCCGTTCATGGTGCTGCCGCTCTACGCGACGCTGGAAAAGCTGGACCCGTCGCTGTTGGAGGCTGCCGCCGACCTGGGCGCGCGGCCGTGGCGGGCCTTTCTGTCGGTGACCCTGCCGCTGTCGGTGCCCGGCATCGTCGCCGGCTCGCTGCTGGTGTTCATTCCGGCGGTGGGCGAGTACGTCATTCCCGGTCTGCTGGGCGGTGGCGATACCAACATGCTGGGCACGGCGCTATGGGACGTGTTCTCTCTGACCCGCGACTGGCCCGGCGCCGCCGCGCTGGCGGTGGCCATGCTGGCCGCGCTGGTGGTGCCCATCGCGGTGTTCCAGCGCCTGCAGTCGCGGCTGGAGCGGGAGGCGGAGCGATGAGTCGAAGCCCCGGCCTGACCACGGCGCTGCTTTTCGGCTACGCCTTCCTCTACCTGCCCATCGCGCTGCTGGTTGTGTGGTCGTTCAACGAGTCGCGCATGGTCACCGTGTGGGGCGGATTCTCGACCAAATGGTACGTGGAACTGGCCGGCAACGACGGCTTCCTGGAAGCGGCGCTGCTGTCGCTGAAGGTGGCCGCCACCAGCGCCACCGCCGCCCTGGTGTTGGGCACGCTGGCGGCCCTGGCCCTGGTGCGGTTCGGCCGCTTCGGGGGCAGGGGGCTGTTCACCGGGCTGGTGACGGCGCCCTTGGTCATGCCCGAGATCATCCTGGGCCTGGCCATGCTGCTGCTGTTCGTGTCGCTGGAGCAGGTGGTGGGCTGGCCGGACGGGCGCGGCTTCACCACCATCGCCATCGCCCACACCACGGTCGGCATGGCCTATGCCACCGTGGTGGTGCGGTCCCGGCTGGTGCAGATGGACCATTCGCTGGAAGAGGCGGCCATGGACCTGGGCGCGCGCCCGATCAAGGTGTTCTTCCTGGTCACCTTGCCGGTGATCGCGCCGTCGCTGGCGGCGGCGTGGCTGCTGGCCTTCACACTGTCACTGGACGACGTGGTGGTGGCCCAGTTCGTATCGGGACCGGGCGCCACGACCCTGCCCATCGAGGTGTTCTCGTCGGTCCGCCTGGGCATCTCGCCGCAGGTCAACGCGCTCGGCACCATCATCGTCGCGGTGGTGGCGCTGATGATTTTCGCCGCGTGGCGGCTGACGCGGAAGCGCTAGTCGGCCGCCTCCGCCATCTGCCGGACATGATGGGCGAAGGCGCGGTCGCACTGGTCGCGCCAGAACTCCGGTTCCTCGACGCCGGGCAACAGCACCCCCAGATCGCGCGCCAGGTCGAAGAACAGGGCGTTGGGCAGGCCGCTTGCCTTCTGCACCGCCACGGCGCCGATCAGGTAGCCGTGGCGGACCAGGCTTTCGCGCGACAGGTCGGCCAGCAACGCGCCGATCTCGGCCCGGTGGCGGGGATTGCGCGGCGACATGCCGGCCGGCTCCATCACCTCGCCATAGGTGCCGGTGCGGCCGGCGGTGGCCAGGGCGGACAGGGCTGCGGCGACCTTGGCGCGACGGTCGCGGACGTGCTTTTCGGCACGGTCGGTCTGGGCGAACAGGCCGGCAGGGAGAACGCCGCGCCAAGTCTTGCGCTTTCCCTTGACTTCGACCGCCTCCAGCGCGCCGGTCTTGATCTGCTCGGCGACCGCGGAGCGGCTGATGCCCTTCAGTTCGGCGACTAGCCCCATGGGCAGCATGGCGAGGCCGGGGTTACCGCGGACCGCCTCGATGTATTCGGCGACGGATCTGAAAATCATGGCGCCCTCCAGTGCTGGGCGAGCGGTCGTCATCTACTTAAGTCCAGTCTACGCCCTTCCTTTCGTTTGGGGAGGCGATGTGCATCCCAACCGCGCGGAGAAGGGTTGCAAGCAGGTCATTGCTGGCGGCACGCCACCTCTGGCACAGTCGGGCGCCGTCCGTCACCGTGCGAGCCCCCATGTCCGCCGTTTCCGCCCGGGCCTCGCTGGCCTTCTCCTGTGTCGGCCACCTGTACGCCCACATCTTCGAGCCGATCTTCTACATCGCCGCCCTGGTCCTGCCCGCCGAACTGGGCCTGCCCTACGAGGAGGTGCTGGCGCTGATCGTGGCCGGCAAGCTGCTGTACGGCGTGCTGGCGCCGGCCGCCGGCTGGCTGGGTGACCGTTGGAGCACCGTCGGCATGATGGCGGTGTTCTTCGTCGGGCTGGGGCTGTCGGCGGTGGCCGTGGGACTGGCCGACGGGCCGGTGCAGGTGGCGGTGGCGCTGGGGCTGGTCGGACTGTTCGGCAGCATCTATCACCCGGTCGGCATCGCCTGGCTGATCCGCAACGCGGTGGACAAGGGCAAGGCCATCGGGCTGAACGGCGTGTTCGGCGGCATCGGCCCGGCGATGGCCGGGCTTGCCGGCGGCGGGCTGATCGCGCTGGCCGGCTGGCGGGCGGCCTTCGTGGTGCCGGGGGTGCTGGTGCTGCTGACCGGCGGCCTGTTCCTGGTGGCGCTGGCCAAGGGCTGGGTGGTGGAGGCCAAGGCCGACCGCGCGCCCCATGCGCCGCCGTCGCGGGGCGACACCTGGCGGGCCGGCATCGTGCTGTCGGTGACCATGCTGTGCGCAGGGCTGATCTATCAGGCCACCCAGCCCGCGCTGCCCAAGCTGTTCGACGAGCGCTTGGGCGAGGTGGGGGTGCTAGGGGCGTCGGCGGCGGTGACCGTGGTCTATCTGGTCGCCGGGCTGACCCAGGTCCTGGCCGGCCACCTCGCCGACCGCTACCCCGCCAAGTGGATCTACATCATCGCCTATGTCGCCCAGGGGCCGCTGCTGCTGGCCCTCGCCTGGGGCGCCGGACTGCCGCTGGTGGCGGTGGCGATGCTGGCGGTGGCGTTCAACATGGCCGGCATCCCGGCCGAGAACCTGCTGTTGGCCCGCTATACCCCGGCGCGCTGGCGCGGCACCGCCTTCGGGCTGAAATTCGTCCTCGCCTTTGGGGTCAGCGGCCTGGCGGTGCCGCTGGTGTCGCTGATCCGGGGCGCCACCGGCGGCTTCGAGACCCTGTTCGTGCTGCTCGCCGCCTCGGCCCTGGCGGTGGCGGCGGCGGCCGCGCTGCTGCCGCCGGAGCGGAGGTCCGCGCCGGCACCGGCCCAATGAGAAAAATCCCCCGCCGTCGCCGGCGGGGGAAGTTGGAGGGGGTCAAAGGAGAGAACGAAGGTCAGTCGAAGTCGAAGATGTCCTGAAGGAAGGACTTCTTCCGACGGTGCTGGTGCTTGTGCACCCAGCGGTCGTCGTCGGTGGGGAAATGGGCCGGGCGGGGCGGCGGCGGCGCATAAGCCGCCGGCTGAGGCTGGTCGTGGTCCGCCGAGCGGTCGATGATCTTGTCAAGCTCGCCACGGTCCAGCCACACGCCCCGGCATTTGGGGCAGTAGTCGATTTCGACGCCCTGGCGCTCGCTCATGGCGAGATCGACGTCGCAACGGGGGCAGCGCATGGTCCGGTCCTCCGTCAGGCGGTGCGGGTCTTGGGCATCAGCTTGGCCTCGGCGGCGCGGACCAGCCCCTTGAGCTTGGTCAGCGCGGCGGCCTCGATCTGGCGCACCCGCTCCCGCGAGATGTTGTAGCGCACGGCCAGGTCTTCCAGCCGCAGCGGTTTTTCGCGCAGCGTCCGCTCCGCCACGATGTCCCGTTCGCGCTCGCTCAACTCGCTCCAGGCGTGCTTGAGCAATTCGCGGCGGTACATCAGCTCCTGACGTTCGCCCAGCACCTCGTCGGCACCGGGGCGCTCGTCCGCCAGAAGTTCGCCATAGGGGGTGCCAGTCTCGCCGACCGGGGCATCCAGCGAGCGCGGCGCCTGGGTCAGCAGGCGTTCCATCTCGAGGACCCGCTCGTCCTTGGCGTTGAGCTCGCGGCCGATCTGGGCGGCGTCGGCGGCGTCCAGCGAACCGCCCTCGGGGCCGGTCAGCCGGGCCTTGGCACCGCGCAGCTTGAAGAACAGCCGCTTGCGCTCGGCCGACAGGCCGAAATTGACCGGGGTCGAGAACTTGAGCACGTATTCGAACATGGCCGCGCGCACCCACCACTGGGCATAGGTGGAAAAGCGCAGGCCGCGTTCCGGCTCGAAGGTTTCCAGCGCGCGGAGAAGGCCGACATTGCCTTCGGCGATCAGGTCGGCCACCGCCAGTCCGTAGCCCTTGAACTGGCCGGCGGTCTTGACCACCAGCCGAAGATGGGCCTCGATCAGGCGCCGGCGGGCATCCTCGTCGGAGGCGTCGCGCCAGCGGGCGACCAGGTCCGCCTCCTCCTCGCCCGTGAGCACCGGGGTCTCGCGCACCGCGCGGAAATACGCGCTCGAGGGGTCCTGGCTGTTGCGGGGGGTGGTCATCGTCCGCTCCGGGAAGTCGTTGTCCATGGCTATGAAACTAGGGGGTGGAAGCTGATAAGGCCAATCGATTTGAGTTGAGTTATTGATAGAAAAATGTTATCACGCAATTCATGCTCACCCTGCGCCAACTCCGTTGCCTCGTTGCCGTCGCCGACAGCCTGCACTTCCGCAAGGCGGCCGAGCGGCTCAACCTCACCCAGCCGGCGCTGTCGGCGCAGATCGCGCAGATGGAAGAGGAACTGGGCACGCTGCTGGTCGAGCGCACCCGCCGCAAGGTGCTGATGACCCCCGTCGGCCGCGAGGTGGCCGAGCGGGCGCGGGCGATCCTGCGCGACGTGTCCGAGCTGGAGGAGGTGGCGCGCCGCTCGCTGACGCCGCTGTCGGGAACGCTTCGGTTCGGGGTGCTGCGGACGCTGGGGCCCTATCTGTTGCCCCACATCCTGCCGGCCATGCGCCGCCTGTATCCCAACCTCAAGCTTTATCTGCGCGAGGAGCCGCGCACCCGCCTGCTGGCCGATCTCGCCCATGGCGAATTGGACCTGGTGCTGCTGTCGGCGGCGCCGGAAGACGATCCCCATCTCACCGTGGTGCCGATGTTCTCCGAGCCGCTGTGGGCGGCGTTGCCGCTGGGCCATGCGTTGACCGGCCGCGAAGTGCTGGCCCCCGCCGACCTGGCGGGCGAGCGGCTGATCATGCTGGAATTCGGCGACGGCCTGCGCGACCCGGCGCTGGAGCTGTGCAAGCAGGCCGGCGCCTCCGAGCATCCGGATTTCCACGCCACTTCGCTGGACACCCTGCGCCAGATGGTTGCCACCGGCCTGGGCGCCACCCTTCTGCCGGCGCTCTACGTCGCCGCCGAGGCGCTGGAGGATGACCAGATCGCCATGCGCCCGTTCCAGGCTCCGGCCCCGGCCCGCGCCATCGATTTGGCCTGGCGCCGCACCACGTCGCGCGCCGACGAGTTCCGACTGTTCGCCCGGCTGATCCGCGACAACCTGCCGAGTGTGGTGGCGGGGAGGTGAGCGCTACTCCACCGCTTCCGGCAGCAAGGCGCGGTCGAACAGGCTGACCAGGTCCTCGGCCGAGACCGGGCGGCTGATCAGGAAGCCCTGGACCTCGTCGCAGCCCTTGGCGCGCAGCCAGGCGGCCTGCTCGGCGGTCTCGACGCCCTCGGCCACCGCGCGGAGCTTGAGATTGTGGGCCAGGTTGATGATGGTCGAGACGATCTCGCCGCCGTCGTCGTCGCTGCCCTCGGCGCCGATGTCGTGGACGAAGGAGCGGTCGATCTTCAGCGCGTCGATGGGCATGCGCTTGAGGTAGGACAGCGAGGAATAGCCAGTGCCGAAGTCGTCGATGGAGATGTGCACGCCCATCTGCCGCAGCTCGTGCAACACGTTGGCGACGTCGTCGTAGCGTTGCATCAGCACGCTCTCGGTCAGCTCCAGCTCCAGGTAGTTGGGCGGCAGGCCGGTCTCCTCCAAGGCCGCCCGCACGATGGCGGGCACGTCGCTCTCGCGGAACTGCAGGGCCGAGACGTTGACCGCCACCCGTACCGGCGGCAGGCCCAGCGCGTGCCAGCTCTTGCACTGGCGGCAGGCCTCCTTCAGGACCCAGGCGCCGATGTCCGAGATCAGGCCCATGTTCTCGGCCAGCGGGATGAACTCGGCCGGGCTGACCAGGCCCATGTCGGGGTGCATCCAGCGCACCAGCGCCTCGACGCCGGACATGCGGCCGGTGGAAAGGTCGACCTTGACCTGGTAGGCCAGCCGGAATTCCTGTCGCGCCAGGGCGTGGCGCAGCGACGATTCCATGGCCAGGCGCTCGAACGAGCGGGCGTTCATGGCCGGGGTGTAGAGCTGGTAGCTGTTGCGGCCCAGATCCTTGGCCCGGTACATGGCGGTGTCGGCGTTCTTGACCAGCGCCTCGTGGCTGGTGCCGTCGTCGGGATAGACGGCGATGCCCAGCGAGGCGGTGACGTAGAGCTCGTGCTGGTCGACCATGAACGGCTGCTTGACCTGGGCGATCACCCGCGCCGCCATCTTGGCGGCGTCCTCGATATGGTCCAGCTCGGGCAGCAGGATGACGAATTCGTCGCCGCCGAGGCGCGCCAAGCGCCTGGGCACCTGCGTGCGCGAGGGCGACACGGTG
>JBFMHS010000242.1:0-12806 GCA_040751765.1 Pseudomonadota bacterium | reverse complement strand
GCTTCAACTACACGATGAGCGACGGCGCCGTTGATGGTGATGACCAGCACGCCGGTGTCGGAGGCGGCGCCGTCGCTCATCGTGTAGTTGAAGCTCTCGGTCAGGGTCTGGCCATTGACCAGCGCCTGCACCGTCGCGTTGGCCTGGTCGACCACGTAGGTGTAGGTGCCGTCGGTGGCCAGGGTCAGCGACCCGTAGGTGCCGGTCAGGGCCTGGCCCAGCGTGCCCGCGGTGCCGGCGCCCTCGGTGCCGCCGGTGCGGAACGAGGCCACGGTCCTGGAGGGGCTGGTATCGGCGTCGGTGTCGTTGTCCAGCACGTTGCCGGTGGCGTTGGTGCCGGCGAGGTTGCCGGTCTCGGTGGCGGTGCCGGCGTCGTTGACCGCCACGGGAGCGTCGTTGACCGAGGTGGCGGTCACCACCGTGGTGGCGTTGGCCGAGCCGGTGCCGGCGTCGGCCGGGGTGATGGTGAAGGTGGTCTGCACCGTGCCGCCCGCCGCCACCTGATTGGCGGTCGGGGTGAACACGAGGGACTGCAACCGGGTGGTCTGGGTGGCGGCATCGGTGGCGGCCAGGGTGAAGTTTCCGGCCGAGTTGCGGGTCAGCCAGGCCGGATTGCCGGCCGAGGACAGCTCGCCGTTGGCGCCGGTGAAGGTGACGGTCAGGGTGACGTTGTTGTTCTCGGCGTCCGACACCGTCACCTGGCTGAACGGCGAGGTGGTGGCGGTATCGTTGACGGTGCCGGCGGTGGTGAAGGTGCCGCCCAGGGTGGGAACATCGTTCTGGGGCGTCACCGTGATGCTGAAGGTCTGGCCGGTGACCGCCGCCGCGCCGTTCTCGCCGCCGTCGGCCAGCGAGAACACGAAGCTGTCGCTGGTGGTCTCGGAGCCGTTGTGGGCGTATTTCAGCCGGCTGGCGTCGATGTCGGCCTGGGTGAAGGTGGCGCCGTTGCCCAGCGCCGATTCGGCGCCGTTGACCGCGCCGTTGCCGTCGGAATCCACCCACAGCGTGCCGTTGGCCACCGTGGTGGTCACCGTGTAGGTGAGGCCGGCGCCGCTGTCGTCGGGATCGCCTTCGTTGAGATGGGTATTGGCGATGGTGGCGGTGGCGCCCTCGTTGAGGGTGATGCCGGTGTTGGTGGCGACCGTGGGCGGGTCGTTCTGGGCGGTGACGGTGAAGTTGAAGGTGGTCGAGCCGATGGACCCGCCGGCGCCGTCGCTGACCGTGAAGGTGAAGCTGTCGCTGGTGGTCTCGGAGCCGTTGTGGGCGTATTTCAGCCGGCCGGCCTCGATGTCGGCCTGGGTGAAGGTGCCGCCGTTGCCCAGCGCCGCCTCGGCGCCGTTGATCGACCCGTTGCCGTCGCTGTCCAGCCACAGGCTGCCGTTGGCCGGCGCGGTGCCCACCGTCAGGGTGCGGCTGGCGGCGGCGGTGTCGGTGTCCGAGATGGACAGCTGGGTGGTGGTGATGGTGGTGGTGGCACCCTCGTTCAGGGTGATGCCGGTATTGGCGCCGATGGTGGGGGCGGCGTTGGAGACGGCGGGCTCGAAATTGACGTTGTCGACGAAGAAGCCGAGGCCATAGCCGCTTGTGGTGGTGAACTGGACGGTATCGACGTTCTGCCACCCGCTTCCGAACACCAGACGGCCGGCAACGTGACCGGTGACCTTGGTGTAGGTGATGGCCGAATCCCCGGTCCCCTGAATCCCCGAGGCGGAAGTGAAGTTGAAGTCGGTAACGGTCGCCACCGTCTGGCCGTCCTTGAGGCCGGTGATGGTGAACACCTCCGCCCAGTTGCCCCAGGTCACGCCCACGGAGTTGATGTCGATGGAGGCGAACTTGAACTCGGTGCCGTCGTCACTGGCGATCCGGAAATAGGTCATGTTGGCAGAGCCGAGGCCATCGCGGTCGGTCACCAGCACATTGCCGGTAAGGTTGGTGATGGAGGTGACGTACCAGTTGTCGGTGGTGTTCGCGGAATCGATGACCTTCAGGATGGCGTCGCCGTTGCCGCTGTAGGTTACGCCGCCAACGCTCAAGCTTGACGATCCATCGCCGGTTGCCGATGTCCAGTCCTGGTCGGCCGGCGTCGCCAGCAGGCCGCCAAAGTCTGCCGCCGTGATGGATGCGGCCTCGACGGTGCCGGAACTGCGCTCCAGATCCCAGTCGCCGCCTAGCGCGGCGGCACCGGTGGCATCGGTGGAGGCGGCGACGTCGGCGCGGGTCAGGCCGGCGATGGAATCGACCAGGGCGCCGTCGGCGCCGATCGAGCAGCCGTAGAACAGGATGTCGCCGTCGGCGGACAGCGCATCGCCGATGGTAGACAGGGTGTCGCCATAGCCGGGCAGCGAGGCCTGCGACAGGGTGCCGGTGCCCAGGAGGGCGCCGCCGGCCGAGCCGTGACCGAAGACGTGGATGGCGTCGATGCCGCCGCGGCCCGACAGCCAGTCGGCCATCTGGGTGAAGCCATCGGAGTCCGCCGACAGCATCACCACCTCGACCCCGGCGGGAAGGGCGGCGGTGATGGCGACCACATCCGGGATGCCGGCGTCGACGAAGGCGACCTGGACCGGCGCCGCCGCGCCCTGGGTGGCGCCGTCAACGGGAGCGGCACCGCCATCATCGGCCGGGGCGGGCGCCTCGGCCTCGGGCGGCGGGGCGGCCTGCTCGGCCGCCGTGGCGGCGGCGGCGCCGTCGAACATGAGCCTCGGCTCGAGCGCCAGTGGCAGGACGCGCGAAGCAGGCCACCGGCCACCCTGTTGGGACGCGCCGCGCCGAATGCCGTGATAACCCATGCCTTTCCTCCACCCAACCTCGCCGGCGCGGAACGAATTTCCGCCGCGACGGTCACCAGCCCGTCCCCAGGGCGCACGCAGCCACCGACGCTCATGTCCGGCCGCCTCGCATACCCGTATTACGTCAAAATATCATCTCGCAGTCAATCTCGGGCCGCGATGACTCTGGCACTGGCTACAATTCGTCACAAAGACCAACTACCACAACCCATGGCGTGGCGACCTCCGCCCGATTGGCGGGACCCGAAATGCCACCCCCTTTCCATACCACCAGTAAAGCAACTTGTTACGCACGGATAACTTTTAGGTAGCATGGCCACCGGATGCATGCATATCATTCGGTTGTTGTCATTGGCTTGATCGCGCCAAGGCGGTTTGCTGTCGCGCGGTCCGCCACCAGACGAGGGGGACTTACCGATGAGTAGCGTGTTCAAGAAAACCTTGCCGCACATGGCCGCCGCGGCGGCGGTGGCGACAGCCTGGTTCTGCCTCGACACCGGAGAGGCCCAGGCCTGCCCCTCCGATCCGTATATCGGCACCATGTGCTTCGTGCCGTACAGCTTCTGCCCCGTGAACTGGTCGACGGCCAACGGGCAGGTGCTGAAGGTCAGCGACAACCCGACGCTGTTCTCGGTGATCGGCGCCACCTACGGCGGCGATGGGCAGACCACCTTCGCCCTGCCCGACATGCGTGGGCGGACCTGGGTGGGTGCCGGCACCGGCCCGGGCCTCACCCCCGCCGTGCTGGGCCAGGCGCGCGGCACCGACACCCAATCGGTTCCCCTGCCCGCCCATACCCACCTCGCCACGTTCAGCCCGACGGGAACGCCCGTGCCCAACACGCTGTCGGCATCCATCGCCATGACCGCGTCCAACGCCAACCCGCCGTCGGGCAACACCAACGGCCCCACCGCCAACGCCTATCTGTCCTCGACGCCGAGCGTCGGGCTGCCCGCCGGCAAGATCTGGAACACCGCCTCGACCAACCCGGTCCCGGTGGGCGGCATCACCGCCACCGCCACCGGCGGCGCCGGTGGCGGCGCGATGACCGGCGGCACCGTCACCATCGGGGCCTATGGCAATACCAGCGGCGACGGCTCGCTGCAGACGATTCCGCCGCAGCTCGGCCTGACCGCCTGCATCGCCGTCAACGGGCTTTATCCCGAGCGGCCCTGACGCCACGCATCCTCGAGGGGAGATCACCATGAATACCAAGTTCCTTGGCGCCCCCGTGGCGCTGGCGGCCCTGGCTGGCGGCCTGATGCTGGCCGAGCCCCGGCCGGCCCATGCCTGCGACAGCACCCCGTTCATGGGCAGCATCTGCTTCACCGCCGTCGACTTCTGCCCCGATGGCTATACGCAGGTGGCCGGCCAGCAGATGGCGACTCAGCAGTACCAGGCCGTCGCTGCCTTGCTCGGCTACAGGTACGGGGGCGACAACCGCACCTATTTCCTGCTTCCCAACCTGCAATCCCGCACGCCGGTCGGCGTCAACACGTCGCTCCCGACGCTGCGCAGCGTCGCCCTGGCGCAGTACCGCGGCCAGGAAGCCATTCCGTTCCAGGCGATCACCGTGCACGATCACGTTGCCAGCTTCGCCGGCACCGGCGCCAAGGCGCCGACATACAAGGTGACACTGAACGCCTCGGTGCCCACCGATCCCAACACCAACACCTTCACCCTGGGCAACCCCGCCAACCTGGCGGCGTCCCCCACCGGAGGCTCCGGGGCGCAGATGTGGTCGGCGTCGCTGGAGAACCAGGTTCCCATCGGCGGCGTGGTCCCCACCGTCAGCGGCAGCCTGGGCGGCATCACCGGCGGCACGGTCACCGTGACGCCGTCCAGCGACAACAACTACGTCAACACCATCCCACCGGAACTGGGCATCCTGGCCTGCATCGCCGTCAACACCGGCATGTGGCCGCAAAAGCCCGAGTGACACCACGGACGTCCCGGAGAAGGAACACGAACATGAGCATTCGCTCCATCACCCTGAGCGCCGCCGCCATGGCCGCCCTGGCCGGCGGATTCCTGGCGGCCGGGTCCAGCCCGGCGCACGCCTGCAGCTACGAGGCTTATATGGGCTCGATCTGCGCATTCCCCTACAACTTCTGCCCGAAGAACTTCCTGCCGGCCGACGGCCGCGACGTTCCCATCGCGCAGTACCAGGCCCTGTTCGCCCTGATTGGCGCCCGCTTCGGCGGCGACGGCAAGAGCACCTTCAAGCTGCCCGATTTGCGCTCGCGCCAGCTCGTCGCAACAAGCTCCCAGAACCTGCCGGGCCTGACCTCGACGGCGCTCGCGCAAAAGCGCGGTGTCGAAACGGCCACCATCCAGGTGCCCCCGCACACCCACACCGCCACGTTCAGCCCGACCAGCGGCAGCGGTGCCCCGAACGTCTCGGTGACGGTGCCCGCCTCGGTGCCGACCAACGCGTCGGCCAACACCAACGTGCCGTCGGCCACCAACCAGTACATCGCCGGCACCCCCACCGGCCAGGGCGGCGCGGCCATGTGGACCACCACCCCCACCAACCAGACCGCCGTCAGCGGCATCGGCATCCAGATCGTCGACAAGGGCAGCGGCGTCACCGGCGGCACCGTCACCGTTGCCAGCGCGGGAACCGGCAACGGCCAGGTTTCGGTGATCCCGCCCCAGCAGCCGGTCACCTTCTGCATCAACACCGTCGGGCTCTGGCCGCCCCGTCCGTAACGATCCTCGGTCCCCGCCGGCGCCTTCCCGGGCGCCGGCGGCTCTTTTCATTTTCCCTGCGCGGCCCGCAGCCGGCGGATGGTTTCCGCCTGGGCCGGCGGCACGCGCATGGCGTGCAGCGGCTGCTCGGCATGGCACAGCACGCACAGCGCCCGCAGATTGGCCGTCGAATTGTCGGCGGTCAGGCCGTTGCGGTGGTGGACGTGCAGCAGATGGCCATGCCCGGACAGGTCCACCCCGCATTGCTGGCAGCGCCACCCCACCCGCTCGCGATGGCGGCGCGACAGCTCGGGCCAGTCGGCGGTATAGCCCTGGGGCGGCATGGTGGCGTCGGTGTAGCGCGGCTTGTGGGCGAAGTGGGTGGCGTAGTGGGCGAAGAATTCGTCCAGCGAGAAATTACGCCACACCGGCCCGGTGCCGCCTTCATAGCCGCGATAGCGGAGCTTCTTCAGGCAGAGCCTGCACACCTTCAGGCGCGCGCGGGTCTCCTCGCGGGCGCCGGTCACCCAGTCGTTGGCGACCACCCGGAAGGTCCCGGAGGTGTCGTTGGTGACCACGTAGCGGTCGAGGCGGCCGATGCCGCGCATGCGGTCGAGGGCGTCGCACTCGGTCAGGTGGAAGCGCTGCGCCTTTTCGGGACGGTTCTCCAAGGTGTCGCGGTCGTGCCTGCTGTCCATGATGTACAGCAGGACGTGCTGGCCCTTGTAGGTGAAAAGGCCGGCGGGGCCGATCTCCACCTCGGAGGGGTCGACCTCGATGCCCTGCTTGAGGCGGGCGGCGAAGTCGTGGGGATCGATGCCGCCGTCGCTCCGCCAATCGCGCGGGCTGGCGCCCATGCGGCGGATCAGCGCGTCGAGGCCGTCGAAGCGGATGTCCAGCTTCACTTCACGGTCTCCAGGATGCGGACGATCTCCTGCTTGGCGTTGGTGCGGACGCGGAACTCGACCCGGCGCGACCGTTCGGGGTCCTCGCGGCCGTCGACCATCACCAGCCGGCTCGACGACAGGCCGTTGGCGGTGATGTGGGCGCGCGCCCATTCGGCGTGCCGCTCGGCGGCCGCCAGCGACAGGCCGAATTCCAGCACCGCACGGGTGCGCTCCTGCGACAGGGCCATGTTGCGGAAATAGGCCTCGGAGCCGCCGACCCCGCCCCAGTCCGACGAGGTGTGGCCCTCGATGCGGACCTCCTCGATCTTGTCGCGGAACTTGGCCAGCACATCCAGGTAACGCGGAACGAAGTCGCGCAGGATGGCCTGGAACTCGGGCCGGATGGTCGCCTTGGCGGGGGCGAAAAGCACCTCGGGCGCCTTGAACCGCACCGCCAGTGTCTCGCGGTCGATCTCGGCGTTCCAGCGGCGCAGGTCGGCGCGGAACTCGGCTTCCAGCGCCTCGTACAACTGGACCTCGGATTCCTGCCAGGTCACCGCGATCTCGCGCACGGTGTTGCGCTCGTTGACCAGCGGCCGGATATAGGTGATGGCGATGAACAGGAAGATGATCATCAGGCCCGACATCAGGTCCGACACCGTGATCCAATGCTCCTCGTCCTCGCCGGCCCGGTGGGCGAACAGTTTGTTCCAGGCCATCACGGCACCGCCCTGGCGGTCTCGACCAGTGCCCGCAGGCGTTCGGTCAGGGGCGCGTAGTCCTTGACGAACTGCTCGGACAACGACGTCAGCTTGCCGCCCATCAGTTCGATGACGCGGGTGATCTCCTGCTGCATTTCCCTGTCCAGGGTGTCGAGCTGGCCGCCCAAGGTCTCGGCACCCTTGCGGATGGCCTGGTCGAAGGACTCGTTGAGGCGGGCCACGGCGGCCACGGCGGCGGCCGAGTGGTCGTCGGCGGTCTTGGCGAACTTGGCGGCGGCCGTCTGCACCGCCCCCTCGATCCCCTTGGCCAGGCCGTCCACCGCCGTGGTCGTCGCCTCGCCCAGGCGGGTGACGCCCTTTTCCAGCTCGCCGTGGGTGCGTTTCTGGGCCTCCAGCAACTCCTGGCCCGACTGCGCGCTCTTGCGCATGGCCTCGTACTGCTCGACCAGCGCGGTCTGGACGGCGGTGGTGGCCGCCTCGACCTCGGCGGTCATCCGCTGGGTGGCGGCGCGCATGCCTTCGGTGATGGCCGCCAGGTTGCGCTCGACCATCGGGAAGGCCTCCATGGCTTGGCTCTTGAGCGCCGCCACCGCCTCCAGGTGAGCGGCCAGGTCGTCGGTCTGGGCGCGCAATGCGGCCAGCAATGCCGCCAGTCCGTCCATTGTGGCGGGGATGGTTTCGGCGCGGGCGGCGATGGCGTCCACGGCGGCCCGGGTGGCCTCGATTCCGCGCCCGGCCTCCTCGAAGCGGGCGGTCAGCACCTCGACGTGCTGGCGGTAGTTCTCCTGCCAGACCAGCAGCTGGCCGACCGCCAGGTTCAACTGCTTGAAGTTGTCGCCGAACTGTTCGTTGATCTTGGCGTTGAAGTCGCGAATCACCTCGCGCAGGGCATCCACCAGCGCCTTGGCGTTGTTCTCGGCGACCTTCTCGGCGAAGGCGCGGAACTCGGCGGACAGGCCCTCGAAGCCGGCCGCGGTGGCCTGGCGCTGTTCGTCGGCCTTGTCGGCGACGGTGGTGCGCAGCTTGAGAATCTGGGTGACCAGGCTGCTGTCGGCGTCGCCGACCATCGCCGCGCGCAGCCGCTCGGCGGCCTCGCGGCCAGCGCGGTCGGCCTCGGCGGCCTGGTCGCGCAGCTCGTGCAGCGCCGCCAGGATGTCGTCGGCCGAGGCCCCGGCGGCGGTTCCGGAGGGGCCATGCGGCCAGATCGTCTGGGCGGCCTTGAACGAGATGGCGGCCCCCATGCCGACGATGCTGGTCAGGAAGGCCAGGCGCAGACCGCCCAGAAGCGCCGGAACGCTGGCATCGATGTCGGCCACGTTGAAGTCGAGCAGGCCGATGAAGATGCCGCAGAAGGTGCCCAGCACGCCCAGGCTGGTCAGCAGCGACGGCGCGGTACGGACCAGGCCGGCGTGTTTCTCGTCGCGCTTCGCGTGGGCCCACAACGCACGCAGGAATACGAAGCCGATCCCGAGGCAGAAGGCCTGGGTGACCCGGTCGGAAGAAAGGATTTCAAGGAGCGTGGCAAAGGATCCGGAGGCCATGAGTGACGAATTCCAGCATAGTGTATACAACTAGCGCCGGTTGCGCTGCTGTTGATACCACTAAAGTTTGCTGCTGGCGAGAGGTCGTCCGCCCTTGTCCCGCCCTACTTTCGCGCTATCCTTTCGCGCGGTCGAACGAGCCAGAAGGTGCGCCATGAGATTGACCCGCCGCCAGACCGTCACCGGCCTCGCCGCCACGCTGGCCCTGTCGGGCTGCCAGGTGGCGCCCGGGACGGGCCGCGAGAGCTTCAACATCGTCACCCCCGAGGAGGAGCGGCAGATGGGCCGCGAGTCCCATCCCCGCATCCTGGCGGAGTTCGGCGGCGCCCTCGACTCACCGCGCCTGCAGGCCTACGTGGCCGGCATCGGCCAGCGTCTGGTCAGGACCAGCGAAACCCCGGGCGACGAGTATCGCTTCACCGTCCTCAACAGCGACATCGTCAACGCCATGGCGCTGCCCGGCGGCTACATCTACGTCACGCGGGGGCTGCTGGCGCTCAACGGCAACGAGGCCGAGCTGGCCGGAGTGCTCGGCCACGAGATCGGCCACGTCACCGCGCGCCATTCGGCCCAGCGCTACAGCCGAGCCATGGCCGCCAACATCGGCATCGGCATCCTGGGCGCGGTGCTGGGCACGCCGGGGGTGTCGGACATCGCCGGCCTGGGCGCGTCGTATTGGCTGTCGGCCTACTCGCAGGAGAACGAGTTCGAAGCGGATTCGTTGGGCGTGCGCTACATGAGCCGCGCCGGCTGGCATGCCGACGCCATGGCCACGATGCTGTCCAAGCTGCGCGAGCATTCGCGCCTGGAGGCCATCGAGGCCGGCCGCGATCCCGGCGTGGTCGACGAGACCCACTTCATGTCCACCCACCCGCGTACCCTCGACCGCGTGCAGGCCGCCATCCGCCACGCGCTGGGGGCGCCGCCCCAGGGCAGCCTGGGCCTGGACAGCTTCCTCGACGCCGTCGACGGCATGGTCTATGGCGACGACCCCGAGCAAGGGGTGGTGCGCGGCCGCGTCTTCCTGCACCCGGGGCTTGGCTTCCGATTCGAGGTGCCGGCCGACTTCCGCCTGACCAACGGCGACAAGGCGGTGGTCGCCCGCGACCGGGCGGGCGCGGCCATCGTGTTCGATTCCGCCCGCGACGGAGGCGACCCGCTGGCCCACATCCAGCGCCAGTGGATGCCCAAGGCCCAGTTGGCGGGCGGCGAGCGGCTGGAGGTGAACGGCATGGCCGCCGCCACCGCCACCACGCGCGGCCGCACCAAGCAAGGGGCGGTCGACGTCCGGCTGGTGGCGATCCGCTTCGACGCCGGGACGCTGTACCGCTTCACCTTCGTCTCGCCCACCGGCCGCACCGCCCAGCTGGGCGAGCCGTTCCGCCGCGCCACCTACAGCTTCCGCCCGCTGTCGGCCGAGGAAAGGCGCGCGGTGCGCCCGCTGACGGTGAAGGTGGTAACGGTCAAGGCCGGCGACAGCGCCGAGTCGTTGGGCGAGCGCATGGCGGTGGACGCCCACAAGGTGGAGCGCTTCCGCCTCCTCAACGGCCTGGCCGCCGGCGAGCAGCCGCGCGCGGGGGCCCGGGTGAAGCTGGTGGTGTGACGCCTACCCCTCGATGGTCCGCAACATCTCGCCGTCGGCGCCGAAGCAGGCGGCGGTGAGCGGGCCGCCGAAGCCGCAGCCGGCGTCGAGCGTGGCGGTGAAGGCGCCGACGCGCACGCCGCCCCGGCGGCGGTCGGACCCACGCACCACCAGCCGGAAGCCGCCATAGGGCGCGTCCAGCAGCTCGAACCCGGCCGAGCCCCACCAGAAGGCATCCATCTGCGCCGACAGCGGCCGCGACGGATCCAGGCCGGCATGCACGAACAGCAGCGCGTTGTCGTCGGTGAAGGCTGCGTGGCGGAGCACGCTCATCAGGGTGGTGTGGCCGTCATGGGTACGCATGGCCTGGCGCAGCGCGCTGGTCCAGCGGGTCAGCGCCACCACGCCCTCGCGGGCGGCGTTGAAGCAGTCCTCGACGCTGGCCCCATAGGCCGACACCGTGGGCGCGATGCCGTGGTCGACCATCCACCTCAGCACGTCGGCGGGATTGGGGGCGAACTGGAGCTGCAGCAGCTTCTGCCACATCTCCTCCTGGGCGCCGCGCAGGAACACCACGTCCTCGACCTCGACCCCCGGCCGCGCGATGAAGGCGCGGCGGAAGGTCAGCAACTCGTCGATGGTGGCGCGCACATCAGCGCCATAGCCGAGATAGTCGCCAAGATAGACCAGTTGGTCGCCGGGACGCAGGTCCTCGGCCAACTGGGCGTGCAGCGCCCTCAGGCGGCCGAGGTCGCCGTGAATGGCCGCGACCGCCCAGATGCGGCCGCCCCCGCGCAGGGTGGCGAAGATGTTGGTGTCGGACAAGGCCAGATTCCCCATCAGACGGAGGCAAGCTCCGTCAAATGGGGAATGTCGCAGGCGGCGGGGATTCCGTCAACGCTCACGCGGCGTCGAGCAGCTTCTCCAGCTTGGCGGTGGCGGCCTCGGTGTCGATGCTCTCGACGGCGGCCAGCTCGCTGGCCAGCCGCTCCAGCGCCGCCTCGTAGATCTGGCGCTCGGAATAGGACTGGTCGGGCTGGTTGGCGTTGCGGTGCAGGTCGCGCACCACCTCGGCGATGGACACCGGGTCGCCGGAATTGATCTTTGCCTCGTATTCCTGGGCCCGGCGACTCCACATGGTGCGCTTGACCTTGGCGCGCCCCTTGAGCGTGGACAGCGCGGTCTCCATCACCGAGCGCGACGACAGCTTGCGCAGGCCGGACTTGGTCGCCTTGGTCACCGGCACGCGCAGGGTCATGCGGTCGCGGTCGAAGGTGATGACGAACAGCTGCAGGGACATGCCGCCGATTTCCTGGTTTTCCAGTGCGACGACCCGCCCGACACCATGGGTGGGATACACCACGTAATCGCCCTCGGCGAAATTGCTCGACATCTGCTCTTGTTCCCTACGACGTCCACCCAACGCGAAAAGCTCTCCCGTTCCCAGGTCAATGGGGGGGCCGGCCTCGTCCGCGACGGGCAGGGTTTCTCACTGCGGTTGGTACCTGGTTGGCGGCACGCGCCGCCGTTGGCTCAAAGCCAAAATAGGCAGTCCGCCGGCACAGTTCGACGGACTTGCCCTTATAGCACAGCCGCCCCCTTTTGGAACAGGGGAAAAAGCCGCCCCTCCCCTTTCGGGGAGGGTGCGGGATCACCGCGTGGCGGGATTTGGCGACAGCAGCTTGGCCTTGCCGGGCTTGTTTTTCCACTCGTCGGCGTCGGCCGGGGCCTCGCCCTTCCGGGTGATGTTCGGCCAGGTCTGGGAGTATTCCCTGTTGATCTCCAGCCAGTCCGAGGCCTTGGGATCGGAATCGGGGAAGATCGCCTCGGCCGGACACTCCGGTTCGCACACGCCGCAATCGATGCATTCGTCGGGGTTGATGACCAGGAAGTTCTCACCCTCGTAGAAGCAGTCGACAGGACACACCTCGACGCAGTCCTGGTACTTGCACTTCACGCAGTTCTCGGTGACGACATAGGTCATGGCGTGCTCCAGCTAGAGCCCGGCGAGGGCAAGTGGGAAAAGGCCCGCTCAGGCGAGCCCGTCAGGCAACCCCAGGCGGGCCAGCGCGCGCTTGCGGGCGGCGCCGGAGTCCTGGTCGGGAACGTACAGCAGCCCGGCAACGCGCCGGACCAGATTGGCCTCGTAGTCGTGCAGATGGCCGTCGGCGTAGGCGACCTCCCACAGCATCTCGATCAGGCGGATGCGCTGGTCGGCGTCTAAATTGTCCTTCACCGCGTTGGTGAAGCCATGCAGTTCGACCGAATGCTCCACCGCCTCGCGCGCCTCGGCCACCAGCCGCGCGGCCTCGTCGTCGCCCAGTCCGAAATGGCCGGACAGCACCGAATGGATGCGCGCCCGCTCGGCCTCGTCCATGTGGCCGTCCAGTTGCGCGGCCTCGACCAGCAGCGCCGCCGCCGCCAGGCGGATGCGGTGCTCTTGCCCCGCCGGTTGGTCGCGGCGGGCGAGGAGATCCTTCAGTCGGCCGATCATGACGTGTGGGCTCCGGAAAGGGCGCCGGCCCAGGGTGACAGGGTGACAGGGTGACAGGCGGAAGCGATATCATACCGCCTCCGCCCGCTCAACCCCACGG
>JBFMHS010000241.1:0-2995 GCA_040751765.1 Pseudomonadota bacterium | reverse complement strand
GCCAGCCGGAGCGCGATGCCTTTCTCGGCGGCCTGGTCGGCGCATTCGGCGACCACGTCACGCAGCATCTCGCCGATCTGGATGTCAGTGGGGTTCGGGCGCAGGATGCCGGCCTCCAGCACCGAGACGTCGAGATAGTTGCGCATCAGGTCTTCGGCCGCCGACAGCGCCGACAGCGCGCCGCCCATGATCTGGCGGTCGCGGCCGCCGGTCAGGCGCTGGTCCATCAGGTCCATGAACAGGCGCAACGCCTGCAGCGGCTGGCGCAGGTCGTGGCTGGCCGCGGCGAGGAAGCGGGCCTTGGCGTCGTCGGCGCGCCGCGCCTGGGCGATGGCGTGCTCCAACTGGCGGGCCGCCCGCACCCTGTCGGTGACCTCGATGGCGGCGCAGGTCAATCCGGCCACTGTGCCGTCGGGGCCGAACACGGGGGCGACCATCTGGTCGAAGTGGCGGTCCTCGTCCGAGCCCCTCAGGCGCAGCACGATCTCGCTGACGGCCGTCCTGCCGGTGGCCAGCACCCGGCGGCACAGGGCGGCGCGGCTGGCATAGCCTTCGGCTTCGAAGAACTCCGCGCCGGTGCGGCCGATGAAGTCCTCGGCGGGGATCGGAACCTGCGGATTGTAGATCCAGGTGTAGCGCAGTTGGCGGTCCAGGTTGAACACCGCCATGGGGGCGATGGACAGGGCCGCCTTCAGCCGGTCCTCGGACAGGCGCAGGGCGGCGATGGCGTTGTCGCGCTCGGCCATCACCCGCTTCAGGCGGGCCACGGCGCGGGCGACCAGGCCGATGGTGCCTGGGGCGTCGGTGTGGGGCACCTCCACCGTGCCGTCGCCGTCGGCCAGCGCCAGCAGGCTGGTGCGCAGCCTCATCAGCGGCCGGTGGGCGCGGGTGAACACGGCATAGCCCAAGAGGGCGGCCGCGCTGGCGGCACCGGCGAGGATGGCCAGGAACATCGACGCCACCTCGGCGCCGTGGCGCGCCTCGTCCGCCTCGCTCCGCAGGCGGGCGGCCATGTCGCGTTCCTCGGCCAGGAAGCTGCCCAGCACCTCGTGCTGGCGGCGGAAGCTCCTTTCCCCCTTCTCCGACAGCAGCGCCTGCGCTTCGGCCCGCCGTCCCCTCGTCAGCAGGTCAATGGCATCGGCGCGCACGGCGCTCCATTCCCCCATGGCCTCCAGCAGCGGGGCGAGGCGGTGTGGAGTGGCCTGGTGGCGCCGGGCCAGGATGGCCAGCGACGCGCGCAGGGAACGCTCGTGGACCGCCACCGCCTCCAGCAAGACGGCCCGGCGCCCGGCATCGACGGCATCGACGGCGTCGCGCAGGGAGGTGTGGACCGAGAAGGCGTGGTCATGCGCTTCCAGCAGGGCTCCGACCAGCTCGAAGGGCTGGTCGAGGACACTGTCCGACGCCCGTCCCAACCGGTCGATGCGGTCGAGCGCCATCCATGCCCCCACGGCGGTGAGCAGGAGGAAGCCGAGCAGTTGTACGCGCTTCGGAAAGGGAACCACGCGGAGGCCAGTACGACGAGGGGAATGTCGCAGGAGCATAGGGTGTTGGCCCCATGGGATGAAATAGCCCGGATGCCGGGGGGGCGGCTATGACCGATGGGTGGTCTTCAGCCGCATTCCATCAAGCTGTCGGCGGCGGCGCGGGCCTGGTCGGTGATGGTCTCGCCGGCCAGCATGCGGGCGATCTCCTCGCGCCGCGCCGGCTCGGGCAGGCGCTCGACGCCGGTGACCACGGTGCCGGGCTTGGCCTCGGCCTTGGCGACGCGGTAATGCTGGCGACCACGCGCGGCCACCTGCGGCGAATGGGTGACCACCAGCACCTGGACCTCCGCGGCCAAGCGGGCCAGACGCTCGCCGACGGCCGCCGCCACGGCGCCGCCGATGCCGGAGTCGACCTCGTCGAACACCATGGTGGGGATGGGCGAGGTGCGGGCCAGAACCACCTTGAGCGCCAGCATGAACCGGGACAGCTCGCCGCCCGAGGCGATCTTGCCCAGGCTGCCGGGCGGCGCCCCGGGGTTGGTGGAAACCAGGAATTCCACCGCGTCCAGGCCGTCGGGACCCCATTCGGCCTCGGGCAGGGTGTCGACGGCGGTGCGGAAGCCGGCCTTTTCCAGCTTCAGCGGCGGCAGTTCAGCGGCCACCGCCTTGTCGAGGCGCAGGGCGGCATCGGCGCGCGAGCGCGACAGGGCGCGGGCCGCCTCGGCATAGGCGGCGCGGGCCGCCTGCTCCTCGCGGGCCAGCCGCGCCAGGTCGTCGCCGCCGCCCTCCAGCGCCGCCAGCTTGCGAGCCAGGTCGTCGCGCAGGACCGCCAGGGCATCCACCTCGACCCCATGCTTGCGGGCGGCGGCGCGCAAGGCGAACAGGCGCTCCTCCACCTTCTCGAGGTGGCGGGGGTCGAGATCGATGTCAGCCGAGGCGCGTTCCAGCAGGTTGGCGGCCTCGGCGGCCTCGACGGCAGCGCGGTCCAGCGCGGCGATCACCGGGTCGAGGCGGCCCTCGGCACGGTCGGCGACGCGCTCCAGCAATCGCTGGGCGGCGCGCAGGGATGCCTCCACCTCGCCCGTCCGGGACAGCTGGGCCATGGCGCCGTTCATCGCCTCCAGCAGCTTCTCGCCGTGCATCATCACCGCGCGGCTTTGGGCCAACTCGTCTTCCTCGCCGGGGCGGGGATCGAGGGCGGCCAGATCGTCATGGGCATGGCGCAGTTCGGCCTCCTCGGCCCGCGCCCGGGCCAGCTCGGCCTCGGCCTCGGCGCGCCGCTTCAGCGCCTCGCGCCAGGCCTCCCAGGCGGCGCGGGTCGCCCGGCGGGCATCGGCCAGCCCGGCGAAGGCGTCGAGAACGCCGAGATGGGTGGCCGAATCCAGCAGGCCGTGGCTCTCGAACTGGCCGTGAATCTCCACCAGCGCGTCGCCGATGCGGCGCAGCAGGCCGACGGAGACCGGCTGGTCGTTGACATAGGCCCGCGAGCGGCCGTCGGCGGTGACCAC
>JBFMHS010000240.1:0-18587 GCA_040751765.1 Pseudomonadota bacterium | reverse complement strand
TCCCGGCGATGGTTGCCGATGCAATCATACCCAATCGCGCAGGATCGCCACCAGAGGGATGTCGGCGGGGGGCATCGGCAGGTCCGTCAGGCGCGACGGCCGGACCCAGCGCAGTTGCTGGCCCTCGCGCGGGGTGGGGGTGCCCTTCCACTGCCGCACCGCGAAGAGCGGCATCAGCAGATGGAAGCTGTCGTAGTCGTGGGAGGCGAAGGCAAGCGGCGCCAGGCAGCTTTCGCCCACGTCGATGCCCAGTTCCTCGTGCAGCTCGCGCACCAGGGCCGCCTCGGGGGTCTCGCCGGCGTCCACCTTGCCGCCGGGAAACTCCCACAGTCCGGCCATCAGCTTGCCCGGCGGCCGGCTGGCCATCAGCACGCGGCCGTCGGGGTCGATCAGCGCGGCGGCGGCCACCAGCACCATCGGCCGCGCCGCCCAGGCCCGTTCCCAGGCGGCGCGTTCCAGGGCGTGGACCGGCATGACGACGCTTTGGCCGCGCGCCGGCATGCCCACCATCTCGTAGCCCTCGGGCTTGAGGCCGGCCTTTTCCAGCACGCGGCGCGAGGCGGCGTTGTCGGGATGGGCCGAGGCCCAGACGCGGGAGTAGCCGAGATCGCGGAACAGGTGGCGGACCAGCCGGCGCACGGCCTCGGTGGCGTAGCCGTGGCCCCAGTCCTCGCGCGCCACCCAATAGCCCAGTTCGGGGGTGCCGTCGTGCTCGGTGCCGAAGCCGATGGCACCGATCACCACGCCGTCGACGGTGCGCTCCATGGCCAGCACGGCGCCGGTGCGGGCCTGGCGTTTGTTGTCCATCAGGGCGAAGAAGCCGCGGGCGTCGTCCTCGGTGAAGGGGTGGGGGATGTTGGCGGTCAGCCGCACAACCTCCCAGTCGTCCAGCACCTGGGCGACGCGGGCGACGTCCGCATCGGTGAAGGGGCGCAGCCGCAGGCGCGCCGACAGCAGTGGCGTGCCCCGCCAGATGGTTCCCACCGACCAGCAGCCCAGCTCTTCCTCGGCCATGCCTAGAACACGTCCTTCCGTCTGCGCAGTTCCGCGAACACCACCACCGGGTCGGCCCCCGCCTCCATGCCCACCGCCCGGGCCAGCGCGGGTACGTCGGCGCGCAGGAACGGGTTGGCGGCGCGCTCCTCGCCGATGGTCGACGGCAGCGACGGCAGTCCCTGGGCGCGCAGCCCGTCCACCTTGGCCAGCCGGGCGGCCAGCGCCGGATTGTCGCGCTCGGTGACACGGGCGAAGCGTCCGTTGGACTGGGTGTATTCGTGGGCGCAGTAAACGCCGGTCTCGGCCGGCAGGTCGCGCAGCTTGCACAGCGACGCCCACATCTGCTCGGGGGTGCCCTCGAACAGCCGCCCGCAGCCCAGCGAGAACAGGGTGTCGCCGCAGAACAGCGCGTGCGCCTCGGGGAACCAATAGGAGATGTGGCCCAGGGTGTGTCCGGGGGTGTCGATGACCAGGGCGGCGGCGCTGCCGAGCAGGAAGTGCTCGCCGTCGGCCACCTCGATGTCCAGGGCCGGAATGCGCGGGGCGTCGCCGCGCGCCCCCACCACGATGCAGCCGGTGGCTCGCTTCAGCTCGACATTGCCGCCGGTGTGGTCGTGGTGGTGGTGGGTGTTCAGGATGTGGGTCAGGCGCCAGCCGCGCCGCTCAACCGCCTCCAGCACCGGGCCGGCGACGGCGGGGTCGACGGCGGCGGTGGCGCCGGTCTTGCCGTCGTGGATCAGCCAGACGTAGTTGTCGGACAGGACCGCGACGGGTTCGATGGTCAGCTCGGCCATGGCCATCTCCTTCCACTCACCCCACGATCTTATATACGACCACCTCGCGCTGGGTGCGATCTTCCAGTTCCAGGCTGGTGGCGACCGTCATGCGCGCCACCTCCAGCAGGCCTTGCCGCGGCAGGTAGGCGCGCCCGGGATCGGCCATGATCACCGTGGCGCCCGCGGCGGCAAGGGAAACCAGCCAGGGCCAGATATGGGCGGTCATCGGGGCCTCGTAGCAGACGTCGCCGGCCACCACCACGTCCCAGCGGCAGGGGCAGCCGACCACGTCCTCCTCGGGGACCTCCACCGTCACGCCGTTGGCCTCGGCGTTCAGCGTTATGGCGGCGCGGGCGATGCGGTCTATGTCGGCCGCCTCGACGCGGGCGGCGCCCCCGAGCGCGGCGGCGATCGCGGTCACCCCCGAGCCGGCGGCGAAGTCCAGCACCCGCTTGCCGGCGACCAGTCCGGGGTTGTCGAGCACGTAGCGGGTCAGCGCCTGGCCGCCGGCCCAGCAGAAAGCCCAATAGGGCGGCGGCAGGTTGACCCGCAGGAGTGCCGCCTCGGTGGCCTCCCACAGCGGCGTCACCTCGGTGGCGGTCCACAGCACGATCTCGGGGCAGGCCGGCGGCGAGGCCAGTTCGGTGTTCTCGCGGATGAAGGCCTTGGGGTCGGCGGCGCCCATCACGCCACCCGCCCGGCGACGATCGCCGCCAGCAGCAGCCAGCCGAACACACGGTTGGACTTGAACTTGGCCAGGCAATCGGCGGGGTCGTCGATGTCGACGGCGCGGACCTGCCACGCCAGGTGCAGGCCGGCCACCGCCAGCGGCGGCCAGAACGCCCACCCCAGGCCGGCGGTCCAGCCGGCGGCCGCGATCAGCGCCAGGGCGGCGCCGTAGAAGCCGGCCAGCCAGGCGGGAGTGGCGGCGCCCAGGCGAAGCGCGGTGGACTTGACGCCGACCAGGGCGTCGTCCTCCTTGTCCTGGTGGGCGTAGATGGTGTCGTAGCCCAGCGTCCAGAACAGGCCGGCGGCGTAGAGCAGCAGCGCCGGGACGCCGATGTCGCCGGTCACCGCCGCCCAGCCCACCAGGGCGCCCCAGTTGAAGGTCAGCCCCAGCCAGGCCTGCGGCCAATAGGTGACCCGCTTCATGAACGGATAGGGGAACACCAGCAGCAACGAGGCGGCGCCGACGCCAATGGCGAAAGGGTTCAGCTGCACCAGCACCAGCAGGCCCACCGCCAACTGGGCGGCCAGGAAAACCGCCGCCTGCCGGACGCTGACCGCGCCCGAGGGGATGGGGCGACCCCGGGTGCGGGCGACCTGGGCGTCGAACTCGTGGTCGGCGATGTCGTTGACGGTGCAGCCGGCGCCGCGCATCACCACCGCGCCGATGGCGAACAGGGCCATCAGCCAGGGGTCGGGCCAGCCCCCGGCGGCCAGGGCGGCGCTCCACCAGCACGGGAACAGCAGCAGCCAGGTGCCGATGGGGCGGTCGAGGCGCATCAGCCGCAGATAGGGCCGCGCCGGGGCCGGCACCCAGCGGTCGATCCAGTTTCCCAGCGGAATGTCGCCATGCAGTTTCATGGCGCCATGGATAGCCCAAACCCGGTCCGCTGTCTTCATCCCTTGAAGTGCAGCAGTCCGCGCCGCCATTCGGTGCCCGGGCTGGTCCAGGCCTTGGGGTCGGTGGCGTCGGCGGGCACCGACAGCGGCTTGCCGTAGTGCCAGCCCTGGCCGTAGCGCACTTTCAGCACCTTCAGCAGGGCGGCGGTCTGGGCGTCCTCGACGTATTCGGCGATGGTGGTGATCTTCAGCTCGGCGCACAGGTTGACCATGGCCTTGATGAAAGCGACGTTCTCCTCGCTCTTCATGCAATCCTTGACGTAGGAGCCGTCGATCTTGACGTGGTCGACCTTCAGCGCGCGCAGGTAATGGAAGGCGGCGTGACCGGCGCCGAAGTCGTCGAGGCAGACCTCGAAGCCCTGGCGGCGGATGTCCTGGACCACGGCATTGACCGAGGCCAGGTCGGCGATGGCCGAGCTTTCGGTGATCTCGAACAGCAGCCGCTTGGACAGGTCGGCGGCCGCCTTGACGCGGGCGCGCAGGGCCTCGATGACCTTGGCGTTGGAGAGCGAGCGGCCAGACAGGTTGACCGCGAAGCGCAGGGCGTCGCTGGAGCCGGCATGCGACCGCATGATCTCGATGGCGCGGTCGAGCACGGCCATGTCCAGGTCGCCGACCAGGCCGGTGTCCTCGGCGAAGGTGACGGTGTCGTAGGGTGACCGCGTGCCGTCGCCGAAGCGGACCAGCACCTCGAAATGGTGTACCACGTTGGTCCACAGGTCGACGATGGGCTGGAAGACGATCTCGAACTCGCCATTGTCGATGACCTGGCGGAACGCCTTCATTTCCTTGACCGTGGCCGACAGCCTCGGCTGCACCTGGGCGCGCAGGCTGTCGATGTCGAGGCCGGCGGTATCGTCGTCGGCGAAGCTGTTCAGGGTATAGGCCAGGGCGCGGGCGGCGTCGGCGGCGGGGATGTCGGTGACGTCCAGCACCAGGGTGGCCGCCTTGGGCTTGACCGCCAGTTCCTTGCGCCCCCCGGCGGCCTCGGCGACCACCGTCTCGATCAGGGAATCGTCGACGGTACCGGCGTGGATGACGCCGTATTTGCTGTCCGACAGCTGGCCGGCGGCGTCGCCGCCCACCGACAGGGCGCGCAGGCGCTCGCCGAGGCGGGTGACGAAGGACTGCGCCGCCTCGGCGCCGACCCGCTCGCGCAGCGTCGCCATCTCGGGCAGTTCCAGCAGCGTCAGCTTGTAACGGTCGTCCTCGGTGGCGGGGTCGTGCAGCAGGGCGCGGGCCTTGGCGGCGAACTCGTCGCGGCCCAGCAGGCCGCTGGGGGTGTCGTGGCGGCCCTCGGGCGGCATGAAGCCGCTGGCATGGGCCATCACCGTCATCAGGGTGCCCTTGCGGTCTGGGTGGCCGTATCCGGACAGCGACACCTGGGTGGTGCCGCCCTCGGGGCGGTTGACGGTCAAGATGACGTTGCGCACCCGCTCGCAGCGGCCCATGGCCGCCAGCGCCCGCTGCAGGCGGTCGTGGTCGCTGGGGCAGACGAGGTCGGCGAGGGCGGTTCCGGTCAGGGCGCGGGCGGGACGGCCCAGCAGCGACATGGCGGCGCCGACCGCGAATTCGATGCGGCCGTCGGCGCGTAGCTCGAACAGCACGTCGGCCGCCGCGAAGGCGAGGGAAACGTATAGATCGTTCGAATTCTTCAGAGCCTGTGACACTCGCGCGCGACCTTCCGCAGCGAACCCCGTCCGAAAGATGGCCCGCCCCCGGACCAAAAGGCAAGGGCGGTCTATTGCGCCGCCTGGCCGACCTTGGCCGAACACACCAGCAGGCCCTTGCGCCAGCCCATGGTCGGCGTGGTCCAGGCGTTGCGGGCGGCGGTCATCGGGTTGACCTTGACCGGGCGGCCGAAGTGCCATCCCTGGCCGTAGCGCACCTTGAGCACCCTCAGCAGCGAGGCGGTCTCCTCGTCCTCGACGAACTCGGCGATGGTGCCGATGCGCAGATCGCCGCATAGCTGGGTGATGGCGCGCAGATAGGGCATGCTCTCGCCCGAGCGCGCGCACTCCTTGATGTAGGAGCCGTCGATCTTGACGTAGTCGACCTTGAGCGCCCGCAGGTAGTGGAACGCGGCCGAGCCCGCGCCGAAGTCGTCTAGGCACACCGGATGGCCTTGGGCACGGATCTCCTGCACGACCGCGTTGGCGAAGGGCAGGTCGGTGATCTCGGCCGATTCCGTAACCTCGAACAGCAGTCGCCGCTTCAGGTCCCAGGCGTCCGAAATGGTGTCGAGCAGCTTCTTGGCGGTGGGCGGGTGGCTCAGCGAGCGACCCGACAGATTGACCGCGAAGCGCAGCCCGTCCACTGCCGCCGCCGGCGAGCGGATGAAGGCGATCGCCCGCTCGCAGATGGCCTGGTCGAGTTCGCCGACGATGCCGACGTCCTCGGCGAAGGAGACGGTGTGGTAGGGGGAATCGTCGCTGCCGGCGAACCGGACCAGGCATTCGAAGTGATGGACGTTGGAGGTCCACAGGTCCACCACCGGCTGGAAGGCGAGGTCGAAGTCGCCCCGCTCGATCAGGGCCTTGACCGAGCGCATGCGGTCGACGGTGGCGGTCAGCGATGCCTCCACCGCCGCCCCCAGCGACGGTGCCGAGGCGATCTGGCCCTCGCGGGCGAACCGGTTGAGGGTGTAGGCCAGGGCGTTGACCGCGTCCTCGCCGGTCAGCTCGTGGGAGTCGAGGACCACCGTGGCCGAGCGGGTGGTCAGGTCGATGCCCGGGGCGATGGCGCGCGCCAGATTGGCGATGGCCTCCTCGATGGACGATGACTCCAAGTCGGCGGCGTGGATGACGCCGTAGCGGTTGTCCGCCAGCTGGGTGGCGGCGTCGCCGCCCACCGACACGTTCCGCAGCGCGTCGCCCAGCCCGGCCATGAAGTCGTCCATGGCCTCGGGGCCCGCCTCCCTGCCGAATTCGTCGAGGCCCGGCAGCTCGACCATGGTCAGCCGGTAGGCGCCGTCGTCGGCGCCTGCGCCCTCGGCCATCATTCGCTCGGCGACCCGTTCGAAGGCCTCGGGCTCCAACAGGCCGGTGCGGGCGACCCGGCGCACGTCGGCCGGCACCAGGGCGGCGCCATGGGCCAGGGTCAGCAGGAATCGGCCATCGCGGTCGGGGTGGCGGTAGCCCGACAGCGACACCGGAACCCGGCCGTCCTCGCCGCGGATGGCGTGGAGCAGCAGGTGGCGCACCCGCTGGCCGGCGCGCATGCGGCTGAAGGCGCGGTGGAGGCGCGGGCGGTCCTGCGGCTGGAACAGGTTGGCGAAGCGCTTGCCGGCCAGCATGCGGGCCGGCCGCGACACCAGAGCCATGGCGGCGCCGACGGCGAAGACGACATGGCCGTCGTCGGCCACCTCCACCAGCAGGTCGCCGCCGGCGAAGGCGAAGGCCACGTAGACCTCGCGCGATTGGTCGAGACTGTCCGGGCCGCCCATGCGACCGCAACTCCCCCTGGAAACGTCCCCGCCACTAAGCTAACGGAGAAGGTACCCGGGCGCCACCGCCGTGATGGGGCATGGTGTTGCAATCCGTTGCGACTGGGGCTATAAGCGTCGCTTCCTCGAATGGACCGGGCCTGTGAGGGCATGCCCGGCCGTTCCGAATCGCTAACGTTTCGACTAAGGAAAGCGAAAAATGCCCAAGATGAAGACCAAGAGCGCCGCCAAGAAGCGGTTCAAGCTCACCGCCTCCGGCAAGGTCAAGGGGAACGTGGCCAACAAGCGCCACTGCCTGACCGCCAAGCCCCAGAAGATGAAGCGGCAGGCCCGTGGCACCTTCGTCCTGTTCAAGGCCGATGGTGAGAAGGTCAAGCAGTACTATCTTCCGAACGGAGGCTGATCCATGTCGCGTGTCAAGCGGGGCGTGACCACCCACGCCCGTCACAAGAAGATTCTGAAGCTCGCCAAGGGCTATCGCGGCCGCGCCAGCACCTGCTTCCGCGTCGCGATCGAGAAGGTCGAGAAGGCGCTGCGCTATGCGTATCGCGACCGCCGGGCCAAGAAGCGCAATTTCCGCGCCCTGTGGATCCAGCGCATCAACGCCGGCGCCCGCGCCAACGGCCTGACCTACTCGCGCTTCATGGACGGCCTGAAGAAGGCCGGGATCGCGCTGGACCGCAAGGTCCTGTCGGACATCGCCGCGCGCGAGCCCGAGGCCTTCAAGTCGCTGGTTCAGAAGGCCCAGGCGGCCCTCCAGTAGGCTTGAACAGAGCCGGGTTATTCACGGAGGGGCTGCCCGGCTGGGCAGCCCCTTTCGCGTCTTGATGGGGACAAGGGAATGGACGAACTCGAGAAGATCCGCGCCGAGGCCATGACCGCCGTGGCCCAGGCGGCCGGCCTGGACCAGCTGGAGGCGGCGCGCGTCGCGGCCCTGGGCAAGAAGGGCTCGATCTCGGGCCTGATGGCGACCTTGGGCAAGATGGACCCCGAGGAGCGCAAGGCCGCCGGCGCACGCCTGAACGCGGTCAAGGACGAGGTCGCCGCCGCCATCGCCGCCCGCAAGGCCGAGCTGGAAGCCGCCGCCCTCGACGAACGCCTGGCGCGCGAGCGGGTCGACGTCACCCTGCCGGTGCGCCCCGAGGCCACTGGCCGCATCCATCCCATCAGCCAGGTGATGGAGGAGATGGCCGCCATCTTCGCCCAGATGGGCTTCGAGGTGGCCGAGGGTCCCGACATCGAGGACGATTTCCACAATTTCACCGCGCTGAACATCCCCGCCGAGCATCCCGCCCGGCAGATGCACGACACCTTCTATTTCCCCGAGAAGGCCGACGGCACCCGCCACCTGTTGCGCACCCACACCAGCCCGGTGCAGATCCGCACCATGCTGGCCAACAAGCCGCCGATCCGCATCACCGCCCCGGGCCGCACCTATCGCTGTGACAGCGACATGACCCACACTCCGATGTTCCACCAGATCGAGGGGCTGGTCATCGACAAGTCGACGCATATGGGCCATCTGAAGGGCACGCTGATCGAGTTCGTGCGCACCTTCTTCGAGATCGACGACGTCCCGGTGCGCTTCCGTCCCAGCTTCTTCCCCTTCACCGAGCCCTCGGCCGAGATCGACATCGGCTGCTCGCGCGAGGGCGGCGAGCTGCGCATCGGCCCCGGCAAGGGCTGGCTGGAGATCGGCGGCTCGGGCATGGTGCATCCCAACGTGCTCAAGGCCTGCGGCCTCGATCCCGAGGAGTACCAGGGCTTCGCCTTCGGCATGGGCGTCGAGCGCATGGCGATGCTGAAATACGGCATCCCCGATCTCCGCACCTTCTTCGATTCCGATCTCAGGTGGCTGAAGCACTACGGCTTCGTGCCGCTCGACGTGCCGACCCTGTCCGGAGGGCTGACCCGATGAAATTCACCCTCTCCTGGCTCAAGGAGCATCTGGACACCGACGCCTCGCTGGACCAGATCGGCGAGCGGCTGACCATGCTCGGCCTAGAGGTCGAGGAGATCCACGACCCCGCCCGCGATCTGGGCGGCTTCGTGGTCGGCCACGTGCTGGAGGCCGACAAGCATCCCGACGCCGACAAGCTGAAGCTGTGCAAGGTGTCCAACGGCAAGGACGTGCTGCAGGTGGTGTGCGGCGCCCCCAACGCGCGGGCCGGGCTCAAGGTCATCCTGGCCCAGCCCGGCACCTTCATCCCGGTCTCCGGCGACAAGCTGAAGGCCGGCAAGGTGCGCGGCGTCGAGAGCCAGGGCATGATGTGCTCATGGCGCGAGCTGAAGCTGGGCGAGGACCACGAGGGCATCGCCGAGCTGGCCGCCGACGCGCCCGTCGGCGCCAAGCTGACCGAGGTGATGAGCTTCGATCCGGTGATCGAGATTTCCATCACCCCGAACCGCGCCGACTGCCTGGGCGTGCGCGGCGTGGCCCGCGACCTGGCGGCATCGGGCCTGGGCCGGCTGAAGCCGCTGCCCACCGAGCCGGTGCCCGGTACCTTCAAGAGCCCCATCGGGGTGCGCCTGGACTTCGCCCCCGGCGAGGGCGCGGCCTGCCCCTATTTCGTCGGCCGCATGATCCGCGGCGTCAAGAACGGCGAAAGCCCGGCCTGGCTTAAGGCGCGGCTGGAGGCCATCGGGCTCCGGCCCATCTCGGCGCTGGTGGACATCACCAACTACATCACCTACGACCGCGCCCGGCCGCTGCACGTCTTCGACGCCGCCAAGGTCAAGGGCGACATCCGCGCCCGCCTGGCCAAGCCCGGCGAGACGCTGCTGGCGCTGAACGGCAAGGAGTACGCGCTCGACGGCTCGATGACGGTGATCGCCGACGAGGCCGGGCCCGAGGCGTTGGCCGGCATCATCGGCGGCGAGCATTCCGGCTGCACCGAGGCCACCACCGACGTGTTCCTGGAAGCCGCCTATTTCGACCCCATCCGCACCGCCGCCACCGGGCGCAGGCTGGACGTCCTGTCCGACGCCCGCTTCCGCTTCGAGCGCGGGGTCGACCCCGCCTTCGTGAAGGAATCCGCCGAACTGGCCACCCGCATGATCCTGGATCTGTGCGGCGGCGAGGCCTCGGAGTTGGTCATCGCCGGCGACGAGCCCGACTGGCGCCAGTCCATCGTCATGCGGCCCGACCGGGTGGCCGGGCTGGGCGGCGTCAAGGTCGCCAAGCAGAAGCAGGAGGACATCCTGCGTGCCCTGGGCTGCGAGGTGGCCGAGCACGCCGACGGGCTGCTGGTGGTGCCACCGTCGTGGCGCGGTGACGTCACCGCCGAGCACGACCTGGTGGAGGAGGTCATCCGCATCAACGGCTACGACGAGCTGCCGATGGTGCCGCTGCCCCGGCCCAGCATGCCCAAGCCGGTCCTGACCCCGGCCCAGCGCCGCGCCGGCTGGGCCCGCCGCGCCCTGGCGGGACGCGGGCTGGACGAAACGGTGACGTGGTCGTTCCTTCCCTCGGGGACCGCCAAGCTGTTCGGCGGCGGCTCCGCCGAGCTGCATCTGGCCAATCCGATCTCGTCGGACCTCGACTGCATGCGCCCCAGCGTGCTGCCCAACCTGATCGCCGCCTCGGGCCGCAACGCCGACCGCGGTTTCAAGGACCTCGGCCTGTTCGAGATCGGGCCGCAGTTCGACGGCCCCGAGCCCGGCCAGCAGCGCACCGTGGCCGCCGGCATCCGCGCGGGCCGCGCGGTGCCCCGCCACTGGTCGGAGAAGACCCGGCCGGTCGACGTGTTCGACGCCAAGGCCGACGCACTGGCGGTGATCGCCGCCGTGGGCGGCAACCCCGACTCCTTCCAGGTCGCCGCCGAGGCGCCGGCCTGGTACCACCCCGGCCGTTCCGGCGCACTCAAGCTGGGCAACAAGCCGGTGGGCTTCTTCGGCGAGTTGCACCCCGGCGTGTTGGCCCGGATGGACGTCAAGGGCCCGGTGGTCGGCTTCGAGATCTTCCTCGACGCCATCCCGCAGCCCAAGGCCAAGGCCACCAAGGCCAAGCCGGCGCTGAAGGCTTCGCTCTTCCAGCCGCTGGAGCGCGACTTCGCCTTCGTGCTGGATGCCGGCATCCCCGCCGACGCGGTGGTCCGCGCCGCCAAGGGCGCCGACAAGGCGCTGGTCACGGACGTGGCGGTGTTCGACCTCTACGAGGGCCCCAACGTGGGTGAAGGCAAGAAGTCCATCGCCGTGTCGGTGACCCTCCAGCCGATGGAGAAGACGCTGACCGACGACGAGATCGAAACGGTGGCCAAGCGCATAGTCGACGCCGTGGTCAAGGCCACCGGCGGCGTGCTGCGCGGCTGATGCGACAGCCCAGCCCTCCCCCGGCGGGGCCGGGGGAGGGAAAAGGATCGTCCATGCCCGACATCATCCTGATCCGCCACGGCGAGACCCATTGGAACCGCGAGAAGCGGCTTCAGGGCCACGCCGATTCGCCGCTGACGCTCAAGGGCATCGCTCAGGCCCAGGCCTATGGGCGCACCATCGCGCCGCTGGTGGGCGCCGGCTGGCGGGTGGTGACCAGCCCGCTGGGGCGCTGCGTGCAGACCGCCGCCATCCTGTGCGAGACCGCCGGCCTGCCCTTCGGCGCGGTGGAAAAGGACGAGCGGCTGAAGGAGGTTGGCACCGGCACCTTCTCGGGCCAGCTTCGGGCCGACATGGAGCGCGCCCACCCCGAGCTGTTCGGCGCCGGCCTCGACGCCTGGTATTTCCGCTGCCCCGGCTGCGAGAGCCATGCAGCCATGGCCGCGCGGCTGTCCTCGTGGCTGGCCGAGCGTCGTGACGGCGACAAGTTGGTGGTGGTCAGCCATGGTGTCGCCGGGAAGATGCTGCGCGGGCTCTATGCCGGGCTCGACCCCGCCGAGGCGCTGGCCGCCGACAGCCCCCAGGACGCCGTCTACCGTTTGTCGGCCGGCGCGGTCGAGCGCATTACGTGCATTTGAGGTTCGATTCGTGATATGGTCTGCGCGCTTGGGTTGGGCGAAGCGGGAAGGACAGGATGCGTCTGGTATTTGCCGCCGCGATGATCGCGGCTTTGTGGTCCGTTCCGGCCGTCAAGGCGGCTGAGCGCGAGATCGTCATCGGCGTCGAGGACCTCGACTATTATCCGGTCTACGCCATGATGGACAAGGAATACGTCGGCGCCGCGCGCGACATCCTCGACGCCTTCGCCAAGGCCAAGGGGTACAAGGTCACCTACCGCGCCCTGCCGGTGAAGCGCCTGTTCGCCGAATTGTTGGGCGGCGGCATCGACGCCAAGTTCCCCGACAATCCCCATTGGGTGGTCGATCAGAAGGAAGGCCACAAGGTCACCTACAGCCAGCCGGTGATCGCCTATGTGGACGGGGTGATGGTGCCGCCGGGATCGGTGGGCGCCAAGGCGGAGACGATCCAGGTGCTGGGTACCGTGTCCGGGTTCACTCCCTTCGCCTGGATCGACCGCATCAAGGCCGGCTCCGTGCAGCTGCGCGAGAACCCCAAGCTGGAGCTGCTGCTCAAGCAGGCGGCGCTCAAGCGCATCGACGGCGCCTATGCCAGCGTGGCGGTGGCCCACCACTACCTGGACCGGGTGTTGGCCATGCCGGGCGCGCTGGTCTTCGACCCCGGCCTGCCGCATTCCCGCGACCACTACCACCTGTCCAGCGCCAGCCGCCCCGAGTTGGTGGCCGAGTTCGACGCCTGGCTGGCCGACAACAGGAAGCTGGTGGCCGAGATCAAGAAGCGCTTCGGGGCCGAACGCGGCGTCGTCGACTGACGCCAAATCCCGGTGATCGACGCCGGTTACAGCCGCCGGCGCAGAACGTTCTCGATCTCCGCCGGCTCCAGCACGATGGGGTTGGTCTTCATGCTGTTGCCGCCCGAGGCGGCGACGATGCGCGGGAAGTCGTCGACGGTAACGCCGAACGCCGCCAGGCGCGGTAGCTCCAGCCGCTCGGTCCAGGCGTCCAGCACATCGGTCAGCATGATCAGCCCGTCGCCGCCGCAGACCCGGGCATGGCCCGACAGCATGCCGCCCACCTTGCCGTATTTGGGGATGGCCGGACCGAACGGATCGCGGTCCAGCAGCGCCTCGATATTGGCATGGGTGGTTTCGCCCACCAGGGTGCCGCAGACCACCCCGTGCGGAATGGGGAAGAAGGCGCCAAGGGGACTGGCCAGGCCGTGCACCGCGCCCAGGCCGGTATGGGCCAGGCAGATGCCCGACACCAGCGCGGCATAGGCCAGCCGCGCGCGGCCCTTGGCGGCCTCGTCGCCGGTACCCTCAAGCGCCGGGAAGAAGCCGTCGCGGAAGGCCTCCAGCCCCGACCACGCCAGGGCGTCGGTCATGGCGTTGGCCCGCGTCGACACGAAGGATTCCAGCAGTTGGGTGAAGGCGTCCATGCCGTTGGCCGCCAGCACGTCGCGGGGGCAGCCCTCCAGCAGCGCCGGATCGACCAGCGCCAGGGCCGGCATCAGGCGCTCGTCGCGGAAGCTGCGCTTGAAACCGTCGGCGCCGACGCGCGAGATGACGGCGTTCTTGGTCGCCTCGGCGCCGGTGCCGGCGGTGGTCGGCACCGCCACCAGCGGCAGGGCGGGGCCGGCATAGGGCACACCGCGCCCGACGTATTCCAGGTGGTCCATCACCGAGGCGCCGGAGGGCAGCAGTCCGGCGATGGCCTTGGCGGCGTCCAGGGTGCTGCCGCCGCCCACCGCCACCACCACCTCGATGCCCCGACCCTTGAACTCGGCCACGGCGCCATCGACCAGGTCCGGCGTCGGTTCGCCGGCCACCGCCAGCGTCTCCACCGCCACCCCGGCGGCGGCCAGACCGTCCACCAGCGGGCGCCAGTGGCGGCTGTCGCGGAACGAGCGGGCGCCGGTGACCAGCAGGGCGCGCCGGCCCAGCCGCGCGGTCTCGGCGGGAAGCTCGGCCAGCCGCCCCTCGCCGAACAGGATGCGGGGCAGGGGGGTCAGGGTGAAGGGGGGAAACGGCTGCACGGGCGGACCTTCCAAATTGACGGCCGTTATATTAGAAACAAGCGATCCAGTTTCGGAAGGGGGAGCTCTTATGTCGCCGAAATCTTTTCTCGCCGCGCTGCTGTGCGCCCTGGCCCTGGCGGGGCCGGCCGTGGCCGCCGACAAGGCGGCCGAGGCCGTCCCGGCTCCCGCCGCCACGTACGAGCAGACCAAGAAGTTTGTTGACCGCGCCGTCGCCCACCTGAAGAAGGTGGGTCCCGAAAAGGCCTTCGCCGACTTCAACGACGCCTCGGGCAAATGGATCGACGGCGACCTCTACATCTTCGTGTTCGACATGAAGGGCGTCTACAAGGCCACCGGCTTCCGCCCCGAGCGCACCGGTTCCAACGCCTGGGACATGAAGGACGCCACCGGCCAGATGTACGTGGTGCGCGAGATCATCAAGAAGGCCAAGCGCGACGGCGAGGCGCTGGTGGACTACCTGTGGAAGAACCCGGCCACCGGCAAGATCCAGAACAAGACCTCGTACGTGGTCAAGGTCGGCGACCACGTGGTCGGCGCCGGGTTCTATCACCAGTGATCTGATCAGTCCGGCATGGCCGGGGCGTAGAAATGCGCCATCTCGCCGTGGCTTCGCGGCAGGTCGAACAGGGCGTGGCGGCAGACCAGGCCGCCAGCCCACCGCGAGGTGACCCTGTCGCCCTCGCCGATCAGGCCGATATGGATGATCTTGCGGTCCTCGTCCAGATAGACGGCGACGCTGCCCGGGCCGGGGCTGTCGATCCGGACCAGGCGGCCCGCCGCGATGGCCTTCTCGATGTCCGATTTGAAGGGAAGCGGGGTCTGGTCGTCGATGACCTCGATGTCGGCGAAGTCGGCCAGTTCGGCGATGGCGCCCTTCAGCCGGTCGGGGTCGAACAGCGCCTCGTCCAGTTTGCCCCGCACGTCGGGATAGCAGCCGCAGCCCATTCTCACTTCACTCCATGCTTGTCGAACCAGGCCAGCATGCGGGTCCAGCCGTCGCGGGCCGGCTCCTCGCGGTAGCTGGGACGATAGTCGGCGTGGAAGGCGTGGGGGGCACCGTCGTAGACCTTGAACTCGGTCTCGACCGGCGCCGCCTTCAGCGCTGCCTTCATGCGCTCGATGCTTTCGGCCGGGATGCCCTGGTCGGCGCCGCCGTAAAGGCCGAGGACCGGCGCCTTCAACTCGGCGGCCACGTCCACCGGATGGCGCGGGGTGGCCGCGCTGGCCTCGCCGACCAGCCGGCCGTACCACGCCACGCCGGCCTTGAGCCGGGGATTGTGGGCGGCGTAGAGCCAGGTGATGCGCCCGCCCCAGCAGAATCCGGTTATGCCCAGCCGGGCCGGGTCGCCGCCGGCGCTCTTGGCGGCCCAGGCGGCGGCCGCATCGAGGTCGGCCATCACCTGCTCGTCGGGGACCTTGGCGACGATGGTCTTGAGCAGGGTGGGGATGTCCGAGAGCGCCGACGGGTCGCCCTGGCGGACATAAAGCTCGGGCGCCACCGCCAGGTAGCCGACCTTGGCCAGCCGGCGGCAGATGTCGCGGATGTGCTCGTGGACGCCGAAGATCTCCTGGACCACCAGAACCACCGGCGCCGGTCCGGCCGCCGCCGGGCGGGCGGCATAGGCGGGGATGTCGCGGTCGCGGGCGGGGATCATCACCGGCCCGGCGCTCAGGCCGGTGGTGTCGGTGGCGATGGCGGTGGCCTCGGCGGGCCCGGCTGCCACGGCGAAGCCGGTGGCGGCCAGCGCGGTGCCGACGAAGGCGCGGCGCGACAGCGGCGTCTGGGCGATCAGGCTCCTCAATTCATCGTCCATGGCGTCCTCCCAGGGTGATTTTGGAGCCAGTCTAGCCCGTCGCTTGACCGTTGTCAGGTCGCGGCGGGAAGCATGGGCCTAGGCTGTTTGGTCAGTATCCTTCGGGGGGACCCATGACCAGAGCCTTCTTCGCCGCCATCCTGTGCCTTGCCGCCCCGGCCGCGCTGGCCGAGACCATCGCCTGCCCCGACCTGTCCGCCGCCGCCCAGGTCGGCTCGTGCCCGACACCGCAGGAACTGAAATGGGGCTTCACCGGCTATTGCAGCGACAACGCCCGCATGACGGACAAGGACGCCGTCACCTGCACCAGCATCGAGGAATACAAGAAGCTCAAGGACGTGGCGCTGTGGGAGGCGGGCGAGTTCCAGGGCTATCTGCACTGCTCGCTGCCCGCCGCCACCGTCAAGGCCTCCAAGCCAAGCGGGGTGAAGGTCGATCGCGCCGGCACCATGAACCGGGTGACCTGCTCCTACGACAACGATGTCGCCCTGTCCTGGCGCACCCGCAAGTCCTGCCGCGCCGAGGGGACGACGGCGGTGTGCGAGTAGCCGCCTGCGGGCGGCGGCGATGTCGCCGATGGTTGTCGCTGTGACAAATCACCAGGCCCGTTGACCCGGGCGCGGCCGCTTTGCCATCGTTGGCGCATGGTCATGTTGCGGGACTGGGACGAAAAGGCGGTCGCGCTCCGCCTGGCCGACAGGCAAGGCGGCGAGACGGCGCTCTATATCGCCGAGAAGCTGATTCGCAAATGGGCCGAGAGCGACGCCCCCTCGGCGGCCGAGGCGGCGGTGCGCTGGGTCCGGATCAAGGCCATCCTGCTGTCGCTGACCGTGGAGCCGAGCGGCGTGCATTAGGCGGGCGGCAGCTTGCACCATGGCGTTGTCGGGCTGCGCAAGCGGGACCGGCGCCCAGGCAGGGCGCGGGCTCGCGTGCGCCGTAGCCTCATTGTTCAACGAGACGAAGGCCCAAATAATCCTGGAAACGGGGGCGATCACCGCCCGTCCACCAAAAAAGCCCCGGGAAAATTCCCGGGGCTCTTTTGGCGGGGCGCGGCTAGCTGGCAGCCAACCTTCTCTCGTTTAGTATCAATGCGTTATAATCTTGGTAGCACTGTCACCGTAACCCCGCATCATCGTGGTCGACAAGGGCATGGTGGTCGAGGACGATGGGGGACTGACGGACCCCATTCAAGGCCGCATAGGGGTCTGGTGGACCCCTATGCGGATTGGTCACCGACCGTTCCCGTCCGGGACATCGACGCCAAGACAGAGACTCCGCCGATGGTCCCAACTCCCGCCGGCATCGAGGCAGGCGTCCTGGGCGAAGAACCCACACACCCACATCCCGGCGAGAAATGCGGCGATGGAGACGGCGCCCAAAAGCAAGTAACGCATCACCCTACTGCCCCGCTTGCGGCTCGGTACTGACGAACCGCATAGCGGCAAAAGCCTCCTCGGACGGTTTGAGCGCAATGATGGCGCGGCTTCCCCGGCTGGCGGCAGTGAGGCGGCCCGCCGAAATGCCTTGGGCCGCCAAATAATCACGCACGGCCTCGGCACGCCTCAACGCGATCTCCTCCGGCTCGGTCGGGTCGCTGTGGCCGAAGAGGGTGACCATCAATCCTGGGGTCGTCTTCAAGGCCTCAACCTGCTTGTCCAACACGGCCCGCGCGTCCTCGCTCAAGGTCGATACATGCGGCGAACAGTACCTTGGATTCGGTCCCGAGGGATGGGGGATGGGTGAAGCATGGGAGGCCGAAATCCGCACGATCTCGCACCGGAGGCGGGGTGCAATCCCGTGTTTGCGAATGAACTGGAGCCACGGCAGCAATGACCAGTAGCCCCGCTAAGAAGCCAGAGAGACGCATCCCGAATGCTCCCGAGAAGGAGGTGGTGGAGCGCAAGGCGCTCCACCATCAATGTTAGTACGGCCCCTTGGGCGGGGGAATGGGGAAACCGGTGCGCGGGTCGATGCCTTCGATGATGATGTTTCCATCCTTATCGACATACGGACCTGCCGGATATCTGCCCGGTTACTTCTTGATCTCAGGCATGTTCGGATCGGTCGGCGGCGGTTTGATGACCATGCCGCCATCCCCAGGCTCGCGGGGGCCGCCCGGCGAGGCTTCCGGGGGCGGCGTCTCGCCCTCCCCGAGTCCGGCATTGATAGCCTTGGCGGTCGGGCCATCGGGCCGCATGAAAGCGTCCACCTTCAGGCCGTTCGCCTTCTGAAAATTGCGGATACCGTCGAACATGGCGCCGTCGGCCCAGTCGTCGATGCCCCGGTCGGCGGGGACCTTGTAGTGGCCCAGCCGCGCGAGTGCGCGTTTGGTGTAGGAACCTCAGGGTCTGTCAAGGCGTGGAGGCCCGGGTTTACGGTGACAGCGCACTCATTGCCCATCCCGCAAACCCTACCGTCATCGGGTTCGCAGTCAACAGCTTGCGGAGAATATCGCAGCGGAGAGAAAGGGGGCTGGCGGCGAAATCGCTCTCCGGCGGTCCGCTCAGTCAACAGCCGCTCAGCGCGAACGGCGCGGGCCGCCTGGCTTCCAGGCGCCCGCCGCAAAGCGGAGAACACATTTCGAAAGAATAGTGGCGGAGGGGATGGGCCTGACGTCCAACCTTCTCTTGTGGCGAGCTGCCTCTCCACGCGGATGACGATGCACGGAGGTATGCTTGCACGCGCGCCACCGGCCTCTGGCGGAATACCTTTGCAGGCCGGGCTGACTTGACTGGGATTCCTTCTCAGAAACTCCCCAGCAACGTTCCCAGGGTGATCAGCACGATCAGCGCGATGATCGGCACAACCACGGCGACGACGGCAATGTCAAAATAGGCCTCGCGGTGCGTCAGGCCGCAGATTGCCAGCAGCGTGATGACGGCACCGTTATGGGGCAATGCGTCGAGCCCGCCGGTGGCCACCGCAGTCACCCGGTGCATCAGG
>JBFMHS010000024.1:0-9855 GCA_040751765.1 Pseudomonadota bacterium | reverse complement strand
TGCGCTTAGACCGCATGAAGGAATCGGTGTTCCTGACCGCGCGTGCCACCGCCATGGTGTGCTGGCTGTTCGTCGGCTCATGGGCGTTTTCGTCGGTGTTCTCGTACCTGGGCGGGCACGAGGTGGTCGAGGAATTCATGCTCGGGCTCGACCTGGGCCCGGTCGGGTTCCTGATCCTGACCCAGTTGATCATCTTCCTGCTGGGCTGGCCGCTGGAGTGGACCGAGATCATCATCATCTTCGTGCCGATCTTCCTGCCGCTGCTGCCCCATTACGGCATCGACCCGCTGTTCTTCGGCCTGCTGGTGGCGCTGAACATCCAGACCTCGTTCAACTCGCCGCCCATGGCCATGGCGGCATACTATCTCAAGGGCGTGGCGCCGCCGCATATCAAGCTGACCGAGATCTTCGCGGGATGCATCCCGTTCGTCGGCCTGGTGCTGGTGGCGATGGTGCTGTTGTACATGTTCCCGGCCATCGGCCTGTGGCTGCCCGACTACCTGTACGAGGGCGGCGGAGGCAGCTACACCATCGGCACCGACCCGTCGGCCACCGGCGGCGACACCGGCCAACCCCCCATCCCCATGGACGAGGACGGTGGCGGCGGCATGCCTCCGATCCCGCAAGGCGGCGGATTGCCGCCCATCCCGTTCCCGCAATGAGGACCGCATGAGCAAACCCCGCATCGTGGTGACGCGGCGACTGCCGCCCCGGGTCGAGGACCGCCTGAGCGATACCTTCGACCCCTTGTTCAACCCCGAGGACGGCATCCTGGCCGCCGACGAGGTGGTGGCCCGTGCCCGCTCCCACCGCGCCGACGGCCTGCTGGTCACCATCACCGACCGCATCACCGCCGAGGTCATCGGCCGTCTGCCCGACAGCGTGCGGGTGATCTCCACCTTCTCGGTCGGCTTCAACCACATCGACCTCGACGCCGCCAAGGCGCGCGGCATCGTCGTCACCTACACCCCCGAGGCGGTCACCGAGGCGACCGCCGACCTGACCCTGCTGCTAATGCTTGGCGCGCTGCGCCGTGCCCACGAATTCCAGTTGCAGCTGCGCCAGGGCAAGTGGGAACGCTGGACGGCGTGGAAGGACCTGGGCCACGATCCCGGCGGCAAGGTGCTGGGGATCGTCGGGCTGGGACGCATCGGCCGCGCCGTCGCCAAGCGGGCGAAACCGTTCGGCATGAGCATCCATTACCACCAGCGCCGCAGGCTGACGCCCGAGCTTGAGGACGGCGCCGTCTACCACGACAGCCTGGAAAGCCTGTTCCGGGCGGCTCATGTGGTATCGCTGCACACCCCCACCACCGCCGAGACCAAGGGCTTCATCAACCGTGAGCGGCTGGGCTGGCTGCCCGAGGGCGCCGTGTTCGTCAACACCGCCCGCGGCGACCAGGTGGACGACGACGCCCTGGTCGAGGCGCTGTCCTCGGGCCGGTTGGCGGCGGCGGGCCTCGACGTCTTCAACAACGAGCCCGCATTCGACAAGCGCTACCTGACCCTGCCCAATGCCTTCCTGCTGCCGCATGTCGGCACGTCGACGGTGGAGACGCGCGACCGCATGGGCTTCGACGCCATCGCCAACCTGGAGGCCGTGTTCGCCGGCCGGGAACCGCCCTGGCGCATCGCCTAGCCTCGGGAGGCCAGCGCGACCCCCGCCATGATCGCCGCCAGCCCGGCCAGATTGGTGGCGGTCAGCACCTCACCCAGCAAAAGCCACGAAAACACCACGCCGGCCGCCGGAACGGCCAGGAAGGCCATGGAGACCGTGACCGCCGGCAGCATGCGGTTGACCGTGACCGCCGCCCAGAAGGCGAAGGCGGTCGCCAGCGGGCCGTTGTAGAACGCCACCCACAGGAACTCGGCGCTCCAATCGACGTCCGGCGCCCCTTCCAGTAGCACCGCCAGCGCCACCAGCGGCCCCAGCCCCACCAGCATCTGCCAGGGCGCCAGTTCCAGGGCCGACGCGCGCCAAGCATGGCCGCGCACGTGCAGGATGGCTCCCGCCCAGGCCAGGGCCGCCAGCAACAGCAGTCCGTTGCCGAGCAAGGCGCCGCCGTCCGACCAGTCGAAACCCAGCGGATTGAACAGCACCAGCACGCCGCCCATGCCCACCCCCACTCCGGCGAGCCGCGACGGCGTCAGCCGCTCGCCCAGCAGCAGGGCGGCGCCGGGGGCGACCCACAGCGGTGTGGTGTAGGCCAGGATGGCCGAACGGCCGGCCGGCACCCACAGCAGCGCCAGATTGATCAGCGCCATGAAGGCGGCCATCTGCAAGAGGCCGACGCTGACCACCACCGGCCAGTCGGAGCGCGGCGGCGGCCTCAGCCCGCCCCGCGCGGCCAGCACGGCGGCGAAGCACGCCACGCCCAGCACCAGGCGCAGCACCGCGAACCACACCGGTTCGATGTGGTCCAGGCCTATCTTGAGGATGGGCCAGTTGGCGCCCCACAGCACGACGACCGCGACCAGGAGCGCGCCGGCTCGACGGTTGGCGCCCATGGCTTGGATATTGGGTCGCCGCACCGCCGCCTAAAGCTCGGCGACGTCGCTGCCCTGGCCGTTCTCGCGCGGCTTGAGACCCTTCAGCACGCGGCCCGGGAACACCGCCTGCTTCAGTTCCTCGATCATGCGCTGGGCGAACTGGGGATCGGGAGCCAGGATGTCCATCAACCAGGCGCGATCGCCGGAGTTCCATTCCTGCGGCGGCAGGCGGCGGACGCCGGCGAGAAGGCGGTTCTCGGCTTCCTCGGACAGGAAGGCCCAGCTGGCGAAGGCCACAGGGGTCGTCCCCTGGCGCCACAACCGGAACTGCCGCAGCATGATCGGCGGCATCACCAGCCATTCCAGGTCGGCGACGAACAGGAACTTGTGGGTGGCCGGCTTGGTCATCAGATAGACCACCTCGCCCAGCACCTCCGCCACGGTCGCCGCCTGGCGCGGCGCCGCCTTGCCTTCATCCTCTGCCATCCGGCCCTCCCGTTGGTTGCCGCCCCATAACCCGGAATTGAAATGTCCCCAAAAGGATCATCAATCGGGTCTGGTTTCACTCTCGGCAAACATGGTAACTATGCGCAGGGCATAGTCCAGCCGATTTAGCTTGCAAAGGAAAGAAGTGGCCGAGCAAAAGATCAGGCGCCGCCTGCCGAGGAAGGAGCGCGAGAAGCTCATCGTCGAGGAAGCCGTGCGGTTCTTCGCCGAGGTCGGCTTCGAAGGGCAAACGCGTGCCCTGGCCCAGCGCCTGGGCGTGACCCAGCCGCTGCTCTATCGCTACTTCCCCGACAAGGAAAGCCTGATCGAGCGCGTCTACCAGGAGGTCTTCATCGGCGGCTGGGACCCTGACTGGGCCAAGCTGCTGACCGACCGGTCGCGGCCGCTGGTCGATCGGATCATCGACTTCTACGCCGCCTATGGGCGCGCCAACGTCAGCTACGAGCGGGTGCGGCTGTTCCTGTTCGCGGGTCTGAAGGAGCCGGCCCTGGCCAACCGCTACCTGGCTTTCATCCGCGACAACCTGTTCGTCCCGCTGGCCATCGAGATTCGCGCCGAGGCGGGGCTTCCCTCGGCCGATCCCTCCGCCGCCGAAATCGAGTGCGTCGCCGGCCTGCATGGGGCTGTGGGGTATATCGGCACCCGCCGCTGGGTGTTCCAGGCCCCGGTGCCCGAGGATACCGAGGCCATCCAGGTCGAGATCATCACCTCGTTCCTGCTGGGGGCGCCCGCCGCCTTCCGCACCCTGGCGAAGGCAAGCGTGGCCGAATAGGCCTTGCCTTCCGCCACGCGGGGGGATAGTCCAGAAGACGCCCGCCCAACCGCGAGGGGGAAACGCCGTGAAGATCCATTTCCTGGCCGCCGCCGTGTCGCTGATGGCCCTTGCCGGATGCTCCACCACGCCCCGGCCGCTGGTCCCCGACACCACCCAGGGCCCGGCCAGCTACGTTTGCTATTCCAGCATGGTGTCCACACCCGACGAGGTGCGCGCCATCGCGGAGCGCCAGTGCGGCCGCTGGGGCCTGCCGGTCAGCGGCGTGATCGGCCAGTCCTTCGCTCCCTTCCGCTGCGGCATGCTGACCCCGACGGTGGCGGCGTTCCAGTGTGGCGGCGGGGCGCCGGTCACTCCCTGACGCCCGCCGCCACCCCAAGGCGAAGCCGAGAGGCATCGCCTGGGGGTGACGCGGATCGTCAGGCCCGCTCGATGGCCGACAGCAGCCACTTGCCGCCGGGGGCACGCACGAAGGTCCACGCCTCGGTGGCCTCGACCGGGGTGTCGGGGTCGCCTTCCACCACCCGGCCGTCGCGGTCGACGGTGTAATCGCGCGCCGAGAAGGTGACGGCGGCGGTGACGAAGTCCAGATCGCCGTCGCGCCAGCTCTCGATGACGTCGCCGTTCAACAGTTGCACGTCCTCGACCAGGTTGCGCACGCCCCGGCTGGCGTCACGCGACAGGTCCTCGGCCAGCCACGACACCACCTCGGGGGTGGCGAAGTCGCGTAGGCGGCCGATGTCGCCGGCGGTCCAAGCCTCCTGGACACCCATGATGATGGCGGTGAAGTCGTCCTTGTCCTGGGGGGACGGCTCGAACTGCTTCTCCACCCGCGCCCCGCCCATGGCGGCGGGCCGGGTCTCGGCGGCGGGCGCGTCATAGGCCTGGCGGCCATAGGCCCCGGCGGCCGGGGCCGGCTGCGTGGCACGGCCACGGAACAGCCGCAGCGCCAGCCACACCAGGCCGGCGATCAACGCGAACTGGAACAGCATGCCCATCATGCTGGCGAAAGGCGCGGCGTCGCCCATGCCGGCGAAGGCCGAGGAATTGAACAGCAGGCCGAACAGGCCGGCGCCCAGGAAGCCGGCCATCAGACCGCCCATCATGGGATTGCGCTGGAAGAAGCCGGGACGCGAGGCGCCCATGGCCGGCGACGGCGCCATCTGCCGCTGGCCGACGGTGTTGGGGTTGTACATTGGCTGCTGGACGCCCGGCGTCGTCTGGGCCGGCGGCGGCGTGACGCTGCGCTCGATGGGACGGTCGTAGGTGCGCGATCCCCGCGACCCGAAACTGCCGCCCTTGCCGGCGCGGGCGAAGGCGTCGGTGGCCATGGCGAAGGCCAGGCCGATGGCGACGAGAGCAATGGCGAAACGGCGCATGGAAACCCCTGCGAAAGAAAAAGGCGCGCGGGATATAGGTCCCACCGCGCCGGTTTCAACGGCATTCCGTCGGGTCAGACATTCGCCTCGTCGCTGCCCTTGATGCGGCTGGCCAGCGAGGCGGCCATGAACTGGTCGAGGTCGCCGTCGAGCACGCCCTGGGTATCCGAAGTCTCCACGTTGGTGCGCAAATCCTTGACCATCTGGTAGGGCTGCAGAACGTAGGAGCGGATCTGGTGGCCCCAGCCGATGTCGGTCTTGGTGTCCTCCAGCGCCTGGGCGGCAGCCTCGCGCTTCTGCAACTCCGCCTCGTACATGCGGGCACGCAGCATCTCCCAGGCCCGCGCCCGGTTCTGGTGCTGCGAGCGCTCGGTCTGGCAGGCCACCACGATGTTCGTCGGCAAGTGCGTGATACGGACCGCCGAGTCGGTCTTGTTGACGTGCTGGCCGCCGGCACCCGAGGCACGGTAGGTGTCGATGCGGCAGTCGCCCTCGTTGATCTGGATGTCGATGGTGTCGTCGACCTCGGGATAAACCCACACCGAGGCGAAGCTGGTCTGGCGGCGGGCGTTGGAATCGAAGGGCGAGATGCGGACCAGACGGTGGACGCCGGCCTCGGTCTTCAGCCAGCCATAGGCATTGCGGCCCAGCACCCGGATGGTGCCCGACTTGATGCCGGCGCCCTCGCCGGCGCTTTCCTCGATGTATTCGACCTTGTAGCCGTGCTGCTCGGCCCAGCGGGTGTACATGCGCAGCAGCATCTCTGCCCAGTCCTGGGCTTCGGTACCGCCGGCGCCGGCATTGACCTCGAGATAGCAGTCGTTGGAATCGGCTTCGCCCGACAGCAGCGTCTCCAGCTCCATCTTGGCGGCACGCTCCTTCAGCGCGCGCAGCTGGGCCTCGGCGTCGTCGGCCACCTCCTGATCACCCTCCGCCTCGGCCAGCTCGATCAGGCCCAGCAGGTCGTCGAGGTCGGCCTCCATCTGACGGCAGCCGGTGATGGCGGTGTCCAGCTGGGTGCGCTCGCGCATCAGCTTCTGCGCCTTGTCGGCGTCGTTCCACAGGTTGGGGTCCTCGGACAGGGCATTGAGCTCGTCGAGGCGCCTGAGCGCGGCTTCCCAGTCGAGATGCCGCTTCAGCAGCGCGGCGGACTGGCGGATGTCCTGGGCCAGCGCTTCGATTTCGGCGCGCATGGCGGTTCCTTTCGATCTTGAATGCGAGGCACGGTTTTAGGGGATCGCGGGGTATCGCGCAACACCGCTCAATACAGTCCCCCCGGCATGGGCGCCGACCCACCCGGCGGCGGTAGCGGCGGCGGGGCCGGGCCGGCGGCGGGAGTCGCGTCCTCGGTCTCCAGCGGGGTGAAGGTGAAGCCCTCCGCTCCCTCGCCCTCCAGCACCTCGTCCTCTTGCGGCAACTCGTCGCCGGACTTGAATGCCTCCCAGATGGCCTTGGGATCGCCGGGCATGGCCGGCTGGCCGGTGGCGGCGTTGACCCGCACCAAGCGCACGCCGGGCGGAATGCGGAATGGGGTCGGTGCCTTGTCCTTCAGCGCCTCGACCATGAAGTCGCGGAAGATCGGCGCGGCGACGGCGCCGCCGGTCTCCTTGTCGCCCAGCGTCTGGGGATCGTCGAAGCCGACGAACACGCCCACCGCCAGGTCGGGTGCGAAGCCGACGAACCAGGCGTCGAAGCTGTCGTTGGAGGTGCCGGTCTTGCCGGCCAGCGGCTTGCCGACGGCGGACACAGAGCGGCCGGTGCCGCGCTGGACCACGCCTTCCAGGATCGACACCATTTGGTAGGCCGAGACGGAATCGACGATCTGCTCCCGGATGTCGGGCAGGCGCGGCATCTCCTGGCTGGTGTACTGCACCGGCCAGCATCCCTCGCAGAAGCGCTTGTCGTGGGTATAGACGGTCTTGCCGTGGCGGTCCTGGATGCGGTCGATCAGGGTCGGCTGCACCTTCTTGCCGCCGTTGACCAGCATGGCGTAGGCGGCGGTCAGCTGCAGCACGGTGGTCTCGCCGGCGCCCAGGCTCATGGCCAGCTGGCGCGGCAGCCCCTTCTCGTAGATCCCGAAGCGCTGCGAGTAGTCGGACACCGTATCCATGCCGATGGCCTGGGCCAAACGCACCGTCATCAGGTTGCGCGACTTCTCGATGCCGACGCGCAGCGTGGTCGGGCCCAGGAAATCACCGCCGTAGTTCTTGGGCCGCCACAGCGGCAGGCCGGGGCCCTGAGGCAGGGCGATGGGCGCGTCGAGGATCAGCGACGACGGCGTGTAGCCGTTCTCCAGCGCCGCCAGATAGATGAACGGCTTGAACGCCGAGCCGGGCTGGCGCAGTGCCTGGGTGGCACGATTGAACTGGCTCTTTCCGTAGGCCCAGCCACCGACCATGGCAAGGACACGGCCGGTATGGGGATCGATGGCGACCAGGGCGCCCTCGACCTTGGGCACCTGGCGCAGGGCGTAGGCATTGGCGGCGTAGGTCTTGCCGTCCTCGCTCTTGTCGACAGCCTCGACCAGCACCACGTCGCCGGCCGCCAGCACGTCGGCGGGACGGCGCGGCGGCGGCCCGAAATGCTGATCCTTCAGCCATGGACGCGCCCAGCGCATCTCGGCCCACGGGATGATGGCGGTCGCCCCGCCCCTCAGCCCGATGGCGGCACCGTGGTCGTTGACCGACAACACCGTCGCCAGCTCCCACGGCTCACCGCCGGCGGGATAGGGCACGGCGGCCAGCCGCTCGGGCCAGCCGGCGCCGGGCTGGATGCGGGCGACCGGCCCGCGCCAGCCATGGCGGCGGTCATAGGCCATCAGGCCGGCGCGCAGCACCCGCGAGGCATGGGCCTGCAACTCGGCATCGACGGTGGAGCGCACCACCAAGCCCCCCTTGTAAAGGGCGTCCTCGCCGTAGCGCGAGGCCAGCTCGCGGCGGATGTCCTCGGCGAAGTAGTCGGCGCCGACGATCATCTGCGCCTCGTCGCGCCGGCGGACCAGCAGCGGCTCGGATACCGCGAGATCGTACTCGGCGCGGCTGATCTTGCCGTCCTCGAGCATGCGGCCGACGACCCAGTCACGGCGCTCCTTGGCGGCCTGGGCATGACGGATGGGATGATAGTTGTTGGGCGCCTTCGGCAGGGCGGCCAGATAGGCGGCCTCGGCCACCGTCAACTCGTCGAGGCCCTTGTTGAAGTAGTTGAGCGCCGCCGCCGCCACGCCGTAGGAGCCGCCGCCGAGATAGATCTCGTTGAGATAGAGTTCGAGGATGTGGTCCTTGGTGAAGGCGCGCTCGATGCGGAAGGCCAGGATGGCCTCCTTGATCTTGCGCTCGTAGGACACCTCGTTGGTCAGCAGGAAGTTCTTGGCCACCTGCTGGGTGATGGTCGAGGCGCCCACCGGCCGGCGGTCCTGGCCCAGGCCCTTGTTGCGCAGGTTGATCAGCACCGCGCGGGTGATGCCCATGAAGTCGACGCCGGGATGCTCGTAGAAGGTCTTGTCCTCGGCGGACAGGAAGGCGTCCTTGACCCGTTGCGGGATGACGTCCAGCGGCACGAACACCCGCTTCTCCACCGCATATTCGGCCACCAGGCGGCCGTCGCCGCCATAGACCCGGGTGGTGATGGGCGGCTCGTAATGGGCCAGCTGGTGATAGTCCGGCAGGCCGCGCCCATAGTGGTAGAAAACGTACAACGCTCCGCCCGCGCCGGCGAGGCCGAGCACGATCAGCAGCACGAACATCCAGGCGAGGAAACGGAGCATAAGGGGGTCCTAACCCGCTGGCGCCCCCAGGTCAAGCACGACCGGGGGACGGTGCGGGAATGTTACGGCCGCCTGGCCTTCTGGCCTTGCAGGAAATAGGCGTCCACCGAGCGGGTGATGGACTTGGCCATCTTCTGGCGATAAGCCGCCTGGCGCAGGCTGCGCTCCTCCTCCGCATGGGACAGGTATCCCAGCTCGACCAGCACCGACGGCACGTCCGGAGCCTTGAGCACCGCGAAGCCGGCGAACCGGTGGGTGTTGCCCAGAAGCGTCGTCGTGCGCCCCATCTCGTCCACCAGGCCGCCGGCGAACACCGCCGAGCGGTTCATGGTTTCGCGCTGGGCGAGGTCTATCAGGATGTTGGCGACGTCCGCGGATTCGTGGCTGAGGTCGATGCCGGCGATGAGGTCCGCCTTGTTTTCCTTCTCGGCCAGCGCCTGCGCCTCGGAGTCCGAGGCGTTCTGGGACAAGGTGTAGACCGACAGGCCCCGGATCTGCGGGTTCTGCACAGCGTCGGCGTGCAGCGAGATGAACAGGTCGGCCCCGACCTGGCGGGCGATGGAGATTCGGTCGCGCAGGCGGATGAAGATGTCGCGGTCGCGGGTGAGGTGCACCTTGTAGCGGCCGGTCTTCTCCAGCTGCTCTTTCAATTCGCGGGCCACCGCCAGGGTGATGTGCTTCTCGTAGGCCCCCGACACGCCGATGGCGCCGGGGTCGACGCCGCCGTGCCCGGGATCGATCACCACCACCGGTCGGCCGTCGCCGGCCTTGGCCCGGGGCTCGGGCATCGGATCAGGCGCCGGCAGCGGAGCGGAAACCTTGGTGACCATGGGCGGCGGCTCGGGAACGGCGACCGGCGCCGGGGCGGGCGCGTTGAACACCGCCGTCGAAACGGTGGCCGGGCGCTCGGCCGGCGGCGGCAGCGCCGCGCTCATCACCGCGCCG
>JBFMHS010000239.1:0-2503 GCA_040751765.1 Pseudomonadota bacterium | reverse complement strand
CCACAGGCGTCCGAAGAACGGCCCCACGGTCTCCCAGTTGGCGATGATCAGGCCAGCCGCCAGGGCGATGCCGCCGATCACGAGGCCGATGGGATTGGTCATGAAGGCCACGCCCAGAGCGCGCAGGCCGGTGATGACCGCCGGGAAAGCCCGCACGGCCACCCCCCACAGGGTGGTGCCGAACGCGGTCACCCCGGCTATGGCCGAGCGGATAGCCCCGCCTGCGCCCATCACGGCCATGCGCGCGGTCGCCAGTTGAGTGGCGGCCGAGAAGGCCACGGTGCGCCCGGTCGCCAGGGCGTAGGCGACCTGGATCCCCAGCACCGCCTTCTTCACCATGAGGGCGCCGCCGGACACGAAGGTCCAGGCATAGCCCAGCCCGATGGATGCCAGCTTGAGGCCGACCAGCCCGGTGGCGACGCCGATCACCGCCGTGGTCAGGACCGGGAAGTTCTCGGCCAGGCTTGCCCCGAACTGCACCACCGACACCAGCGGCGTGATGACGGCGTTGATGCCGGGCAGCAGGAGGGTGCCGAAAGCCGCCGCCGCGTTGGTGACGTTGTTGCCGAGGATCTTCATCTGCCCGGCCGAGCTTCGGACGAAGCTCTCGTAGGAACTGTTCACCACGCCCCGGCTGCTGGCGGTCAGGTCGTCCTGGCTTTGCCGCAGACTCCCCAGTTCCTTGCCCAGCAGATGGACCGCCTTCACACCTTCGTCGCCGAACACCTGCTGGAGCTTGTCCTTGACATCCTGCTCCATGTGCTCGCCGAAGCCGCCGATGGCCGCCTCCATGTTCTCCATGGTGGCGATCATGTCCAACTGGCCGTCCTCGGTCTTCGCCAGGTCGAAGCCGAACTCCTGCGCCGCCTTGGACATCTGGCGCAGGGTGGCGGTGAGCGCGGTGCCCGCTTCGCTGCCCTGGAGGCCCTTGTTGTTGAGGGTGCCCAGGAGCGCGAGGCCCTGTTCCAACGCCATGTTGTTGGAGATGATGGCCGGGGTGGCGGTCTTCATGCTCTCGCCCAACTGGCCGAAGTCGCGGATCTGGTACTTGAACTGCGTGCGCGTCAGCAGGTCGCCGATGCGCTGCATCTTCTCCTCGGCGGTGCCCTGGAGTTGGGTACCCATGTTGTTGTAGACGGTCGCCATCACCTCGCCGACCCGCTCGGGCATGCCGTTGGTGACCGTCGCCACCTTGGCGACCACGGTCGAGCCAGCCCGCGCGACGTCGGCTTCCAGATTGGCGCTGTTGAGCGCGTATTGGATGTCGAGCATCTCGTTGGCGGTCGTCATGCCGCCGCTGGAGAAGGCGACGGCGTGCTTCTTCGCCGCCAGCATGGCGCGTTCAGTGGCCTGGGCCTGCGTCTCGCCCGCCTTGGTGGCCGCATTGATGACGGTGCCCAAGCGCACCTGGGCGGACTCCAGATCCATCGCCGCCTTGATGGGCGCGCCGAAAGCGGCGCCCAGGGCGATCACGTCCATGGCCTGCCCGCGCAGGTCGGCGCGACGCTCCTTCACCGCATCGAGGCGGGCATTGGTCTGCGCCAGCGCGTCGTACTTCTTCTTCAGGGCATCGAGGGCCGCGCCAAGGCGGCGCTCCTCGGCCGCCAGATTGCGGGTGGACACGCCGGCCCGCTCAAGCTCGGCCCGCATGGTGCCGAGCGCGGTTTTCTGGTTGAGGTAGGACTCGCGGGCACGGTCGGCCGCCTGGGCGGCGCGGGAGATGGCCTGCCGCATCCGGTCGGTCGGCTGGTCGGTCGAGCGGATCTCGCGCTTGAGTTCCTCCAGCCGCTGCTTGGCCGCCAGCCATTCCTTGCCCGCCGCCTTGACCGCTTCCTCCTGGCGTTTGAAGGCCGCCAGTTTCGAGGACTGCCCCTCGACCTGCGAAATGGCGCTGCCCAAGCGGCCGAGTTGCTGTTCGGCCTGACCGATGGCAGTCTTGAACCCGGCACCCATCGTCGCGCCGATGGCGACGGAGATCGCACCGACAACGGTCTTGGACATGCAATACCTCGTCTTCCTGGTGTGGGTCGCGGCTGAGACGCTTCTCGGGCTGGCGGCCGGAAAGCAGTTCACCGACGCCTGGGCCGGGGCCTGGGCGCACGGGCTGCTCGCCGGTCTCGCTGTTCTGCTGGTATCGCTGGCGCTGGGGCGGCGGCCCGGTTAGCGCGGTGCGATTTCCTCATGCACCGCGCCGGCTGCCTCCAGCCATCCGCCGAACTCCTCGTCGTCCATGTCGAGGATGAAGTCCGGCGGAAAGCCGGTAAGCAGCGCAAGCCTCACGACGGCTTTTCGGGGCTCGCCGTAGCGCCACTGGTAAAACCCAGGTAGGCGCGCTGGATCTTGGCGTAGTCCACCTCGTCGAGTTCCTCGACGACCTCGGGAGCCACCTCGCAGAGGTTGGCGAACAGGCGGATTTCCTTCTCCTCGTCGGTGCCTCCGGCGCGGGTGGCGACCAGGCGGTCGCGCACCTTGCAGCGGCGCATGGTGAGGGTCGAGTGCTTCT
>JBFMHS010000238.1:0-3083 GCA_040751765.1 Pseudomonadota bacterium | reverse complement strand
GACGGTGGACGTCGTGGGCGACCATACCACCGCTCGGTGACGCACTCGTGTCGCCTTGGTTAACCGTTTGTTAAGTCGAGCATGAACTCCGCACGACCCACCATCCTCGTCGACGGCGACGCCTGTCCGGTCAAGGACGAGGTGCTGCGCGTGGCCGCCCGCCACGAGATTCCGGTGGTGATCGTCAGCAACCGCTGGCTCCGCATCGATCACTGGCTGGTGGAGCAGGTGGTGGTGCCCGAGGGCGCCGACGCCGCCGACCACGTCATCGCCGAGCGCGCCGGGCCGGGCGACGTGGTGGTCACCGCCGACATCCCGTTGGCCGCCCGCTGCATCGAAAAGGGCGCGCGCCCCATCGATCCGCGCGGGCGGGCGTTCGAGGAAGCCAATATCGGCATGCAGGTGGCCATGCGCGACCTGATGAAGACCCTGCGTGAGACTGGCGAGATGACCGGCGGGCCCGCCGGCTACACCAAGGCCGACCGCTCGCGGTTCCTTGACGGGCTGGAGCGGATGGTCCAGGCCGCAAAGCGCGGCCGCTAGACCTTTCGGCCGCTTCTCCCTATCTATGGGAGAGGGAGTCACGATCATGAACCGTGCCGTCGCCGATTTCCGCATCGAAAGTCTCGTCCGCCGCGCGCCGGCGGCACCGCTGGCGCTGTCCGAGGATGACCGTGCCTACGTGCTGCGCCATCTTGACGCCATCGGCGAGGAATTCGAAATCGACGTCCGTCCGGCGGCGCCGCTGACGATGCTGCCGGCCAAGGCGCTGGTCCGCCATCTCGGCGAGCTGCGCGCGGCCCTGGTCGCCGACACGCTGGCGCGGCGGCTGGCGTTGGGGCGGCTGGAGAGCGTGCTGCGCCTCGTCGAATCCGCCATCGCCCTGGCCGGGCGCGGCGGCCGCCGCAGCGCCTGACCTCAGCCGGCGTCGGCGGCCAGGTCGTCGAGGACGGCCTCTTCCGCCTCGATTCCGCAGAACATGTTGATCTCGGGAATGGCGCCGGGGCAGGAGACGTTGACCTCGGTCAGCGTGTCGCCCAGGAAGTCGAGCCCGGCCAGGAAGATGCCTTCGTCGCGCAGATAGCCCATGGCGGCGGTGACCAACCGTGCCTGCGCGGTGGTGAAGGGGCCGGCCTTGGTCACGTCGTGCAGGCCGCCGCCCACCGGAATCACCCGCTCGATGGCGCCGATGACCCGCCGCGGGGTGACCAGCACCCGCATGTCCACCGGCGGCCGGCCGCCACCCGGGCCCAGATAGGGCTCGGCGATGACGTAGCCGAACAGGCCGACCAGTTCGGCGAAGCCGGCCTCCAGGCCGGCGCGGTCGTCGGCGGCGATGAACTTGACGCCCTTGCTGGCGAACAGCGACGGTGGCTTCAGCACCACCGTCTCCACCCCCATGCGCCGCATCTCGGTCGCCACAGGTCCCACCTGGGCGGGCGCGAACAGGCTCCAGGTCGGGCGGGGGCACAGCGACAGCGCCGATCGCTTGTCGTGGACGGTCAGTACCTTGTCCGGAGCGTTGACGATACGCGCGTCCACATGGCACAGCGCCCGCAGCGCCTCGTACCACGCCACCGACACCGCCGGGTCGAGGCGCAGCCACACCAGGTCGTCGGGTCCCACCTCGCTTCCGTGCAGGATCAGGGTGCGGCCCCGGATCATCATGTCGCCCAGGGTCGCCCAGGCCACCGGCGTGCCCCGGCGCCGCTGCGCCTCCATCAGCCGCAGGCTGGTGTCCCATTTGTGGTCGAGACGGTCGAGCGGGTCGCCGAGGAAGAAAACCCGGCCGGTGGCGGCGGAGGCGGGCGACGCGTCCGCATCCGCATGAAGGGTGAGGACGCCGGTGGCGTCATCGGGGGTCATGCCGGGAATCTCCGGGGAAATACCTATTATGAGAAAACAGTGAAGCACGAGCCGGCGGCTTTTTCCACAGTCGCGCGCGGCGGGTGGGCGGTTCCCACCCTATACGACGGGATAAGAGCCGTCACGAGGGTTGAAAACCATCAAGTAAAGATGGCCTTATTGACTTCGGGGTTATTTGCCGCTGGCGGCGACCGAGGGGTTCGGGGACGCGGCCGCCACCATGGGCATCCGGGAGGGAGGATGGCCATGACCATGGGAATGGCTTTGCTGGGGGCGGGCGCCGCGCTGGTGCTGGCGGCGATCGTGCTTCGGCGTCAGGGACTGCTGCTGGCCGCGGTGGTGATTTACGGCGGCGCCACCCTTTGGGTGGCCTATGTCCAGCCGCCGCTGATCCTGCCGGCCCTGCTGGGGGCGATTTGCCTGGAGGTGGTCGGGCTGCGCCGGGTGCTGCGGGCCGAGCGCGAAGAGGACCCGGCGGAGCGCGTCATCACATCGCATCACAATTCAACGCGAATAGTTCCAAGTAAAATGCGGTCCCTGGCCGGTCGCTAAGGTATGTACCGTATTGTCGTCGATGCGCCGGTGGGCATTAATACCTGCCCAGGCCACCACCATCAGGACACGGGTCGCCCCATGACCGCCGAAATCTCCAGGTCCGATTGCCTTCCCGGCCGCGTCGCGGCGGCCGGCCGGCACATGGACCACGGCGAATGGGCCAGCGGGCACGCCATCGCCGCCGCGCTGCTGCGGTGCGCCCGCCACGGCGGCGGCTGTCCCCAGCGCGACGACTGCGCCTTCGCCGCCGAGCTGCTGCTCGGCGACCTCCGCCGCATGGTCGCGGCGGCCTAATCCAGCCCCATTCCCTCCTGCCTGTGCGCGTGCGCCTCGTCGTCGAGGTGCATCTCCAGCCACATTCCGTTGAGGATGCCGGCCAGGCAGGCCAGGGTGACGCCGAGGATCCAGGCGAAGTACCACATGGGCTCTCCTAATACAGGTGCTTGCCGTGGGTCTCGATCTGGCCGGCGGTCACCTTGCCGCGCAGCACCCGGTAGACGAAGACGGTGTAGCTGGCGACGATGGGCAGCACCACCACGGTCGCCACCAGCATGATGAACAGGGTGTGGGCGCTGGACGAGGCGTCCCACACCGTCAGCGAATGGTCCGGCCGGGTGGCCGACGGCATCAGGAACGGAAACAGCGACAGGCCGGCCGTGGCG
>JBFMHS010000237.1:0-4210 GCA_040751765.1 Pseudomonadota bacterium | reverse complement strand
ATCCAGGGCGCCAGCATGGCCTGGGCCAGGCCTTGCCAGGCGGTGAAGGCCAGCGGCAGGGCGGAGCGGAAGTCGGGGGTGGCGGTGAGGTTGAGGGTCAGCATCTCGGCGCCGCCGTCCTCGGTGGCGCGGCGGACGATCTCGACACGCAGGTTCGGCAGTTCGCCGGTGATCCGGGTCTCGTCCATGTCAACACTCCTGGCGGAGGGCGGGCTGGATGCCCGCGCTCCTGGGTGAGGCGACTACAGCAGCTTGCGGCAGTTGGTGGCGGCGCGGCGGCATGCCTCGGCGCATTCCTTCATGCGCAGGTCGTCGGCGGCGAAGGCCTCGCAGGCATCGGCGGCCTTGTCGGCGATCTCGGCGGTGACCCGGCAGACGCTCTGATGCTGGCGCGAGCTGCGCAGCATGAAGTCGGTGGCGGTTTCGGTGATGTCGGCGGCGTCGAGGAGCAGTTGGATCAGCTCCCAGTTCGCCAGCTTGCCGCCCTGCTGCATGCCGTGGATGGCCGCCTCGGTCAGGCGGCGGTGGGCGGTGTCGCAAGCGTCGATGCAATCCTTCAAGGCCATGGCCGGGACCCTCCTTTGCGTCTCGATACGGTTCAACCCTGCAACCAAACCCTTGTTCCGTCAACGCGAAAGGCCCGACCAAGGGTCGGGCCTTTGCCGTGGAAAGCCAGGATTTTCCCTGTCAATCCGCATAGGTGTACTTGCCGTCCTTCCAAACGTACATGACGTAGGTGGGGCCGACCACGTCGCCCTTGGCGTCGAAGCCGATATTGCCGATGGCGGTGTCGAACTTGTTGTCGCGCAGCGCCTTGGCGACCTTCTTGAGCTCGGTCCCCTTGGCCTTCTCCACCGCCTGCGCCCAGGCCTGGATGGTGGCGTATGTATAGAGGGTGTAGGCCTCGGGCTCGTAGTTCTGGGCGCGGTAGTACTTCACCAGATCGGCGTTCTGCGGCAGCAGGCGCGGGTCGGGGCTGAAGGTCATCAGGGTGCCCTGGCCGGCCGGGCCGGTGATGGCCCAGTATTCCTCGGTGACGATGGCGTCGCCACCCATCAGCGCGGTCTTCATGCCCTGGTCGCGCAGCTGGCGCACGATCAGGCCGGCCTCGGTCTTGTAGCCGCCAAGATACAGGATGTCGACCTGGGCCGCCTTGGCCTTGGTGACCAGCGCCGAATAGTCCTTCTCGCCGGCGGTGATGGCCTCGTAGAAGGCCTCCTTGACGCCCTTGGCGTTGAGGTTCTTCTTGAACTCGTCGGCCAAGCCCTTGCCGTAGGCGGACTTGTCGTGGATGATCGCCACCTTCTTGCCCTTCAGGTTGGCGGCGACGTATTCGGCGGCCACCTTGCCCTGGTTGTCGTCGCGGCCGCAGGTGCGGAACACGTTGGGCAGGCCGCGTTCGGTGAAGGTGGGATTGGTCGAAGCCGGCGAGATCTGGAGGATGCCGTTCTCCAGGTAGACCTCGGAGGCCGGGATCGACGAGCCCGAGCAGAAATGGCCGGCCACGAAGGCCACCTTCTTGGCCGACAGCTCCTCGGCCACCGAGCGGGCCTGCTTGGGATCGCAGGCGTCGTCGCCGACGACCATCTGGAGCTTCTGGCCGAGCACGCCGCCCTTGGCGTTGATGTCGGCCACCGCCTTCTCGGCGCCGCGGCGGAACTGCTCGCCGAACTGGGCCTCGGGGCCGGTCATCGGGCCGGCGACGCCGATCAGGATGTCGGCGCGCGCGGTGGCGGTGGCGGCCAAAAGGGCGGCGGCGGCGACCGCCAGGGTGTTGATCCTCCTCATCTCCCAAAGTCCTCCATGGTGTTCCCCGGTTGGCGATGGTAGCACAAGGCGGCGATCCTTCTAGCGGTGATGCACGCCCCTGTCGCGCCAGCCGAACAGGCCGTCACGCTCGTATATCCACGGATACTGGTCCACCATCTTCTTGGCCTGTGTCATCCGATAGGCGGCTAGCGCGATGGTCACCAGGATGCCGGCGTCCAGCGCGAAGGCGGCCGGCGACAGCAGTTCGCCACCGAACAGCGCGAAGGCCAGGAAACGGTCGGCGACCCCCAGCAGCAGGCCGTAGGGCGCCGCCAGCACCATGGGCCGCCAGGTGGCCGCCAGCGCCTGTCCGGTCATGAAGGCGCAGCCGCCCATGAACACCAGCGTCAGCCCGACGAACACGGGAACGGATTCGATCATGGGGCCGGCTCCGCCTTGGCGATCATTCGACCACCCCGCCTTCCAGGTAGTGGGCGCGAATCTCGTGATTGGCCAGCAGCTCGGCGCCGGTGCCCGACAGGGTGATGCGGCCGTTGACCATGACATGGGCGCGATGGGCGAGTTTCAGCGCGTGATAGGCGTTCTGCTCGACCAGGAACACGGTCACCTTCTGCTCGCGGTTGATGCGGGCGATCAGGTCGAAGATGTGGCGGACCACCAGCGGCGCCAGGCCCAGCGACGGTTCGTCGAGCAGCAGCACGCGTGGCCGGCTCATCAGGGCGCGGCCGATGGCCAGCATCTGTTGCTCGCCGCCCGACAGCGTGCCGCCGCGCTGGGTCAGGCGCTCCTTGAGGCGCGGGAACAACTCCAATACCCGCTCCAGGTCGTCGGCGAAATGAACGGGGTCGGCGACCACCGCGCCCATGCGCAGGTTCTCCAGCACGCTCATGCGCGGGAAGATGCGCCGGCCCTCGGGACAGTGGGCCAGGCCCAGGCGGGCGATCTTGTGCGTGGGCAGGCGGGTGACGTCCTCGCCGCCGAGCAGCACCCGGCCGGCGGTGGCCCGGGGATTGCCGCAGATGGTCATCAGCAAGGTGGTCTTGCCGGCGCCGTTGGCACCGATCAGGGCGACGATCTGGCCCTCGGCCACGTCCAGGTCGATCCCGTGCAGCGCCTGGATGCGGCCGTATCCGGAATGCAGGTTCTCGACCCTAAGCATGGCCGCCGCCCTCCAGGTCAGCCTTCACCTCGGGCGGCAGTTCCTCGTCCTCCTCCTCGCCCAGATAGGCGCGGATGACGGCCGGGTCGGCGCGCACCTGGGTCGGCGTGCCTTCCGAGATCTTTCTGCCGTAATCCAGCACCACCACCCGGTCGGAGATGCCCATAACCACGCTCATGTCGTGCTCGATGAGCAGCAGGCCGATGCCGTGCTCGTCGCGGATGCCGGTCAGCAGGGTGTTCAGTTCCGCCGATTCGCGCGGATTGAGGCCTGCCGCCGGCTCGTCCAGGCACAGCAGCACCGGGTCGGTGCACATGGCCCGGGCGATCTCCAGGCGCCGCTGCGAGCCGTAGGGCAGCGAGCCGGCCTCGTCGTCGGCGTGTTGGATCAGGTCGACCTTGTCCAGCCAGTAGCGCGCCTTCTCCACCGCAGCCGTCTCGGCGTCGCGGTAGCGCGCCAGGCCCAGCAGCCCGGCCAGCGAGAACCCGCTGGCCCGCATCAGGGTGGTGTGCTGGGCGACGATCAGGTTCTCCAGCACGCTCATCTTGGGGAAAAGGCGAATGTTCTGGAAGGTGCGGGCGACGCCGGCATGCGACGCGATGCGGTGGTCGGGCAGGCGCTCCAGCAGCACCTCGCCGCGCCGGGGATGGCGCAGGGTCAGTCGGCCGACCTGGGGCTTGTAGAAGCCGGTGATGCAGTTGAACAGGGTGGTCTTGCCGGCGCCGTTGGGGCCGATGACGGCGGTGATCTCCCCCGCCGCCGCCGCGAAGGACAGGTCGTTGACGGCGAACAGGCCGCCGAAGCGCATGGTCAGGTGCTCGACCTCGAGAAGCGGCGCGGTCACTTTGCGCCTCCCAGGGTGATGGTCGGACTGCGGCTGGCCAAAAGACCCGACGGCTTCCACAGCATGATCAGCACCATGGCGCCGCCGAAAGCCAGCATGCGGTACTGCTGCAACTCGCGGAACCACTCAGGCAGGCCGACCAGCAGCAGCGCCGCCAGCACAACCCCGATCTGGCTGCCCATGCCGCCCAGCACCACGATGGCCAGGATGACCGCCGATTCGATGAAGGTGAAGCTTTCGGGGCTGATGAAGCCCTGGCGGGTGGCGAAGAATGAACCGGCGAAGCCGGCGAACATGGCGCCGGTGGCGAAGGCCGACAGTTTGGGTTCCTCGACGTATCAAGTGGATTTGAATATATCTCCAAGCGGGGCCGCGATCAAATAGATCATGGTGATGAAGGTGGCGGTGTTGCGGTAGCCCCTGGCCCGCGCTCTGGC
>JBFMHS010000236.1:0-3732 GCA_040751765.1 Pseudomonadota bacterium | reverse complement strand
GTCAGCTTGCCGGACGGGTCGAAGCCGATTCCCGCGCCGGCCAGACCCAGGGTGTCCCCGGTCAGGGCGCCGTCCAGCACCACTTCCAGCCGCGCCACCGCCGCCGTGCCGTCGGGGTCGGTCAACGAAACCGCGCCGACCTCGGGTACCGCGTGGATGGGGGCGGTGGCGGAGGCCGAAACCGTGGTCGCGTCGCCGCCGGTGACCGTCAGCACCGGGGCGTCGGCCAGGCCGTCGCCGTCGGCCCCCCAGGCCACCGAGCCCACCGCCACGACGGCCCCCGTGCCGCCGACCGTCACGGTGGTGGCGATGGTGCCGGCGGCGGCCGGGTTCTCCTGGTCGTAGGCGTTGATGTGGACGCGCCGGGTCCCCGCCGCCAGCGCCCCCTCGGGGCCGGTCAGCACCACCGCCTTGGCGGCGGCGGCGAAGGCGGCGGTGGAGGCCGGGCCCGCCAGGGTCAGGGTGTGGGCGGCGGCGTTCCAGGTGGCGGTGATGCCCGCCGCCGTCAGATCGGCGAGGCTCATGCCGCTCAGGTTGAGCTCGTCGCCGGCGCCGGCGTCCTCGATCACCAGTTCCACCCGGTCCAGGGTGGTGTTGCCGTCGTCGTCGGTGATGGTCAGCGCCGAGGCGTCGGGAACGACCTTCAGCGGCGTGCCCAGCGCCCCTTCCACCGAGCTGGCGTTCTGGCCGCCGATGGCCAGGCGCGGGGCGTCGTGCGCCGCCGCCACCGTCACCGTCAGGTCCGCGGTCACGCTGGCGCTTTCGCTGTCGGATTCGCTGGAGGTGGCGGTGACGGTCAGGGCCAACTCGCCGTGCCAGTCCTGGGGCGGGACCATGCGGATGCCGTCGATCTGGGCCGCCGAGACGTGGAAGCGGCCGTCCACCAGGGCGATGGGCGCCCCGGTGGAGGGCTGCAGGATGGTGCCGGCGGGAATTGCGCCGTCGCCCTTGGCCTCGATGGTGAAGGTCAAGGTCTCGGAGGAATCATCCAGGGTGCCCGAGATGCCCAGCGGGATTCCCGCCGAATGGTCCTGCCAGCCCTGGTCCTCCACGCCGGTCACGGTGGTCTGGGCCAGGTGCAGTTCCGGCGCGTCGGCGACGCCGGCCAGGGTGACCGAAAAGCCGAGGGGGGCGCTCTCGGCAGTGGTGTTCTCCACCGCCACCGCCTTGACGGTCATGTCGATGCGGCCCGAGGCGTTGGCTGGGCCGATGAAGGACAGGGCCGCTCCGGTCGCAAGGCCCGCCGCCGGGATGGTGCAGGTGCCCTGGGCGTCGGGAGACACGGTGACCTGTTGGCCCCCGCCCTGATAGACGAAGCGTGCGCCCTGGGGCACGTCGGTGATGACCACCGACAGCACCTCGCTGTCGTCGGCCAGGGCCGCCCGCAGGTCGACCAGGACCGGCAGGTCCTCGGCGCCGGTGACGTCCTGGGGATTGACCGTGGGGGTGTCGGCGCGGCCGGCGAACTCGATCTCGAAGGTCTCGGAGTCCGCCACCTTCTGCTTGGTGGAGGCTTCCATGACATAGCCGGCCAGGCGCAACTCCATGGTGCCGGAGAAATCGGCCGGCGGCACGATGGACACTCCGGTGATCTTGCCGGTCTGCCAATCCACGTTGGCCGACTTGATGGTCCAGGAATTGAACTGGCCGTCGCCGCCGTTGTTGGTGGCGCCGATGACCACCGCGCCTGCCGGCACGTGCTCCAGAACCACCGCCAGGTACTCGCTGCCATAGGCGTTGCCGGCGTGCAGCAGATCGGGGGTCATCACTGAGAAAGCGTATTGGCCCAGGTCGACGGCGGTGTCCTCGACGCCGTTCGCCACGTCCTGGACCTGGATCACCGGGCCGTCGGCCTCGGCGGTGACGGAGATCAGCTTGGTGGCGCTGGTGAAGGTCTGGGGCGCCAGGGTGGTGCCCAGTCCGGAATCATAGGCGCCGATGCTGGCGGTCATGGCGATGTCGCCATGGAACTGGGCCGGCGGGACGATGGTCAGGCCACTGACGGTCAGGCTGCCGCCGGTGCGGAACTGCTGCACCTGGTCGGCGGTCAGCGTCAGCGTGTAGACCCCGTTGGCGCCGGTCAGCGGCGCGCCGCCGAACGACACCTCCAGGTCGGTGAAGGCGGCGGCCCCCTTGCGGAAGGTCACGGTCAGGGTGGCGGTGCCGTCGGGGTTGGCCGCCAGCGCCTCGGACCGGTCGTCGTCGGTCTGGCTCAGGGTAATGTCCACCGGGAAGCCGGGGCTGTCCTCGGTGGTGTCGGCGCCGGACGGCACGGTGAAGTCGAAGCCGGGGCCGTCGGTGACGGGGGTGACGTCCACCTCCACCGCGCCCCAGCCGGTGGCGTAGCGCCCGCCGCTGCTCGCCGAGGCGCCGACGGTGATCGTGGTCTCGCCCGACCAGTCGGCGGTGGGCTTGAACCGCAGCCCGGCGACCTTGTCCATGGGCACCACGTAGTCGTTGCCGACCTTGTAGTAGCCGATGCCGTCGCCGCCCTCCTGCGAAGACAGGGTCAGGTTCTGCAACGGTCCCCGGATGATCAGCGCATCGGGACTGCCGGAGGCCGAGACCGCGATGCCGAAGCCGCCGCTGGGGTCCTCGGCCACCGTGACCGGGGTGGCGGTGACCGTGGGCGCGGCCGGGGTGGTGCCGCCGTCGCCGCCTGGGGTGCCGGTGAAGGAAACGCTAACCGTCTTCTCGGCACTGGTCCAGCGGTCGACGGTACCGCCGTCGTCGTCGCGGTCGAGGACCACGGCGGTGATGCCCAGGGTGGCGGAGGTTCCCGCCACACCGCCCACCGACAGGCCGGCCACCGCCGTGCCGGGCACGATCCAGATGCCCTCGCCGGCATGCCAGCCGGCATTTAGCGTCATGCCGCTGGCCACGCCGGTGACGACGAAATAGCCGCTTTCCGAGCCGTCGGTGTCCTTGAGCCCGAAGGTGACGCCCAGGTCGACGGCGGTGCCGGCCGCCACGGTCGCCGCGGTGGTGGCGACGGCGAAGTCCGGGGCGTCGGCGTCGCAGACGATCCGGAAGGCGCCGGACAGCGGCGTCTCGGCGGCTGCGCCGCCGCCATCGGTGGGGTCCAGCGACCACGCCCTGACCGACACCGGAATATCCTTGGACGAATGGGCGTCGACGCCGAACAGGCGGATATCGTCGATGGTGATGGTGCCGTTGGCGGCGCGGAAGGCGTCGAGTTGGGCGCCCTCCAGTGTGATCTCCGTGCCGCCGGTCACGTCGATGCGCTGGGTGCCGAACATCAGCCACAGGCCGCTGTGGTCGAGGTCGGGCACGCCCGCCAGGTCGACGTCGATGGTCAGCTTGGTGATGGTCTCGACCCCGTCCGCCAGGTCCCTCGGCGTGATGGTCAGGTGCATTGGGATGCCGTCGGCGGCATGGGCGTCTTCGCTGGACGAGGCGTCCAGGCTGACGGCGGGGGCGTCGGAGACGCCGTCGGCGGTGATGGACAGGGTCTTGGCGAACATCCGGCTGTGGCCGTCACCCTCGGCGGTATTGATGTCAGTGACGATGACGTCCACGTCCACAGCCGTGGTGCCCGAGTAGTTGCCCTTCAACTTCAACTGGATCTTGTCGAGATAACCCTCCTCGACCATCCAGCGCTCGCGGTTCTGGCCGTCGAGGCCGATGTAGCGGGCGCGGTCCTCGAAGCCCGACGCCATGCGGAAGGACAGCACCTGCGATCCGGTCTCCTGAGGCACGTGCAGCACAACC
>JBFMHS010000235.1:0-2270 GCA_040751765.1 Pseudomonadota bacterium | reverse complement strand
GATCACTTATCTGGTCGATGTGCGGAGGACCGGAAAGGCGGACCAGGATTTCCTGCATTACCTGTTGTTCGTCACCTTCTTTCCCCACCTGATCGCCGGCCCGATCATCCACTACAACGAGATCATGCCGCAGTTCGCGCGCCGCCGCCCTGCGGACCAAGTATGGCGCGACTTGGGTATGGGCCTGACGTTCTTCGCCATGGGGCTGGGCAAGAAGGTGCTGGTAGCGGACACGGTGGCGCCCTATGCCAGCCGAGGCTTCGACGCGGCGGCGCAAGGAACGGTGCTGACCATCGCCGAGGCCTGGGGCGCCGCCCTGGCCTATACCATGCAGCTCTATTTCGACTTCTCGGGCTATTCCGACATGGCGGTGGGCCTGGCGCTGCTGTTCGGCATCCGGCTGCCAGTCAACTTCTTCTCTCCATACAAGGCCACCAGTATCATCGACTTCTGGCGTCGCTGGCACATCACCTTGTCACGGTTCTTGCGGGACTACCTGTACATCCCGATGGGTGGCAACCGGAAGGGGTCGGCGCGCCGGCACGTTAACCTGATGGTGACCATGGCGCTGGGTGGACTGTGGCACGGAGCCGCGTGGACCTTCGTCGCCTGGGGCGTGCTTCATGGCACGTTCCTGATGGTGAACCATGCATGGCGCCGCGTTTCACGGCACTTGCCGTCCATCGGACCGTATTCCAAGCCGGCCGGATGGCTGTTGACCTTCATGAGCGTGGTCGCGGCCTGGGTGTTCTTCCGCGCCGCCGATTTCGCGAGCGCGTTGTCGATCCTGTCGTCCATGGCGGGGATGCAAGGGCTGTCGCTTCCGTTGTCGGCCAAGCCCCTGCTGGAACGGCTGGGGGTCGCCGAGATGTTGCCGGTGGCATTCACCGGACTGTTCCCCCACGGCACCTTCGGCGCCCCGCTGACCGGCCTGGCGCTGATCGGCGCGGCCCTGGCCATCGCCTTGTGGGGACCCAACACCAACCAGATCATGAGGTATTCGGAGGGGTTCGCGGGCGGACGGGTCGAGACCCGCCGCACCTGGAGGCCCAGCCTTGGCTGGGCGGCCGCCACAGGCGCCACCCTGGCGGTCTGCCTGGTCAGCCTGCGGCGGGTCAGCGAGTTCATCTATTTCAATTTCTGACGAGGAACCGTTGTCGAGGCCCGACCCATCCGCCACCCGCGAACGCCGCTTCGTCGTCGCCACCCTGGCCTTCACCCTGCTCTCCCTGGCGGCGGTGATGCTGTTCAACTGGCAGATCGACCCTCAGGACCTGTTCGGCAACAACCGCCTGGGAGTCTACGTGGACAGCGACCGGCCATCCAAGGCAAAGCTCGTCAAGACCTGGCCCCACGATGCCATTCTCATCGGATCGAGCAAGACCGGGTTCATCGACCCCACCGTGTTGCCCGGCCACCGGTTCTTCAACGGCTCGCTGGTGGCGGCGTCCCCCGAGGAAATCTATTCCTTTCTGAAGCACCATGGGCAGGACGCAAGCTTCGTCGCGATCGGCTTCGACCTGTTCATGTTCAACGAAACGCGCGAGCACCTGCTGACCATCGATCGCTTCGCGCCAGGCTCGGAAAGCGAGATTCCCTGGTACGACTATGTCCTCAGCCTAGACACCACCTTGGATTCCGCCGCCAACATCGTTCGGCCGCTGACCGGCGAGCCTCCGGTTCTGCTGCCCAGCGGACAACGCAATCCGTGGCACATCGAGCGTGCCGACAAGGTGTTTTCCGGCCCTGCCCACGAGCGAGCGATCAACGAGTTGCGCCTAAACCATTTCGGCGACTTCGACTATTCGGAGGCCCGGGTCGAATGGATGCGGCGGATCAAGGCGTTGCTGGACGAGCGGGGCCAGGACTACCTGGTGTTCCTCAACCCCCTGAACCGCGACGTCTTGGCGATGCTCAAGACCATCCCTGCCGGCGAGAGCCTGGACCGCCTGCGCCGCGACGTGAAGGAAATCTTCCCCGGTGCCGTGGACCTCACCCAGTCGCGCTGGTCCGGGGACGAATATTTCTATTACGCCGACCCCTTCCACTATCGCCCGGCGACGGGGGCCGAGTTCCTGACCGAACTGCTGCGAGAACGCAAGGGACGACCGGGAAGCTAGCGCCCCAGTCCCAGGACCGCTGCCCAGCGGCCGGCCACGGCGCCCGGCTCCAGGTCCGCCATGCTCTCGCGGGCCGCCGCGCCGAGGGCCGCCGCCCGGCCGGGATCGTCCAGAAGACTCGCCAGCGCGGCCGCCAGCGCCGCCGGATCC
>JBFMHS010000234.1:0-4413 GCA_040751765.1 Pseudomonadota bacterium | reverse complement strand
GCCGGCCTGCGCCTGCCCATGGTGCTGACCTGCGCCAACCGCGCCGTCGGGGCTCCCATCAACATCTGGAACGACCACCAGGACTCCATGGCGGTGCGCGACTCCGGCTGGATTCAGCTCCACTGCGCCGACAACCAGGAGGCGGTCGACACCACCATCCAGGCCTTCCGCATAGCCGAGGCCACCGAACTGCCGGTGATGGTGTGCATGGACGGCTTCGTGCTGACCCACACCCTGGAGACCATCGAAATCCCCGACCAGAAGGTGGTTGACGCGTACCTGCCGCCGTTCGCGTTCGCCCGCGCGCTGGATCCACGGAACCCGGTCTCCATCGGCACCCTGGTCGGGCCCGAGTATTTCAGCGAGATCCGTCATTCCCAGCACAAGGCGATGACCGACGCGCTGGAGGCCATCGTCGAGGCCGACCGGCTGTGGGAGCAGGCCTCGGGGCGTGCCTGTGGCGGCCTGCTCACCGTCGAGGGGCCGGCCGAGGCCAGGATCGGCGTGCTGGCCATGGGCTCGGTGGTGTCCACCTTCCGTGAGGCACTGGAGGAACTGCCGTCCCGCAAGAAGGCCCGGCTGATCAACCTGCGCGCCTTCCGCCCCTTCCCCGCCGCCGCGCTCATGGCGGCCTGCGAGGGCCTGACCGATCTTGTGGTGGTGGACCGCGCCTTGTCGCCCGGCTGGGGCGGCATCCTGGGCGGCGAGGTCAAGGCGGTACTGGCCGACATGAAGAAGCCGCCGCGCGTCCACAACGTCGCCTTGGGCCTTGGCGGCCGCGACGTGCCGCTGGAGGCGTGGACGGCCCTGCTCGACGAGGCCAAGGGCACGCCGGGCTTCCGCATCCTCGACCTCGAGCCCGCCAAGCTCGAACCCTCGGACCTGTAGGGGGACGCGCCATGACCGACACCACCGACCTGCGCGACGTTGTGGACACGAGCGCGCTCCGCGCGCGGCAACCGCGATTTCGCGGCCTCGAGGCAGGCCACCGCGCCTGCCAGGGCTGCGGCGAGGCGCTCGCCGCCCGGCTGGTGACCGAGGCCGCCGGCCCCGACGTCATCCTGACCAACGCCACCGGCTGCCTGGAGGTGTTCTCCACTGCCTGGCCGCAGTCGGCCTGGCGGGTGCCGTGGCTGCACTCGCTGTTCGAGAACTCGGCCGCCATCGCCTCGGGCGTCGAGGCGGCGCTCAAGGCCCAGGGCCGCCGCACCAAGGTCATCGCCCAGGGCGGCGACGGCGGCACCTTCGACATCGGCTTCCAGGCCCTGTCGGGCATGCTGGAGCGCATGCACAACGTGCTCTACGTCTGCTACGACAACGAAGCCTACATGAACACCGGCATCCAGCGGTCAGGGTCGACACCGCACGCGGCCATGACCACCACCTCGCCGCCCGGCAAGGAACGCATGGGCAAGCGGCACATGAAGAAGGACCTGTTGTCCATCATTGCCGCCCATCACATCCCCTATGCCGCCTCGGCTTCGGTGGCCTATCCCCAGGACCTGCGCCGCAAGGTGCGCCGGGCCATGGAGATCGACGGTCCCACCTTCCTGCTGATCCATTCCCCCTGCCCGCTCGGCTGGGGCCACGACGGCACCGTCAGCATCGAGGTGGCGCGCTTGGCCGTCCAGACGGGCCTGTTCCCGCTGGTCGAGTTGGAACGCGGCGAGGTGGCCTCGGTGATGCCCATCCGCAAGCCGGTGCCGGTGGTGGAGTATCTCAAGCGCCAGGGCCGCTTCCGCCATCTGTTCGCCGACGGCGACCACCGGGCGCGGGAGGAGCGCGAGCATCTGCAGGCGTTGGCCGACTACAACATAGAGCGCTACGGCCTGATGGGCGACGGCGACGATCCCTTCGACAGCGAGGGCGCCGACACTATCCGCCGCGGCGGCCCGGCACGGGCCTGAGGGAGAGGGAGGAAGCCATGCCCGTCACCATGACCAGGGGCGCCTTCGCCAAGGCCGGCACATCGCTCGCCTTCAAGACGGGGACCTGGCGCTCGGCACGCCCTGTCCACGTCCACGCCGCCGCCCCCTGCCACCGCGCCTGCCCGGCCGGCGAAGACCAGCAGGCCTGGTTGGCCCGCATCCAGGAAGGCCATCCCCAGGCCGCCTGGGAAAGCCTGGTGGCCGCCAACCCCATCCCGGCCGTCACCGGGCGCGTCTGCCCGCATCCCTGCGAAAGCGCCTGCAACCGTGGCAAGATGGACGAACCCATCGCCATCCACGCCCTCGAACGCTGGCTGGGCGACGAGGCGATCCGCCACGGATGGGCGTATCCCATCCCCAAGGGCCCGGCGCGCACGGAGCGGGTGGCGGTGGTCGGCGCCGGCCCGGCCGGCCTGTCGGCCGCCTATCACCTGGTGCGGCGGCACTACAAGGTGACCCTGTTCGACTCCATGCCCGAGGCCGGCGGCCTGCTGCGCTCGGCCATCCCGCCGACCCGTCTGCCGCGTGACGTGCTGGACCAGGAATTGGCCCGCCTGCTGGCGCTGGGCATCGAGTTCCGCCAGCGCACCGCGCTGGGCCGCGACATCACGCTAGAGGAGTTGAAAACCGAGTTCGACGCCGTGTTCCTCGGCATCGGCGCCGGCAAGAGCCGCCACTGGGACGTGGATGGCGCCGTTCCGGCCGACCTGCACGAGGGCCTGCACCTGCTCAAGGAATGGCTGCAGGTGGGCGCCCTGCCGACCCCCAAGGCGGTCGCCATTCACGGCGGCGGCAACACCGCGGTCGACCTGGCCCGGGTCATGAAGCGCGCCGGCGTCGCCGAGGTGCACCTGATCACCGCCTCGGGCCTGCCCGGCCCCGACACCGAGCCCGACGATGTGCTCAACGTGGTGCCGCGCGAATTCGAGCAGGCGGTCGAGGAAGGCGTCAAGTTCTATCCCCACCGCACCATCAACCGCCTGATCATGCGCGGCTCCAAGGTGGTCGGCGTCGAGATGGTGCGGCTCAAGAAGCTGCCCGGTGCCAACGGCCGCAAGACCCGCGTCGCCTTCGAGGGCACCGAGACGGTGCTGCACGTGGACATGGTCGTCCCCGCCATCGGCGAGGTGGTCGACCCCGCCGGCGTCGAGGCGCTGCTGCACGGCAAGGACTACTTCGCCTGCGACCGCTTCGGCCGAATGGAGGGCCAGGGCCGCGTCTTCGTGGGTGGCGACGCCCGGGCGTGGGTCAAGGGCTATCCCAACGGCACCGTCACCGCCGCCGTCGGCGACGGCCGCCGCGCCGCCGAGGCCATCGACGCCTTCCTGTCCGGCCGCGAGCCGGCGGAGGAGGATCGCCCGCCGATCCCGTACGAGAAGCTGAACCTGGCCTATTACGAATCTTCGGCCCGCATCCGCCTGCCAACCCTGCCACTGGACAGCCGCAACGACACCGACGAGATCGAGGGCGGCCCCACCGCCGCCCAGGCCGCCACCGAGGCCGACCGCTGCTTCTCGTGCGGCAATTGTCTGGCTTGCGACAATTGCTGGACGCTGTGCCCGGACAGCGCGGTGATCAAGACGGTGGACCAAGCCTCGGACGGCAGCCACTACGTCTTCGACCTCGACTACTGCAAGGGCTGCGGCCTGTGCGCCCACGAATGCCCGTGCGGCTACATCAAGATGGAGGCGGAGGAGGAGTGAGGGAGCGCCGGTTCCAATCGGAGGGAAACGGCTTTACCGCGCCCGCAGCATCATCTCGGAGCCGTCGGCGCGGCCCCTCACCCACACGGCGCGGGGCTGCTCGCGGTCGAGGTTAACCTCGACGTCTTCCTGGAAGGCCCTGCCGGCGCCGCGGCTCTCGTCGACCACCATGCCGAGGATGATGGCGCCGCCGGTGCCCATGATCAGCCCGGCATTGCCCCACATCCAGCCGTCGGCGGTGGCGTCGAGGCTGACGGAGGTGGGCTTGAAGCCGGTGGCCACGCAGCGCACGGTGACCGGCGCGGCGGTATGGGGAATGGTCACGGTGGCCGGAGTGCGCGCCGATGCCTGATAGCCGTCGCGTCCCGTGAGTTGGCAGTCGGCGCCGGCGGGATTGGTGCGCAGCGACACCTGGGATTCGGTGTCGCCCATCACCGAGGCGCAGGCCGACAGGCCGGCGGCCGCGAGGACGGCGAGAGTGACGCGCTGGACCATGGATATCCCCCGAACACGATACGGCGCTCACTATCCCAAAGCGTTCCGCCCCTGTCAAAGCCCGCCGATCTCCAGCAGCCGGGGGACCTGGGCGCGGACTTCGTCGGCGACCTTGCGGTCCAGCTTGGTGAGCCAGGCCGACGGGATGTCCTGGATGCCGTAGGTGGCCCCGGCCAGCATGCCGGCCAGGGCGCCGGTGGTGTCTGCGTCACCGCCCTGGTTGACGGTGTCGATGACGCAGGACTTGAAGGAATCGGTGCGGAAATAGACGTGGAACACAGTCTGCA
>JBFMHS010000233.1:0-4423 GCA_040751765.1 Pseudomonadota bacterium | reverse complement strand
TCCTGCCACTGGCGGTCGGCGAGGTCCCAGACGATGGAGGCGGTGCGCGGCGGCACCTCGGCATAGTGGCCATAGGGATCGGCCTTCAGCGGCAGCATGAAGCCGCCGGCGCCGATGATCTCGTACTTGTAGAGGGTGCCGTTGCCCAGGCCGGGGATGAACAGTTCCCACACCCCCGCGTCATGGCGGAAGCGCATGACGTGGCGGCGGCCGTCCCAGCCGTTGAAGTCTCCGACCACCGACACCCGCTTGGCATTGGGCGCCCACACCGCGAAATGGACGCCCTTCACCCCGTCGACGGTGGCGCAGTGCGAGCCCATCTTCTCGAAGGTGCGCAGATGGGTGCCCTCGACCAGCAGATGGATGTCCAACTCGCCCAGCAGCGGCGGGAAGCGGTAGGGATCGTCGAAGGTTTCGAGGCGACCGTCGGCGTGTTCGACGCGCAGGCGATAGGCGGCCAGGGTCGGCTCGTCCACCTTGGCGGCGAACAGGCCCTCGGGGTGGACGCGTTCCATGTCGACGTCGCCGGCGGCGCCAACCACCCACACGCGGCGGGCCTGCGGCTGGAAGCTGCGGACGACGCCCCCCGCCTTGGTCCGGTGCGGTCCCAGCACTGCGAAGGGGTCGCCATGGGCGCCGGAGGCGATGGCGTCGGCGTCGGACGAAGCGACCAGGGGGGGATTCTTGGCCATGGAACTCCTCTCGGGTCTCGTTCGGGCAGCATCACCCGCCACGGGCCGAATGACAAGCGGCGGTAGGATTATTCCTGGTCGCCGTGCAGGATGGCGATCAGTCCGCGCACCGGCACTGGCAACCAAGCCGGCCGCTGCGAAGCCTCGTAGCCGATTTCGTAGCAGGCTTTTTCGATCAGGAATAGATCGAGCAGACGTTGGGCCTCGGGATGGACCAACGGCGGCCCCCCACCCTCCTCCAGCGTGCCCATGTATGCCGCCAGGAAAGTGCGGGCGACGCGGTCGCGCCATTCGCGGGCCACGTGCTCCAGCTGGCTGGCCGCCTCGGGCCGGCCCGAGGCCATGCGCGACAGCGCCGCCCAGGCGGCATAATCGAACGAGCGCAGCATGCCGGCCACGTCCCGGAGCGGCGAGTCCTTGGCGCGCCGGGCCTCGATGGGGCGCTTGGGCTCGCCCTCGAAGTCGATGACATAGGCGTCGTTCATGGCCACCAGCACCTGCCCCAGGTGATAGTCGCCATGGATGCGGGTCAGCACGCCGAAGGGCTCCGCCGGCACCCGGTTGGCGACCGCCTCGAACAGGCGGCCGGAATTGGCCACCAGCCACGCCGCCTCGGGCAACTCGCTGCCGGCGCAGGCGGCCACCGCCTGGCGGGCCTGGTCGAGCGCACGTTCGCGCCAGCGCTCCACGTCGAGGCGGGTGACGGCCTCTGGCTTGAAATCGGGGTCCTCGGTCGGTGCCGCCAGCGCCCTGTGCATCTCGGCGGTGCGCTGGCCCAGGATTCGGACATGGGCCAGGAAGTCGTCCATCATTCCCTGGTCGACCCGGGTGGCCAGCTCCTCGGCCGGCAACAGGCTGGCTTCGTCGAGAAAGCGATCAAGCTGGGCCAGGGTCCATTCCCAGGCGTCGCCCTGGTTGCGCACATAGCCGTGCAGCACACCGAGGACGGCGTGGCGGCCGGCGTCGTCCACCGTCTCGATCCACCCCAGCAGCGGCGGCGTGTTGGCGAAATGCGATGCCTCGGTGAGGTAGAGGCCCATCTCCACCTCGGCGTTGGTGCCCTCGTGGGGGCGGCGGAACAGCTTCAGCACCGCCGCGTCGGCGATGATGACCGAGGAATTGGACTGCTCGACACCCAGCCGGCGCAATTCCGGCAGCTCGGGCAGTTCCAGAGCATCCAGCTCCCGGGTGGCGCGGCCGGCGACGCCGCCCTCGGCGCCGCGCAGGGTGGCGCGCTCGCGCATCAGCTCCAGCAGCGCCAGCAGGAAGCCGTCGTCACAATAGGCATCCATCAGCGCGCCCACCTGGGCACCGCGCCGCAGCCGGCCGAGCACCAGTCCGGACGGCCCCGGCATGTCCTCGCCCCAGCTCATGGCCAGCGGCAGGAAATAGCTGCTCATGCCGCCATCGGCGCGTCGGGCGGCCACCAGCGACAACAGCCAGGTGCCCCGGCTGGTCGCCAGTTCGGACCAGCGCAGCACCTCGGCCGAGGCGATACCCACGTCCTTGTCGGCGAACCAGCGCCGGAGCTGGAGATAGGCCGGCAGAACCTCGGCCTCCAGCACCCGGCGGCCCGGCCCGGCCAGGAGATCGGCGAAACCCGGCTGGCGGAGGACGATGGGCACCAGCTCGTCCAGGGTGTCGGGCATCACCACGTGCCAGGCCGGTGCCTCCGCCTCGGCGGACAGCAGGAACCAGTAGAAGCCGTAGCCCGGCAGGGTGACGAAATAGGGCAGCTCGCCGATGGGTGGGAAGGCGCTCTGGCCGGTCAGCTCCACCGGCACCCGGCCCCGGAAGGCGGACAGGTCCAGTTCCGCCCCCTGGGCCGAGCGCGACAGGTTGCACACGCACAGCACCGTTTCGTCCTCGTGTTCGCGCAGATAGGCCATGACCTTGCGGTTGGCCGGGTAGAGGAAGCGGAGCGTGCCGCGCCCGAAGGCCTTGCGCGCCTTGCGCACCGCGATGATGCGCTTCATCCAGTTCAGCAGCGAGGACGGCGAGCGCAGCTGCGCCTCGACATTGACAGCCTCGTAGCCGTAAACCGGGTCCATGATGGGTGGCAGGTACAGGCCCGCCGGGTCCGCGCGCGAGAAGCCGCCGTTGCGGTCCTCGTTCCACTGCATGGGGGTGCGCACGCCGTTGCGGTCGCCGAGATAGATGTTGTCGCCCATTCCGATCTCGTCGCCGTAATAGACGATGGGCGTGCCCGGCATGGAGAACAGCATCGAGTTCAGCAGCTCGATCTTGCGGCGGTCGTTCTCCATCAGCGGCGCCAGCCGGCGGCGGATGCCGAGATTGATGCGGGCGCGGCGGTCCGAGGCGTAGGTGTTCCACAGGTAGTCGCGCTCGCGGTCGGTGACCATCTCCAGCGTCAGCTCATCGTGATTGCGCAGGAAGACCGCCCACTGGCAATTGTCGGGGATGTCCGGCGTCTGGCGCATGATGTCGGTGATCGGATGGCGGTCCTCGCGGGCGATGGCCATGTACATGCGTGGCATCAGTGGGAAGTGGAAGGCCATGTGGCATTCGTCGCCATCGCCGAAATAGGGCAGCACGTCCTCGGGCCACTGGTTGGCCTCGGCCAGGAAGATGCGCCCGGAGTGGCCGTGGTCCAGCGCCGCGCGCAACTCCTTCAGGATGGCATGGGTCTGCGGCAGGTTCTCGTTGTTGGTTCCCTCGCGCTCGCACAGATAGGGCACCGCGTCCAGTCGCATGCCGTCGACGCCCATGTCCAGCCAGTGGCGCATGATCGACACAACCTCGCGGACCACCCGGGGATTGTCGAAGTTGAGGTCGGGCTGGTGCGAGAAGAAGCGATGCCAGTAGAAGGCCTTGGCCTCGTCGTCCCAGGCCCAGTTGGAGCGTTCGGTGTCGGTGAAGATGATGCGCGTGCCCTGATATTTCTGGTCGTCGTCGGACCAGACGTAGAAGTCGCGCGCCGCGCTGCCCGGCCGCGCCCTTCGCGCCCGCTGGAACCATGGATGCTGGTCCGAGGTGTGGTTGATCACCAGCTCGGTGACCACCTTGAGCCCGCGCGCGTGAGCCTCGCGCACGAAGGTGCGGAAGTCCTTCAGCGATCCGTAGGCCGGGTTGATGTTGCGGTAGTCCGAGATGTCGTAGCCGTCGTCGCGCAGCGGCGACGGGTAGAAGGGCAGCAGCCACAGCGTGTCGACGCCCAGGTTCTGGATGTAGTCCAGCTTCTGCGTCAGGCCCCGGAAATCGCCGATCCCGTCGTTGTCGGAGTCAAAGAAGGCCTTGATGTGCAGCTGGTAGAAGATGGCGTCCTTGAACCAGAGCGGATCCATTGCGGTCGTTCCTCCTGTTGCCCCCACCCCGGCCCTCCCCCACGCGTGCCGCGCGGGAAAGGGAGCTCGGCCTCCCTCCCCCGGCTTTGCCGGGCGAGGGTCGGGATGGGGGCATGGTCGTCAGAAACACGGCTCCCGGTAGTCCACGCTGGTCCACACGGTCACGCGGTAGATGGCGGCTGGATTGACTTGGGGGTCGAGGCGGATCTTGTGCCGCGCCCCCCGCCACAGGTGGCGGGCGCCGGTCAGCAGTTCCTCCACCTCGAAGGTCTCGCCCTCGGGAACCCCCATGACATCAAGGGGGAAGTGCAGCACCGTCTCGCGGGCATCGAAAGGGTCGAGGGTGACGGCCACGAAGATCATGTTCGAGCGATCGAGCGTGGTCTTGCCGTAGAACAGCACCGATTCGTCGTCGCTGGGATGGAA
>JBFMHS010000232.1:4573-12670 GCA_040751765.1 Pseudomonadota bacterium | reverse complement strand
CGTCGGCGCCGGCCTCCAGCGCGCGAGCCACGTTTTCCTTGTTCTCATACGCCGACAGCATCAGCACCACGATGGGGGCCTCTGATTGCGAGCGGCGGTCGGCCAGTTCCTGGCAGACCGCGATGCCGTCCATGTCGGGCATGACCATGTCGACCATGACGCAGTCGTAGTCGCTTTCCGCCAGGCGCTTGAGACCTTCAGGGCCGCTGGTCACCATGGTGACCTCGCACCCCTCCTCGCGCAGCTCCTCGGCCAGGCTCTCACGGTAGGTGGCGCTGTCGTCGATGATCAGGACGCGGGCGCGGCGGAACAGCGAGCGGGCCACGTCGGCCATGGACTCCTGACGGCGCGACTTGCGCAGCAGGTTGTGGACGCGCAGCAGCAGGATTTCGACGTCCTCTGACTTGGCGACGAAATCGTCGGCGCCCGATTCCAGGCCGTGCAGTTCCGTGGCCTGGGTCTCGTCTGCCGTCAGCATCAGGATCGGGATCGACCGGGTGGTCAGGTTCATGTGGATCTGGCGGCACAACTCATCGCCCTGGATGCCCGGCAGGTGGTAGTCCACCATGATCAGGTCGGGCAGCCGCCGGTTCATCTCCTCCAGCGCCTCCTCGCCGGTATAGGCGCAGACCGTCTCGAAGCCCTCCGTCTCCAGCACATGCTGAAGGCGGAGCGCCTGGGTGGCCGAGTCCTCGACCACCAGGATGAATTTTCCGGCTCCGGTCATCCCTTCCCTCCCTCGGCGGCCAGCGCCCGCAGGCGCGTGGCGATGTCCCCCAGCGGCAGGATCTCGCGGGCAGCGCCCAGCTTGGCGGCGGCAGCCGGCATGCCGTAGACCACCGAGGTCGCCTCGTCCTGGACGATCGTCTGGGCGCCGGCGCGATACATCTCCAAGAGCCCGTCGGCGCCGTCGGCGCCCATGCCGGTCAACACCACGCCGATGCCCCGGCGGCCGGCGTCCTTGGCCAGCGACGACAGGAGCACGGATCCCGACGGCTTCTGGCTGCACACCGGCGCGGTGTCGAGAATGGTCAGCCGCCCGCCGCGCAGGGCGAGGTGGCGGTCGGCGGGCGGCAGATAGACGCGGCCCGGCTCGGGGACCTCGTCGGCGGCGGCGATGCGCACGGCGAACGGGGTGACCCCGGCCAGCCACGACACGAAGCCTTCCAGGAAACTGGTGGTGATGTGCTGGACCAACAGAATGGGCAACGGAAAGCCGGGCCCGAGCGCCCCCAGCAGCTGGGTCAGCGCCTGCGGCCCGCCGGTCGAGGAGACGATGCCGACGGTGGTGTAGGAGGCGCCCGCGCGGCGCTGCACCGGAGGTTCGGCGGTGCCGAAGCGCAGGCCACGGTCGATGCGCTGGGGCACCACCTTGACCTGGCTCATGATCGCCAACTGGGTGCACAGCCGCGCCGCCATGGCCTCGAAGGCGGCGTTGGTCACCCCGACCGGTTTCTCCACCACCGCCAGCGCGCCGGCGCGCAGCGCGTTCATGGCGATGTTGAGTTCATCGTCGTCCACATTGGCTGCCACCACCACGATGGGGGTCGGCCGCCGCGCCATGATCTGCAACGTGGCATCGAGGCCGTTCATGCCGGGCAGGCGGATGTCGAGCGAGATGACGTCGGGCTGGAGCACATCGAGCAGGCGCAGGCCTTCCTCGGCGCTGTCCACCGCCCCGACCACCTCGAAGCGCGGGTCCGAGCCGACGATATGCTTGAGAAGCTCGCGGACGACCAGGCTGTCTTCCACGATCAGAACGCGGATCTTGCTCATAGCATCTGCCCCACGGTTTCCAGCAGCTCCTTCTGGTCGAACTTGCGCTTCACCACATAGGCGTCGGCCCCCAGCGCCAGGCCACGCTCGCGGTCTTCGCGGGCCTCCAGCGAAGTCACCAGGATCACCGGCACCGACTTCAGCGCCTGGTCGGACTTGATGGCTTGAAGCAGCCCGAAACCGTCCAGGCGCGGCATCTGGACATCGGAGATGACCAGATCGACGTGTTCCGAGCGTAGCTTGGACAGCGCCTCGATGCCGTCCACCGCCAGGCGCACCTGGTAGCCCTGGGCCTCGAGGATGCTCTTCTCAAGCGTCCGGGTGGTCAGCGAATCATCCACCACCAGAATCACCGGCACCCTCTTCTCGGCCGGCTTCTCCACCGTGGTCAGCACGCGGGTGGTGCCGGACTTGCGGAACGTCTCGACGATCTCGAACGGGTTGAGCACCAGGGCGATGCCGCCGTCCTCGAGGATCATGCCGCCGGCGACCATGGTGCCAATGGCGCCGGGGACGCCGATGTCCTTGACCAGCCCCTCGCGGATGGACAGGAACTCGTCCACCGCCACCGCCACCCGGCGGTCGCCGTGCTTGAGCACCACCAGCGGCACGACATTTCGGCTGACCTTCACCGCCGTCTCGCCCAGCGCCAGCAGATGGGCCAGCGACAGCAGCGGCAGTTGCTGGTCGCCCAGATAGACCACCGACTTGCCCTCGACCGTGCGCACCGCCTCGGCCGCCACCCGGTGCAGGCGGTCGATGCCCTCGGTGGGCAGGCCGTAGACATGGCCCTGGCACCCGACCAGGAACAGGCGCTGGGTCGACACCGAGAGCGGCACCGAAACGCGGAAACGGGTGCCACCGCCCTCAGCCGCATCGACGCCGACGGTGCCGTTCATCATGGTGACGGTCTCGCGCACCACCGACAGCCCCATGCCACGCCCCGACAGGTCGTCCACCGCCCGGGTTGTCGAGAAGCCGGGGTCGAAGATCAGGTCAAGCAGGGCCTGTTGGGCCAGCCCGGCAGCCTCCTCCTCCTCGAACATGCCCTGCTCGACGGCCTTTCGGCGGATGGCGTCGAAGTCGATGCCGCGGCCGTCGTCCTCCACCACCACCGACAGCCGGCCATCGGACACCGCGAAGCGCAGCGCCACCCGGGCGGCGGCCGGCTTGCCGGCGGCGGCGCGCTCGCCGGGCAGTTCGACGCCGTGGGCAAGAGCATTGCGCAGCAGGTGCATCACCGGGTCCTTGAGCCCCTGCAGCACCATGCGGTCGGCCTCGACGTCGAGGCCGGCCACCTGCACCTCCACCGTCTTGCCGGCGTCCCTGGCGATGTCGCGCACCATCTTGCGGAAGCCCGCATACACGCTTTCGGCCGGCACCATGCGGGCGTCGCGGACCTCGCGCTGGAGCTCGCCACCCAGCTGGCGCAACGTCCAGCCGGTGCGCTGCTGCATGCGGCGGGCGGCGCGGGCCTGGCGGGCCGTGACGCGCAGGTGCTGCTCCAGCGCCTCGGCAAGCCGGTCGGCAGCACCGGCGCGGTCGGCGTCGCCGAGGTCGCGGGCCAGGGCGGCGACGGTCTTGCGCATGCGCCGCCACAACTTGTCGAGGTCCGCCAGCTCGCGGTCGATGGCCACCAGTTCCTCGGTGACCACCCGCTGGTTCATGGTCTCGGTCAGCAGCTCGTTGGACGTGCGCAACAGCCGGTCGAGATGGACTGCCCGCACCCGCACGGTCTCCTCCGCCACCACCGGCGCCGCCGGGGCGGCGACCGGGTCCGGTGCCGGAACGGCGGCGTCGAGCTCGGGCGGCACCACCACGACGGGCGGCGGCGCGGGCGGTGGTTCCAGGGCCGGCGCTGCCATTGCGGACTCGGCCGCCGGCTTGTCATCCAGCCGTGCCTCGATGGCGGCCAGCACCTCGACCGGCTCGGGGGGCGTGGTTCCGGCGGCGAAGGCGGTGACCCAGTCCTCGATGGCATCCAGCACGGATTGGACCAGGGCGGCCATCTCGCCGTCCAGCTTGAGATGGCCGCTGCGGACGCGAGCGAACAGAGTCTCCAGCCGGTGGGCCAGTCGCTCGACCGGCGCCAGGTCGACCGCCCGCGCCGCCCCCTTCAGGGAGTGGGCGCGCCGGAAGGTCTCGTCCAACTGGGCGAGGCCGCTGCCCTCCGTTCGCGTCCCGAGTTCGTCGAGAAGCTTGCGGATCGCTTCCAGGTGCTCACGGTATTCGACCTGGAAGGCAGCCAGCAGCCGTTCGCGGATGCCCATCAAAGCCGGTATTTCTCCAGCGTCTTGGCCAGTTGCTCACCCAGCTTGGTCAGTTCCTGCGCCGCCTTCTCCAGCTGCGAGGTGGTGACGGCGTTCTGCTGGCTGGCCTGGCGGATCTCGTGCAGCGCCTGGGTCACCTGCTCCAGGCCGATCTGCTGCTGGTTGGTGGCGCCGACGATCTGCTGGAAGGCGTGGACGCTTTCCTGGATGTTGTTGGCCATCTGGCGGATGACCTGTTCCGACACGCTGGTCTTCTCGCGGCCCATCTCGACGCGCTTGAGCGCCTCCTCGGTCAGCATCACCGAGGTGTTGATGCCCTTCTGGGTCTGCTCGAGGATGCCCCGCACCTGGGCGGTCGCCTCCTTGGCCTGGTCGGCCAGGTTCTTGATCTCGTTGGCGACCACCGAGAAGCGGCGGCCGGACTCGCGAGCGTCGGCGGCCTCGATGGCGGCGTTCAGCGCCACCAGGTTGGACTGCTCGGCGATGTCGTTGACCGTGGCGATGATCTCGCCCACCGCCTGGGTGCGCTCGGACAGGGTGATGATGTTCTCGGCCACCGTCTCGGTCTGCTCGCGGATAGCCTCCATGCCCAGCGCTGCCTCGTGTACCACCTGGAGCCCCGAGGTGCCCTGGTTGGCGACCGCCTCGGCGGTGCCGGCCACCTGGCGCGAGCGCTCGGCCACCTGCTTGGAGGACAGGTTGATCTGCTCGACGGTGGTGGTGATCTCCTGCACGGCGGCGGCCTGCTGCTTGGTGCCGGCCGCCTGCTCCTGGGTCGATGACAGGATCTGGGCGGCGGCCAGGGTCAGGTTCTCGCACACCTCGCGCGACTGGAAGGCGATCTCGCGCAACGACGCCAGCATCTCGTTGAAGGCGCGCTGCAACTTGCCCAGTTCGTCGGCCGAGGTCACACGCTGCGGCTCCAGGCGCAGGTTGCCGCGCGCGATCTGGAGTGCCGCCTCGGCGCAGGCTGCCAGCGGGTCGACCATCTGGCGGCTGATGACCCAGCTGATGACGATGCCGGCCAGGGCGGCGACGATGCCCACACCGATCTGCATGGCCATGGTATTGACGATCATGGCCTCGGTCTCGCGCGTGTACATCTTGACGGCGGCGTCGGCCGCCTCGGACACCAGCGCCTGGGCGGCCAGGACGTCGCCCAGCTTCTCGGCGCGGCGGGGGTCGGCGGCGGCCAGGGCCAGGTAGCGGCCGGCCTCGGTCTCCATCTGGCGGATCAGCGCCGCCTGCTCGGCCAGCTTGGCGCGCAGGTCGGCGGTGGGCGCCGCCGGCACCACCACCCTCAGGCCGGTCTCAGTGTTCATCGTGGCGACGCCGCCGTCGGTCAGCGCGGCCAACGTCTCGCGCATCAGCTTCAGCGTCGCATCGGTCTCGGCGGCCCGGCCCATGCCGACCAGGATCACCTCCTTCATGTACTTCTGCGACAGCATCCGCTGGCGGCCGGCGAGGTCGGTGACGAGCGTGTGCTCCTTCTGGCCGTGGATGGCGGTGGCGTTGAAGGCGATCAGCCCCGCAAGCACCAGGGTGAACATCGACGCCACCACGATGAACTTGTGGCGAAGATTGATCCGCTTCCAAATGGAGAACTTGCTGGTGTTCATCACTTGAGGATTCCTTCAGATGGCGCGTCGATACTCGGAGCGGCGGTCCTGGAGCACGTCGAGCGCCAAGACCTGCCGCACATCGAGCAGGATGAGGGTGTCGGGGGTGATGCCGGCGACGAAACGCTGGGGCAGGCCGTTGGCGGCCTCGTGGGGACGGGTCAGGGTGGCGGGGTCGATGAAGGCGATGCGGTCCAGCGCGTCGACCCGCAGCCCCACCTCGCGGCCGCCGCCGGCCTTCAGGAAGGCGACGTGTCCGCGCTCACCGGTTTCCGGCCTGGGCAGGCCCAGCATGGCATGGAGATCGAGGATGGGACGGATCTCGCCGCGTACGTTGACCACTCCAAGCAGGTGCTGGGCCTGCCCGGGCACCGGCGTCCATGCCGACAGCGGCATCACCTCGGCCAGGTCGTCCAGCGGCACCGCGTAGGTCTCCCCGAGCACCCGGAAGCACAGCACCGCCTGCCCCAACGGCCCCTCGTCGCGGTCGGCCGCGCGGACCCGGGCCAGGCGGCGGGCCCGCAGCTTGAGGACATGCTCGACGAAGGCCGGGTCGTCCACCCGCAGGCCGGCATCGGCGCGCCCCCGCAGCCGCTTCGCCAAATCCCCGAGAGTTCCAATCGCGTCCCCCATGTCACCGCGGCCCGATCAGCTTCAGATGCATGCCGACGGCCTCGCGCAGTTGCCCGGCGGTGACATCGTCGCCGTCGAGGAATGCATGGTCGTCGGGGAACCGGTCCAGCAACGCCAGGACGTTGCGAAACGACCGCTGCGCGGCGTCCGCCTCGTTCCGACGGCTATGAAAGAGCCCCAAGTGATAATGAGGCAGAACGAAGTGACGGTCGAGATAAATGCATCTCTTGAGCGCCTTTTCGCTTTCTTCCAAATCGCCCAGTTGTTCGAGGATCAGCGCGCGATAGAAATGCAGCTTGGGGTCAAGGCTTTCCGCCTGGATCAGCGGGTCCAGCAGCTTGAGAGCCTCGTTCCAGCGGCCACCATCGGCGAGGCGTCGGACCTCGGCCAGCCGGCCGGTCGCCGGCACCGGCACCGGCACCGGCACTGGCGCCGTGGGGCGCGGAAAAGACCTCTTGGGCGCGAGAGCGGTGCGAAAAGCCGGCGACGGCCGGACCGGCACCGCCGGCGGCGGCGGGGCCGGCGCGGCGACCGCCGTTGCCTGGGGCTTGTCCAGCCGCTGGTACAGCACCGCACCAGGCACGTTGACGGTGTGGAACGACCGGAACAGCTCCATGTTGGGCTCGGCATGGCCCATCACCAGCCAGCCTCCGTCCACCAGGGTGTCGCGGAAGCAGGGCACCAGACGCTCCACCGTCTCGCGACTGAAATAGATCACCACGTTGCGGCAGATGATGATGTCGAAGCCGGCGATGTTGTCCAGGATGGACGGAAACCGGTTGGCGATCAGGTTGTGGTATTGAAAGGACACCCACGCCTTGTATTCAGGCCTGATGAGCCAATGCTTGCCGGACCGCTCGAAGCATTCCGCCCGGATGTCGTCGGGGGTGGCGCGGAACGCCCACTCCTCGTAGCGGCCGTCGCGGGCGCGGGCGAGGAATTTCTGGTTGATGTCGGTGCCGACGATGCTGATGTGCCAGCCGGCGATGCGCATGCCGAACTCACGCTTGAGCATGATCGCCAGCGAATAGGGCTCGGGGCCGGTGGCGCATCCGGCGCTCCAGATGCGGATACGCCGGACGTCGGCGTTGCGCTCGATGACATCTGGCAGGATGCGCTCGCGCAAGGCGACGAACTGTTCCTTGTGGCGGAAGAAATAGGTTTCGCCGATGGTGAGTTCGGCCACCAGGGCATCCATTTCGTCCTTGCCGCGACGCGGGTCCTCCAGCAGTTCGAGATAGCGCGCGCATCCGCCGACACCCACCTCGGCCATGCGCTCACCGACGATGCGGGCGAGGTCGTCGTCCTTGTCGGCGTAGAAGGCCATCCCGGTGGTGTCGATGACCAGGGCCTTGAGGCGCGGAAAGAAGGAATCGGCGATCAGCGACAGATGGGCGTTCACGGGACGGCGTCCACCACGTCGGCAAGGCGGGCCTGGGCGCGGGCCTGGAACTCGCCCAAGCGTGCCCGCTCCTCCGCCACCAGCAACCGGTCCCAGGACAGCAGCGGCACCGTTTCGCCGTCGCGGTCCAGGCAGGCGGTGACGCAGCCGTTGAAGGAGTCGGCCCCGGCAATGGGGGCGAGGGCGAAGTCGGACAGGCGGCGGACGAACTCGACCCGGTCGACCAACAGGCCGAACACCCGCTCGCCGCGCATGATGAGGATCGACGAGTCCAACCCGACGCGCGACCCGGCCACCTCGAGCAGCCGGTCCAGCCGCAGCACCGGCACGGCGGCACCGCCCAGGTTGAGGACCCCCTCCACCACCGACGGCATCTGCACGGGCTTCGCCAGCCAGG
>JBFMHS010000232.1:0-4563 GCA_040751765.1 Pseudomonadota bacterium | reverse complement strand
AGGGCCGCTCTCCCAGCCGGAACACGACAACGCTTTCGATTTCGCAGGCTCCGCTGCCGCTCACCGCCGGTCCCCTATCCCATGGTGGTAGGGACTATACCCAATCGGGCGGCTGTCGGGCAATCGGCGGATCAGCTGAGACCGATGGCCCCGGCCAACATGCGCACCCCCTCGACGCCGATTCCGATCACCGCCGCGACGGCGACCACCACCGCCAGCAGGAAGGCGGCAAGGGAGTAGCGGTTCTCGATGAAGAAATGCACCAGCCACAGATGCAGCCGCTCGATCGGCGTGCGGTCGCCGTACAGCATGCGGTCGAGTTGGTGGCGCTTCTGCTTGACCCGCTCGCCCTCGGGGCGGTCGACGCGGTCGGCGAAGTCGCCCTGCCAGCGGCCCAGCGTCGCCAGCGCGTCGTCGCGCGCCACCGGTTCCGGCACGGCGACGCCGGCCTTGGCGGCGATCTTGGCGTGCCGGTCGAGGAACTCGCGGGCGAAATTGAGGTGGGCCTGGCTGGCCTGGCTGCGCGGCGCGTAGACGCAGACCGGCAGACGCGCCGTCGCCGCCTCGATGACCACCGTGTCGCGGGGGATCTCGGCCTCGTAGACCGTACCGCCCAGGCGCGAACGGATCAGCCGGTTGATCTTGCGTGTGGTCTTGTTGCGCTCGTTGATGGTGAACAGGACGCCTTGAAGCAGCAGGTTCTTGTTCAACCCCTCTTGCACGTACTTGATGGACGGCAGCGTCCGCATCAGTCCGTCATTGGCATAGGGCGTGGCGGTGACCGGAATGATGACGGCATGGGCGGCGGCCAGCGCGTTGATCGGCAGGATGCCAAGCGCCGGCGGGCAGTCGATGACCACGTAGTCGCAGTCCAGCGTGGAATGCGCCAGGATCGTCGTGAGGGTGCGTTGCGAGTCCTTGAGTTCCGACAGCTTGATCTCGATCCCGGCCAGGCTGTAGGTGGACGGCAGGATGCGCAGATTCTCGAAGATGGTCGGCAGGATGACCTGGTCGACATCGGCCTGGCCGATGAACAGGTCGTAGACGCCCCGCTTCACGCCGGGATCGATGCCCAGGCTCTTGGTGGAATCGCCTTGGGAGTCGAGGTCTATGACCACCACCGACTTGCCATGCGCCGCCAGGCACACGGCCAGGTTGGTGCTGGTGGTGGTCTTGGAGATCCCACCCTTCTGATTGAATATGGCAACGATATACGGTCGCATCCGATAGTCGCCTAGCTTGGAAAGACGATGGATTTCCGGAAACCGGCAATCCGACTCTTGGCCGACAGTCGCCGTCGCGACACGTTATTCACCCCGGCGCCCCAATTCCCGACCAGATTAAGCACAGTGAACAGGGCGAAGCAACCATGCAGGCCATGGATATTCTCCAGGATCGGCGGAAACGAAAGCCCTTCGCGTTCTTGGCGACGGCTTTGTCACAGTTCGTTTAAATTCTATATACGAATTGACGACGCGCCGTGCCATGGGTGGGAAGCCATAGACGGACGGCCGCGGGCCCGCACCGCCAATGAAAAACGCCACCCGGAAGGTCCGGGTGGCGTCTTGTGCCGGAAGTCGGCGGGCCAGGCTCAGGAGGGGTAGCAGCCGACCATGAACAACTGGCCGTCGTGGGTCTTCACCCAGGTATGCTTGGGAGCCAGCTTCTTGGACACCGGATGGGTCCAGGTGTACTTGGCCCAGCCGCCCTTGTCGCCGCTCTCCTTGCCGGTCTTGATCATCTCCTGGATGATCATGACCCCGTTGGTGTCCTTCAGCGCCGGCAGCGACGGGTTGTCGATCAGCTTGGGATTGATGGCGTGCACCTTGAAGATGCCCTCCATGGAGCTGACGATGACGTACAGCTCGCCATTGACCCAGTCGGGATTGTCCTTGTTCATGAAGTCGGCGAAGGCCTTGTCCTTGCCCACCGCCTTGTAGTGGGCGATGGCCTTGTCGGTCAGCGCCTGAGCCGAGGCGCATTCGTCGGCCAGCGCCGCGCCGGCCGGCAAGAAAACGGCCATCACGGCCGCGGTGGCGATTTTCAGCATGCTCCTCACGACATCCCTCCCTCGTTCAAGCGGATTTCAACTTGCTGACCAGACCGTCCACCTGCTGCTGGAGACGGTCGAACTCGGACACCAGGGTTTCGGTGGTGGCATGGACGTTGGCGGCGGCGGTTCCCACCTCGTCGGCGACGCGGCGCACCTCGCCGATGCCGTGGCTGACCGTGCGGGTGCCGTCGGCGGCCTGGCTGACCGATGCGCTGATCTCGCTGGTGGCGCGGCCTTGTTCGCCCACCGCCGTGGCGATGACGGTAAGGGCCTCGGACACCCGGCCGATGGTCGCGACGATGCCGTCGATGGCGCGCACCGCCTCGTCGGTGGCAGTCTTCATGGCGGCGATCTCGCCGGCGATCTCGTCGGTGGCGCGCGCGGTCTGGTTGGCCAGGCTCTTGACCTCGCTGGCGACCACCGCGAAGCCCTTGCCGGCGTCGCCGGCCCGCGCCGCCTCGATGGTGGCGTTGAGGGCGAGAAGATTGGTCTGGCTGGCGATGTCGTTGATCAGGCTGACCACGTCGCCGATCTTGGTCGAGGCCAGGGTCAGGCTCTTGACGGTCTCGTCGGTGCGCGCGGCCTCGGCCACCGCCTCCTCGGCGACCCGAGAGGATTCTGCGACCTGCCGGTTGATCTCATTGATGGAGCCGACCAGCCGCTCGGCGGCCTGGGCCACGGTCTCGACGCTGCCGTTGGCAGCCTCGGAGGAGTTGGCGACGGAAGCCGCCTCGGTGATGGCGGTCTCGGCGTTGGCGGCCAGTACCTCGGCCTCGCCGCGAATGGCGCCGGCGGCCTGGGACGCCGCGTCGACGGCGGTGCGCACGGTCTCCTCGATCTCGCCGGCCAGCTCGTTCATGGTCTGGCGCTTGGCCAGTTCGGCCCGGCGGCTCAGCTCCTCCTGCTCCTCGGTCAGTCTGGCGACGCGGATGGCGTTGTCCTTGAACACTTGCACGGCGTCGGCCATGGCGCCGATCTCGTCCTTGCGCCCGATGGCCGGCACGTCCACCGCCAGTTCGCCCTGGGCCAGGCGCTCCATGGCCTTGGTCATGCCGCCGACGGCGCTGGAGATGGCGCGGGTCAGCAGCAGCGAGATGGCGGCCAGCACCACGATGGCACCGACATTGAGCCCGACGAAAAGCGCCCGGGTTGCACCGGCGGTATGGCTGGCGTGGGCCTTGTTTTCCTCCACCAGGCGGCTTTCGAGGGCGATCATCCGCTGGGTCTCGGACAGCAGGCCCTGGAAGTTGTCCTGCGCCGTCCACATGAAAGACACCGCCGCGGTGAAGTCCAGCCGCTGCATGTCGAGCACCTGGGCGGTGTTCTGCTTGTAGAGGTCCAGCGCCTTGGCGATGCGATCGAGCACGCCGCGCTCCTCATCCGACAGGTCGCCCTGGGTCGAGAAACCCGCCAGGATGCCGGCGGCCGAGGCCAGGCCCTGGTTGAAGCTGGCTTCCACCTTGGCCATCTGGTCGTCGGCGACGCCGGCGGCGTTCCAGGTCAACAGGCGATAGAGATCGGAATGGGCGGCCTGGATCGTGCTGGCCAGTTCGGCGGTCTTGACCGACTTGGCGAAGGAGACGTTGGCGATCTCGTCGAGGGCCTGCTCCTGGTCGGCCAGCCCATCCATGCCCACGATGGCGATCACGACCATGCCGAGTGTCGCGACCACGGGAACGATCGCGATCTTCGCCCAGATCTTCAAATCGTCGAGAAAGCTCATCTCTCCCCCAGGATGAAAGCCGACCCCCTGAACATCCTTTGGGGGTTCTATCATGCCCATCGGTGGAGCGCGACGAAAATGTGCCCCCGTCCCGTTTATCTATGTCGTTCTGAGGGACGTGGCCGGGAAGCGCACACGAGATCGACGCGTCTTGAGCGCATCCCGGCCCCCCCGTTGTCAGGCGGCGGGCTCGGGCGCGCGAGCCTTGCGCGGACGCGCCTTGGTGGTTGCGACGCGGTCCATCTCCGCCGGCGTGAGCTGCCGCCCCATGCGGTAGGCGGCCACCACCTTGTCGGCGGCGTCGTAGCCCTCGGCGATGGCGCGGTCGAGGTTCGAGTACTTCCAGTCATAGTCGACGTTGTGGTCGACGGGAATCTCGATGACCTTGATATCGGGCCGGGTTTCCTTGACGTGCTGCTTGAACAGCTTGACATCGTCCTCGCTGGTGGTGGCCGCGAACAGCATCACCAGATTGTTCAGGGCGTCATAAAGGTTCTCCGGCTTGCGGACCTGCTTGAGGTCGAGGATGCGGCTGACCCACACCTCCTCCAGGTCGGGGTGGTTCTGCAGCAGATCCTCGAAGTTCACGGTGTCGACGGTGGCACCCTCGCAATACATCTTGCCGCCGATGGTCACCGGCTCCTCGATATAGGGCAGCGCCGAACAGGCGCACAGCGTCTCGGCGGTGATGCGCGGGTATTTGCCGTCCTTGTTGCTGAACAGCTGCAGCCGGTCGTCCGAGAGATTGTACGCGTTGTGGTACAGCACCGGGCGGCCGGGCTTGTAG
>JBFMHS010000231.1:0-12581 GCA_040751765.1 Pseudomonadota bacterium | reverse complement strand
TGCAGGGCCAGCGCCTTGGTTTCGGCCTGCGACACCTGGTCGTAATAGGACTGCACCAGCGCCTGTTGCTGCGCCACCTCTGACTGGATGGCCAGAGCCTTGGCGTAATCGGCTTCGGCCTTGGCCAGCTGCTGGTTGGCCAGATCCTGCGCCTGCTGGGCGGCATCGCCCACATTGGTGGGAACCTTGCGGGCCAGTTCCACCGCCGCCAGGGCGTCGGCGACGGCGGCATCCACCTCGGTGACGCGGGTGGCGATGTCCGACAAGGCGGCGGCGGCCTGGGCCTTGGCCGCCAATGCCGCGCTCACGGTCGTGGCGGAGTAGGAGGCCACGGCGGCGGTGGCATCCGCCGCCGCGTCGGCGGCCTGGGCCACGTCGCCATAGGCGGTTCCCAGCGCGGAATTGGCGCTTGTGCCCAGGTCCTCGACCAACGAGGACAGGGCGTCATCCATGCGGCTTGCCGCCTCGATCTGCGCGGCGCTGGCGGCCAGGACCTCGTCATAGGCGGCGGTGGCGGCGGCGGTGGCAGCCGAGGCGGCGGCGGTTTGGCCGTCCACATAGGCGGTGGCGGCGTCCGCGGCGGCGGAGATGGCGGTATTGAGGGCGGTCTCGGCCGCCGTATAGGCGGAGTTGGCATCGGTATAGGCGGTCTGGGCGCTGGTGGCGGCCGCGTCGGTGGCGGCCACCGTGTCGATCCACGCCTTGACGCTCAGCGAATAGACAAGGTTGTCGAGGTCGGCGCCGCCCGAGCCGGCGGTGCCGTCGAAGGCCGCGGTGGCGGCGGTGACCAGCGCGGTATAGGTGGCCGGGTCGCCGGCATCGAAGGCACGGGCGGGATCGCTGTAGCCGGCGATGGCGGCGGCATAGGCGGTGGCTGCGTCCTTGAGGCCGGTGGTGATGTGATAGGTGGACAGCGCCTCGTCGGTGCCGGTGGTGAACGGATCGTCGGAGTCCTTGTAGCGGTTGACGTAGTCCGTGATGGACTTCGCCAGCGACACCTTGGCGTCCCTCAGCGCCTCGGCGCGCACGTCCCATTCGGCCTGGGCGGCGGCGCGGGCGATGTACAGCGGGCGCGCGTCATTGCGGGCCTCGGTCTCGCGCAGGGCGGCGGCCTCGGAGGCGGCCCGCAACGTTTCCAATTCGGTGGTGGCATCCGACGATGCCTGGGCGGTCGACACCTTCAGCGAAATGGCGCTGCCGTCGCGCCAGGTGACCGCCTTTTCCGACAGGCCGGTGGCGGTGTCCAGCAGCGACTTGGCGTTGTTCATCGCCGTCTCGGCGGCGGCTTTGTTGTTGGTCACCACCTGCATGGCGGCGGCGACGCCGGCATAGGGATTGGCATCCGCGACGGCCTGGGCCTCGGCATACAGGAACTGGTCGCCGGCGGTGTCGGTGTCGGAATCCCAGGCGATGATCTTGTTGTAGGCGGCGACCGCCTGGTCGTAGGCCACCTGCAGAGCGTTGAGGTCGAAGGCCTGGTAGGCCGCCTCGGCGGCCGCCTTGGCGGCGGTGGCATCGGCCAGGAACGCCGTGATCTGATCGCCGTAGACGTTCAGTGCAGCGATGGCCTCGGCTTCCAGACGGGCGCGCTCGGCGGCCGCGGCGTCGAATTCGGCGGCGGCGAGCTCGATGGCGGCGGCCACCTGCTCGCGCACCTCGATTTCCACGTTCTCGAGGAAGAGGCCGATTTCAACCTGGGTGGCGGCCAGCTCCGCCAGGGCCTGCTCGACGGCCTCCGTAACCTCATCCTGAAGCTGCTGAAGGTCTTCCAGGATACCCTCTTCCTCGCCGCCCTGCTCGCCCTCGGGTCCGGCTGGGGCATCCGGCGGCGGGTTGGGCGGCGGCACCGCCGGCCCGAAGGCGTCGCCGGCGGCGGCCACGAAGCCGGGGTCCAGCGCGCCGGGATTGGGCAGCGCGCCCATGGCGCTGCCGAACATCGCGGCCATCTGGCCGGGCGGCATGCTGAACGGTGCCTGTGGCGGCAAGTTGGGATTGGTAACCGTGGTCGCGGTGCCGGGAGTGTTGATGACCACCGCGCCGCCGGGGGTGGTGATGGTCATCTCGCCGGTGACGCCGCCGGCCTCGGGGATCATGCCGACGGTGTTCGGGTTGCCGCCGCCGGCGGTGCCGCGGATGCCGACCGTCATGATCGGCGTCTTGATGGTCAGGGCGTCGGGGCTGGACTTGGGAATCTGGCCGGACACGAAGGCAAAGGCGCCCTTGACCAGCGAGATGTTGCCCGATCCCACCTTCGTGGCGGGGTCGTAGACCATTTCGTCCAGTACCATGCGCCCCGAGGAGCCCAGCGAGAAGGTGGTGCCGTCCTGGAAGGTCAGGCCGACCGAGCCGCCCTTGGCAGTCGACACCACGTCGTCGGAAAAGACCGGGTCGCCGGCCTTGAGCGTCGAGGAGGTGCCGTCGGCATGGCGCACCTCGACCGCCCCCTTGGCCACCGACACCGTGCCGATGGGCTGATTGGCGGCGGCACCACCGGCCTGGGCGTATTCGCCCGGATTGAGCGGCCCGGCCAGCTTGGAAGCCAATGCGCCGTCGATGACGCCGCCTGAGCCAGCCAGGGCGGGCGGGGTCTCGGTGGCGAAGAAGTCCTGGACCAGGGTGCGGGCGCCGTCGGGGGTGGTGATGACCAGATCCGAGCCGGCACGGGCGAAATCGCTGTCGAGCAGTGCCAGCCCCTCGGGCAGGTCGACACGGCTCGCTCCATCGGCGTCGAGGACGCGGCTATAGGAGGTCGCATCGGGCGAGTGGATGTTTCCCGAACCGTTGCCAAGTGCCATGTCGATCGTCCTCTGCCCCTGCCCCCTCGGAACGCCGGAATGGGCGCGAAGGCCCATCCAGTGCATAATACTGAATCGAGTGACGACCTCTCCAGAAGTTTGCGACTAGTGAAGTTTTGAAAACCGGGTGAATTATGCACAACCAAAGGATTGGGTTGCGGATCATCCCTTTGGTGGCCGCGGTTATCGGGGCGGCGGTGGGGGTGTCGGTCCGCCCGACGTTTGCGTCAGGCGCCGGGGAGGCATGCGCCGATTGCCCGGCCCTGGTGGCCCTGCCCACCGGCATCGCCATGTCGCGGGCGGAGATCAACTTCGACCAATGGTGGGCCTGCGTACGCGACGGGGGCTGCGCCGGCGGTCAGGACGACCATGGCTGGGGGCGCGGCACCCGGCCGGTGATCAACGTGACCTGGGAAGACGCCGGGCGCTACGCCGCCTGGCTGGGCCGGCGCCTGGGGCGCGCGTGCCGGCTGCCGACCGAGGCGGAGTGGGAAGTCGCCGCCGCCGCCGGCACGGCCACCCGCTTCTGGTGGGGCGACGAACCGGGGCGTGGCCTGGCCAACTGCCGTGACTGCGGCCCGGCCCCCGTCTACGGTACCCTGCCCTCGGGCACCTTCCCGGCCAACCCCTGGGGCCTCGTCGACATGAACGGCAATGTCTGGGAATGGACCGCCGACTGCTGGACCCCCGGCCAAACCCCCTGCCGCCACCGGGTCATCAAGGGCGGCTCGTGGTACTACTATTCCCCCAACGCCGAACCCCGCGCCCGCGCCAAGAACGACGCCCGCCTTGGGAGCTACAATATCGGGATCAGGGTGGTCTGCGAATAGCGGGCGGCTTGGAGCGGGTGAAGGGAATCGAACCCTCGTCGTAAGCTTGGGAAGCTTCTGCTCTACCATTGAGCTACACCCGCGTGCGCCAAGGCCCCCTCTTTATAGGGGCGGGCCTTGGGTCGCGCAAGGTCACTTGTTGGGCACGCCGCTGGTGGTGCTGTATTCGAAGTGCAGGGCCTCGCCGGGGTGGGCGACGGCATGGGCGGAATGGGCGGCGCGGGCGGCCTCGGCGAAGCCGGACAGGATCAACTTCAGCTTGCCGGGATAGGTGCAGATGTCGCCGGCGGCGAAGATGCCCGGCGCGGTGGTGGTCATGGTGGCGGGGTCGACGGCGATCTGGCCTCGGTCCATGGCCAGGCCCCAGTCGGCGATGGGGCCGAGGTTCATGGCCAAGCCAAAGAACGGCAGCAGCGCGTCGGCCTCCAACCGGCGGGTCTCGCCGTCGAGGGTCGCCACGGTGACCGCCGCCAGCCCCTCGGCGCCGCCCTCGAGCCCGTGCAACTGATAGGGGACCACCAGTTCGACGGCGCCGGACTCGGCCAGGGCCTTCAGCCGCGCCTCGCTCTCGGGGGCGGCGCGGAACTTGGGACGGCGGTGGACGACGGCGACACTCGCCGCCACCTCGGCCAGCGAGATGGCCCAGTCGACGGCGGAATCGCCGCCGCCGGCGATCACCACCCTCTTGCCGCGATAGTCCTCGCGGCGGGTGACGAAGTAGTTCACGCCCTTGCCCGAGCCCAGTCCCTCGAAGGCCTCGATGCCGTCGAGCGGCGGCCGGTTGGGGCCGAAGGCGCCGCAGCCGGCGGCGATGATCACCACCTTGGTGGCGATCGTGGTGCCGTCCGACAGGGTGCAGCGCCAGCCGTCCTCCAGGCGCTCGAGCCCGGTCATCTGGCGGCCCAGGTGGTAGACCGGCTCGAACGGAGCCGCCTGCTCCTTCAACCGTTCGACCAGGTCGGCCGCGAGGATGCGGGGATGGCCGGGGATGTCGAAGATGGGCTTTTCGGGATACAGCGCCTGGCACTGGCCGCCGACGCCGTCGAGGGCGTCGACCACGTGGCATTTCAGCTTGACCATGCCGCACTCGAAAACCGCGAACAGCCCTACCGGGCCGGCCCCCACCACAACAGCATCGGTCTCGTAGGTCATCGCGTCGCCTCTCGAAGCAGGTCCATCACTCACTCACCACCTGAAGCTCGCCATCGCCGCCAGCGGAGTTTGGCCGTGGCGGGCATAGGCCTCGCGCAATGCCGCGGCCGACGGCGTCTCGCCGGGGCGGATGCTCAGCTCCTCGGCGTGGATGCCCTGGGTGACGAACACCGCCCGCAGTCCGGCGCGGTTGGCGCCCTTGACGTCGGTGTGCAGGGCGTCGCCCACCGCCAGCACCCGCTCGCGCCCGACTCCCAGCAGGTCCAGGGCCATGTCGTAGATGGCGGGGTCGGGCTTGCCCAGCTCCGACACAAGGCCGCCCTCGGCCCGGTACCAGGCGGCCAGGGCGCCGGCGCACACCACCGGCCGGCCCTGGCGCATGACCACGTGGTCGGGGTTGGCGCAGACCATGGGCAGGCCGCGCTCCAGGCCCCGGCGCATCACCGGCACGTAGTCCTCGACGGTCTCGTCGAATTCCCACGGGCCGGTGTTGAGGATGAAGTCGGCATGGCCGATGTCGACCGCCACGTAGTCCAGCCCCTCGAAGACGTTGGTGTCGCGCTCGGGGCCGAGATGGTAGAGGGCGCGGCCCAGGCCCGCGTAGAACGGCGAGGCGCGGTCGCGCAGCTCGGTGTGAACCGCCTCTCCCGAGGACAGCACGTGGTCGTAGAGGTCGCGGCCGATGCCCAGGCGGGCCAGCTGCTCGACCAGCGCCTCGGCCCGGCGCGGGGCGTTGGACAGCAGCAGGGTGGCCTTGCCGGCCTCGCGGATGGCCCGCATGGCCTCGGCGGCCCCGGGATAGGCCTCGACGCCGTCGTGGATCACCCCCCACAGGTCAAGGATCAGGGCGTCGAAGCCCGCGGCCAGCTCGGCCAGGCCCGAGACGATGCGCGCGGTCATCGGTGGTCAGCCCCCACGGCGTCGGTGACCGAGGCAAAGCCGTCGCGGGCGAGCAGGGCGATCAGCTCGCGCTTGATGCGGGTGATCAGGCCGGGGCCCTCGTAGACCATGGCGGAATACAGCTGCACCAGCGAGGCGCCGGCGCGGATCTTGGCGTAGGCCTGGGCGCCCGATGCGATGCCGCCGGCCCCCACCAGGGGCAGGCGGCCCTTGGTCAGCATGTACATCCGGCGCAACACCTCGGTGGAGGGTACGAACAGCGGCGCCCCCGACAGGCCGCCGGCTTCCTTGGCGTGGGGCGAGCGCAGGCTGGGCGGGCGGGCGATGGTAGTGTTGGAGACGATCAGCCCGTCCAACGCCCCGGCCAGGGCCACGGCGGCGATGTCGGCCAGGTCCTCGTCGTTGAGGTCGGGGGCGATCTTGAGCAGCAGCGGCGGGCGCTTGCCCTCGGCGACGGCGCCGTTCAGGGCGGCGCGGGTGCGGCCGACCAGCGACTCCAGCTGGTCGCGGCCTTGCAGCGCCCGCAGGCCCGGGGTGTTGGGCGACGAGACGTTGATCACCAGGTAGTCCGACAGCGGCGCCAGGCGGGTGGCGCCCTTCTCGTAGTCGGCGGCGGCGTCCTCGGTGTCCTTGTTCTTGCCCAGGTTGGCGCCGACGATGCCGATGCTGGCGCGGGCCTCCATGCGCCGGGCGACGGCCTCCAGGCCCTGGTTGTTGAAGCCCATGCGGTTGATCACCGCGCGGTCCTCGGCCAGCCGGAACATGCGCGGCTTGGGGTTGCCGGGCTGGGGGCGGGGCGTCACCGAGCCGATCTCGACGAAGCCGAAGCCCTGGCGCAGCATGGCGCCGGGCACCTCGGCGTTCTTGTCGAAGCCGGCGGCCAGGCCGACCGGATTGGGGAAGCGCAGCCCCCACAGGGCGACCTCCAGCGACGGGCTTTCGGTGCGCGGCTGCGGCGGCACCAGACCCAGCTTCAGGGCGCGGATGGTCAGGCCGTGGGCGGTCTCGGCGTCCAGCAGGCGGATCAGTGGACCGGCGAAGCGGAAATAGTCCAGCAACTCAATCCTCCAGCGGAGGGAACAGGTGGTGCCCGGTGGCGGGATCCAGGGGCAGGTCGCGGACCCAACGGACCGCCGCCATCGGCAGCGGGCCGTGAAGGTGCGGGAACAACTGGCCGCGCCGCGACGGCTCCCACTTCAGGGCCGGTCCCAGTAGCGAGGCGTCGGCGGCGACCAGCACCAGGCCGTCCTGGCCGGCGCGGTGGCGGGCGGCGCTCTCCTCCACCTGGGCGGCGGTCGAGAAGTGGATGAAGCCGTCGGCGGCGTCCTGGGACGAGCCGGGATACGAGCCGGAGGCCCGGGCGGCCTCCCACTCCTCGCGTCGACACATGTGGTAGATGGTGCGCGGGTCGGTCATCGCGGCGGACCTTACCCCAAACCGATGGCCCTGACCACTGTCGGAGGGATGATTGACCCGCGTGGCCGGCCTGCCCACGTCGAATGGATCGGTTGGTCTGGGCGGAGGTCTGGCATGGCGACGGTGGCGGTGGTGGTGGCGAGCGGGTTCGAGCAGGGCGAGATGGCGGTGCTGTGCCGGACGCTGGCCGAGGCCGGGCACGTGACCCGGGTGGTATCGCCCAAAAAGCACGCCGTCCGCGCCTGGGACAATACCCGCTGGAACGGCGACGTGCCGGTGGACGTGGCGGCGGTGGACGCGCGGGCCGACGACTACGACGCGCTGGTGCTGCCGGGCGGGCTGATCTCGGCCGACACCCTGCGCGCGGACGGCCACGTGGTTCGGTTGCTCACCGCTGCGGCCGCCGCCGGCAAGCCGGTGGCGGCGTCGGGGCACGCGGCATGGGTGCTGGTGGAGGCCGGCCTGCTGAACGGGCGCGAGGCGACCTCCCACCCAGCCATCCGCACCGACGTCGTCAACGCCGGCGCATCCTGGCTCGACCGGCCGGTGGCGGCGGCGGGAACCATCCTCACCGGCCGCCATCGCGATGATGCCGCCGAACTCGCCGCCGCCGTGGCGCGGTTGCTGGGTTAGGTGTCCCGCCCTCGCCGGGCGGGCGCATCAGCCCTTGTAGTCGCAGCGGTCGCCGGTGATCTCGACGAAGCCGCGGGCGCCGGGGACCACGGTGAAGCGGTATTCGCCGCCCTTGAGCACCATGGAATGCTGCAGCGGCAGCTTGCCGGAAACCTTGGAATCCTTGCCGCCGATGGCGGTGAAATTAACGGTGACCGGCTTGTCGGGGTCGAACCACTGCTCGCTGCCGTCGTTGCCGCCCTGGCCCTCGGCGGTGACGGTGATCAGGTCGGCGAAACGCACCCAGGTGGAATTGCCGTCGTAGCGCGGCGTCTTGACCATGAAGCGCTTGGTGTCCTCGCCGCCGCAGCGGCGCGGGCGCTCGGCGGCCTGGACCACGAAGGCCAGCCGCTTGGCGTCCAGCCCCGCCGCCAGCTTGGCGCGGACGGCGGCCAGGATGTCGCGGGTCTCGTCGTCGGGGGCGACGGCTGCGTACTTGGCCTCGAAGTCGTCGGCGCGGGCGCGGGTGGAGGCCAGCTCCGCGCGCAGGGCCTCAGCCTCGTCGCGGCGCAGGGCCTCGGCGGCGGTCAGCCGTTCGATCTCCTGGCGCAGGCCGGCGACCTCCTCCAGCGCCAGGCGCTGGCCCACCTCGTAGGCGTAGAAGCCGGTTGCGCCGATGACGGCCAGGAACACCGCCAGCTTGAACAGCTTGAACCAGATCGACCAGCTTTGCTGGCCGCGACGATTTCTGCGGCGGGCCATGTCTCCTCCGAACGCGCCAGGGTCTGTTGCCTATGCCCCAGCTATAGCCGGTTTGTGGCGGCAGCAAGGCGGGCCGGCGTCCTACCCAGGAAGGTCACGGGCCTAAGCCGGCTGGGGCGCCGCGGCCGGCAGCAGGCGATAGAGCCGGGGGTCGGTCAGCGCGCGGGCCGAGATGGTCTTGATGGCGGTGGGGTCGCCCACCTTGCTCAGGCGGGCATGGGGAATGCCCTCGGCATCCTTGACGATCTCGCGCACCTCCCAAGCGGCGTTGGAATCGGTGGGCTGGTACTTCTGTCCGGGGGCGATCTCGCGCCGAGCCATCCGTCATCTCCCAATCGGCCGGCCGGTGGAACAAGGTCGTGGCGACCCCGGGCCGGAGCGTGGTCGCCGCAGGGCGGGGGTGTTACGCCACGCCGGCACCGTTTGGGAAGGGATATTTGGGGGTGGGGGGCGTCGATGGGAACCATGCCCGATGAACCGGGCGATATTCCCAAGAATCATTCAGAGCATTTAAAAATTACCGCAAAGCAGACTAAAGGATGGTGCCCTGTACGGGAGACAGATTTCTATGTATTGCGGTGTTATGCCCATGGTATGTTCATGTGATCCTCGCCGAGTTTGATGTTGCATTCCCGGGGCTGTCGAATATTTTTGCAAGTGCGAACTGGGTCGGTGACCGGGATCTTACGAACGGCCCACAAACCTTTTTCGTAGCGACGGCGGACCCCATTTGGGACCATAAGCAATCCCTAAGGGGCGCCCGGGCCGGACCGGGGTCGCCGACCAGGAGATGGGTAACCGAATTCGACGCCGCGCCGCCGGCTGTCCGCAATCCAGATGGTGGGGAACAATGAAAATTCTGATCGCCGACGACCACGAGCTTTTCCGCGATGGCCTGAGACATGTTCTCGATCAGCTGGGCGGCAACCTGACCATCGTCGAGGCCAGCGACTTCCCGCAGGCGGTGGAAACGGTCGAGCGTGAAGCCGACATCGACATCGTGCTGCTGGACCTGTCCATGCCGGGTATGGCCTGGAACGACGGTCTGCAGCGCCTGAAGGAGCTGCTGCCCGATTCAACCCCGATCATCATCCTTTCGGCCTCGGACGACCGCCGCCACGTGCTGCAGGCGGTGAATCTGGGCGCGGCCGGCTTCATCCCCAAGACCTCGTCGAGCCGGGTCATGCTGTCGGCGCTCAAGCTGGTGCTATCGGGGGGTGTCTATCTGCCGCCGGCGCTGCTGGAGCAGGGGAACGCCCAGGGCGATGGCATGGGCCCGATGGCCAGCGAGAGCGCGGTGTCGTTCCTGACCCCGCGCCAGCGCGAGGTTCTGACCCTGCTCGGCCAGGGCAAGTCCAACAAGGAGATCGCCCGCGTGCTGCAACTGGCCGAGGGCACGGTCAAATTGCACGTGACGGCCATCCTCAAGGCCCTCAACGTCAACAACCGCACTCGCGCCGTGGTCGCCGCCTCGCAACTGGGCCTGACCACTCCCGACGCGAGCCAGATCGGCCGCTGAGTTGAAAGACGGGGACCGGCACCGCCGGTCCCCCAGTTTGGCAGGGAGGTATCGATGCACGTCGGCCCCGGCGTCGGACGCCCGGCCCGAATGATCGTGCATCCCGTCAACGGTTCTTTGCCAACCTGGGTTCAGCGCGCATCCGGCCGGTCGCCGGTGCTCATTCGCCAATGGCCGGCCCGGTCGCGGCACGCCGCCGCCCGCCACTCGCGGGTGACGGTGGCCGTGCGCACGCTGTGGGAATAGGCACGGCACCGGCGACCATCCTCGGCCCAGGCCGGCCGGGGGGTGATCAGGCCCGATATTCCGCTGCCGCTCCAGCCCACCGCGCGCCCCTCCTCCAGAGCCGCTCGTTCGGCCGCCGCCGCCGCCGCCCGGTCCTCTGGCCTCAGGGCCTCCGCCGCCGCCGCCGTCACCGGGACCAGCGGGCCGTTGTCGGGAGGGGCTGCGGCGGGAGGGGTGGCGCAACCGGCCAGCCACGCCACCGCCGTCGCCATCGCCCTGGTCCTCATCGTGGCGCCTGGGCCTGCTGCGGCACGTCGCGCCAGAATGACGAGATGCGGTCGCGGACGTCCTGCTTCTGCATCTCGGCCACGTTCTCCAGGTCGATAGCCGGCGCTTGCTCCAGCGTTTGGCGGTCGACGTCGAGCACGAAGCTCTGCGGCCGGTCGGCGGGGCGCAGCCGGTCCCACGGCACCGCCACGTTCTTCTCGCCCACCCCCAGGAAACCGCCGACGCCGACAACCGCGAACTCGGCCGAGCCCTGCTTGACATCGAGAACGATGTCCTGGATGTCGCCGATGCGCTCGCCGCTGGCGTTGAGCACGGCCGAACCCTTGATGCTGTCCGCCTGGGCCAGCGCCAACTGGTCCATGGGCATCTCCTCGGCACCGAACTGGCGCTCGCCCTGGGCCTGTTGCTGCTGGTTGCCGGCGGGAGGTGCCTGGGCGGCCGGCTCGTCGGGGAATACCGGGCGGGCCGAAGGGGCGCGCCCCTCCAACTGGTCGGGTTGGCGCGGCTGTTCCTGCTGCGCCAGGGCCGGTGCGGTCAGCGCGGCGGCGGCGACGGTGGCCGCCATCAGCCGTTTCAGCATGGTCGCCTCCATGGAAGGGGTCGGAATGGGTGGGGTCAGGAACCGGCGCCCCGGCCCCTGGCCGCCGTCAGCCGGTGCGGCGTGCCGTCGCGCGGCAGCGGCATGGCCGACTGGGCGGCCGTCGGCACCGGCGCCGCCAGGTCGCCGTCCATCAGGCGGCGCAGGCGGCGGCGCGCCCGTGACAGCCGCGACTTCACGGTGCCCATGGGCACGCCCAAGGCCTCGGCGGCGTCCTCGTACTGCATGCCGTCCAGGCCGACCATCACGACCACCTGCTGCTCCTGCTCGGGCAGGCGGTCGAAGGCGCGGGCCAGGTCCTTGAGGGTGACGCTGTGGTACTGGCGGGCGGGGCAGGACAGATGGGTGTGCTCGTCGAGCAGGGGCACCATGGTGTTGACCGAGCCGTGCCGCAGATACTGGTTGATGTAGAGGTTGTGGAGAATGGTGAACAGCCAGGCGCGAAGATTGGTTCCCTCGCGCCACAGATGCTCGCGCGAGATGGCGCGCTCAAGACAATCCTGGACGAGATCCTCGGCATGGATGGCGTCGCGGACGAGGACGCGGGCGTATCGCCGAAGATTGGGAATGTGCTCGGAGACCATATCGCCGAATTCAGCCATGTTTACCACCTTGCCTGGGACAATATTTGTTCGGCTGTCCGTTAAGATTATTGGGGCCGTACAATTAGTACTCATGGCCCATGACGTTCGGTTATTCGGAAGGTGTGCATACCCGGCGAGGAAAGGAAGATGACCTGAGGGGGTAATCCCCCGGGAAGCGCCGGTGGCCGGACGGAGGACGGGAAGGGTGGGCCCCGCCCCGGTGCCGGCGGGGCGAGGCGAGGTGGCGCCTAATGGATGGGGCCTTCCTGGGCCTTGGCCTGCTGGATGCGGTCTCCCATGCTGTCCAGCTCGGCGTCGCCCAGCAGCTGCCGGGCCTTGGGGAAGATCTCGTTCTCCTCCTCGTGGACATGGTGCTGGACGCAGTCCTTGAGATCCTCCATGGCGTCCAGCCAGTCGTCGGAATCCATGGGGATCGCGGCGACCTTGTTCAGGCGCTCCTCCATGACGTGGTGCTCGTGGATGCCCTCCTCGACGATGTCGTGGGACTGCTTCTTGTCGCGCAGCGGCGGATAGAACACCTTTTCCTCGGCATGGGCATGGCGGATCAGGGCTTCCTTCAGGGTGGCGAACAGTTCCTCGCGCTTGGCCCTGTCGGCGCTCGAGGTCAACAGGATGTCCGAAAAGATCTTGTTGACCGCCTCGTGGTCGAATTTCAGCAAATCAAGGGCGTTCATGGTTCCTCCGGAAGGACGGGGGCCTGCTTTCGGCAACGCCGCTTCCGGGCCCCATGTTCCTCCGGCAGGGGCCGATCCCTCCTTCGCCATGGGCGGCCGTCCATCGGAGGAATGCCGCCTCCCCCGCCGGGAGGCGGCTTCCCAGATACGCGGGCGATCATCGATGACGGAGGGCCCGCATGGCGCACACCCTGGACGAGAGCAT
>JBFMHS010000230.1:0-6820 GCA_040751765.1 Pseudomonadota bacterium | reverse complement strand
ATGGGCCCGGTCCGCCTGCGCGACGTCGACCAGGCCCAGTCCGCCATCGTCGCCATCGCAAAGGAACTGGCCGCCTCGGGCCAGATCGTCATCTCCGAGGGCCGCGAGGAAGACGAGCTGGTGTACTGACATGTCCAAGCCGCGGAAATACATGTTCGACCTCGACTTCGACCACCCGGCGCCGACCGCCGCCCAGATGGCCGATGCCGCGCCCGAGCCCGAGGAGCCCGCGGAGCCGGAGCCGCCGCCGCCGCCCACCTTCAGCGAGGAGGAGCTGGCCATCGCCCGCGACGCCGCCTTCGCCGAGGGCATGGAGGCGGGCCGCGCCGAGGCCATGGAAACCCTGGAGCAGACCATCGCTTCGGCGCTGACCGCCATCACCGGCCACATGGATGCCCTATTCCAGCGCCAGGAAGAGGCCAACGACGCCAACGCCCGCAACGCCGTGCGCGTCGCCATGACCGTGTTGCACAAGATCCTGCCGGCGGCCTGCGAGAAGCACGCCTTCGACGAGGTGGCCAAGGTGGTCGAGGAGGTCGTCGGCCACATCCTCGACGAGCCGCGCATCATCGTGCGGCTGGCCGCCGCGCTGGTCGAGCCGGTCAAGGACCGCCTGGAGGCGGTGGCCCAGGCCCATGGCTTCGAGGGCCGGGTGGTGGTGCAGGCCGACCCCCGCCTGGTGGTCGGAGACTGCCGGGTGGAATGGACCGACGGCGGCGCCGAGCGTGACCAGGCGCGACTGATGCAGGAGATCGAGGCGGCGGTGGCCCGGGCGTTGGACCACGCCGCCGAATGAGTTTGGGCGGCCCCGTCGCGGGCCTAGGAGGATGACATGGGCGACTTCGAGCTGAACGATTTCAAGGCAGAGGACGACGAGCCCCGGGACGACCTTCCCGACACGCCGCGATCGGCCCGCGACCTCGAGGCGGTCTACGACATCCCGGTACAGGTGTCGGCGGTGCTGGGCAAGGCCAGCATGCAGGTCAACCAGCTGCTGAAGCTGGGCCGTGGCGCGGTGGTCGAGTTGGACCGCAAGGTCGGCGAGGCCATCGACATCTACGTCAACAACCGCCTGGTCGCGCGCGGCGAGGTGGTGGTGGTCGAGGACCGCCTGGGCGTGACCATGACCGAAATCATCAAGACCGACCGCGGCTGAGGCCGGACGCAGGGACGACGGGAGAGAGCGGATGCGACTTCTGATCATCGGCACGCTCGACGGACAGATCGGGGCCGCCAGCCAGATCGCCATGGCGCGCGGGGCCAAGGTCAGCATGGCCGAGGATGTCGAGCACGGCCTCGACGTCCTGCGCGCCCAGGGGGCCGACCTGGTGATGGTCGACGTCAAGCGCGACATCAAGACGCTGATGGACGCCCTGGAGAGCGAGCGCATCGTGGTCCCCGTGATCGCCTGCGGCATCGCTTCCGACGCCTCGGCCGCCGTGCGCGCCATCAAGGCCGGGGCCAAGGAATACCTGCCGCTGCCCCCCGACGCCGAGCTGATCGCCGCCGTGCTGGCCGCCGTCACCGAGGACAGCCACGCCATCGTGTTCAAGGACCCGCGCATGGCGCAGACCATCAAGCTGGCCGAGCAGGTGGCCGGCTCGCACGCGTCGATCCTGATCACCGGCGAATCGGGCACCGGCAAGGAACTGATGGCCCGCTTCATTCACAACAAGTCGCCGCGCGCGAAGCAGCGCTTCGTCGCCGTCAACTGCGCCGCCATCCCCGAGAACCTGCTGGAATCCGAGCTGTTCGGCCACGAGAAGGGGGCCTTCACCGGCGCCGTGGCCCGGCGCATCGGCAAGTTCGAGGAGGCCACCGGCGGCACCCTGCTGCTGGACGAAATCTCCGAGATGGACGTGCGCCTGCAGGCCAAGCTGCTGCGCGCCATCCAGGAAAAGGAGATCGACCGCGTCGGCGGCAATCAGCCGGTGAAGGTGGACGTGCGCATCGTCGCCACCTCCAACCGCAACATGGAGGAAGAGGTCCGCAAGGGCACCTTCCGCGAGGACCTCTACTACCGCCTCAACGTCGTCAACCTGCTGCTGCCCAGCTTGCGCGAGCGGCCGCTGGACATCCCGCTGCTGGCCGACCACTTCGTCAAGAAATACTCGGAGTCCAACGGCCTGCCGGCCAGGCCGCTGTCGGCCGAGGCCCGGCAGATGCTGATCCGCCACGGCTGGCGCGGCAACGTGCGCGAACTCGAGAACACCATCCACCGCGCCGTGCTGCTGTCCACCGGCGCCGAGATCGGCGCCGACGCCATCATCCTGTCGGGCGGCCCGCTGGGCGGCCACCAGGACCCGGTGGTGGCCCAGGCGGCCTCGGCCGCCGCCTCGGTGATGTCCAACGCGGCCAGCAAGCCGCCGCTGGTCGGAAAGACCGTGGCCGAGGTCGAGCGCGACCTGATCATCGACACCCTCAGCCATTGCCTGGGCAACCGCACCCACGCGGCCAACATCCTCGGCATCTCGATCCGGACGCTCCGGAACAAGCTGAAGCAGTACGCCGACGAGGGCGTGCCCGTCCCGCCGCCGGCCGGTGGCGAGGAACGCGCCGCCTTCTGACCGCCCCACCCGAAGCGACGGATAGACAGTGATGGCGGAAGGCGGACAAGCCACCAGGGACACGGCGGGCGCGGCGCTCGGGCGGTTCACCACGGCCATGCGCCGGGGCGACGTCATCCTCGCGCTCGGCATCGTCGTGGTGCTGATGGTGCTGATCCTGCCCATGCCGGCCTGGCTGCTGGACATGGGGCTGGCGATCTCCATCACCTTCTCGGTGCTGGTGCTGATGGTCTCGATCTTCATCGAGAAGCCGCTCCAGTTCAGTTCGTTCCCCACCGTCATCCTGCTCGCCACCCTGATCCGGCTGGCGCTCAATTTGGCCTCGACCCGCCTGATCCTGGGCCACGGCCACGAGGGCGAGACCGGTGCCGGCCAGGTGATCGCCGCCTTCGCCGGCTTCATCATGGAAGGCAACTTCGTCATCGGCCTGATCGTGTTCGCGATCCTGGTGATCGTGAACTTCGTGGTCATCACCAAGGGCTCGACGCGTATCGCCGAGGTGGCTGCCCGCTTCACCCTGGACGCCCTGCCCGGCAAGCAGATGGCCATCGACGCCGACCTGTCCTCGGGCCTGATCGACGAAGACCAGGCCAAGCGCCGCCGCCTCGAACTGGAGATGGAAAGCAAATTTTTCGGCGCCATGGACGGTGCGTCGAAATTCGTGCGCGGCGACGCGGTGGCCGGCCTGCTGATCACCTTCATCAACGTGATCGGCGGCATGATCATCGGCATGGTCCAGAACGACCTAAGCTTCTTCCAGGCCGCCGACATCTACACCAAGCTGACCGTCGGCGACGGCCTGGTCAGCCAGGTGCCGGCGCTGCTGGTGTCGGTGGCGGCCGGCATCCTGGTGACCAAGGCCGGCGTCGAGGAGAGCGTCGACAAGGCGCTCTATGACCAGCTGGCCGGCTATCCCCGCGCCGTCGGCACGGCCGCCTTCCTGATCGGCTCGATGGCGGTGGTGCCCTCAATGCCGTTCCTGCCGTTCTTCATCCTGGGCGGTGGCATGGGCGCCGCCGCCTACCTGCTGGACAAGGCCAACCGCGCCAAGGCCGAGCGCGAGGTCCTGGAGCAGCAGGAGAAGGCCAAGCAGGAGGCTCCGGTGGCCGAGGAGCCCATCTCGACCGCGCTCAGGATCGACAACGTGCGCCTCGAGCTGGGCTACGGCCTGCTGCAGATGATCAACAACCCCAAGGGGGTCAAGCTCACCGACCAGATCAAGTCGCTGCGCCGGGCCATGGCCTCCGACATCGGCTTCGTGATGCCCAGCGTCCGCATCCAGGACAACATGCAGTTGCCGGCCAACGCCTACGTCATCTACGTCAAGGAAGTGGAATCCGGCCGCGGCGACCTGCGCCCCAACATGCTGCTGATCATGGACCCGCGCGGCGAGGAGATCACCCTGCCCGGCGAGAAGACCAAGGAACCCACCTTCGGCCTGCCCGCCATGTGGGTGGATCCGCAGAACCGCGAGGAGGCCCTGTTCCGGGGCTATACCGTGGTCGACCCGCCCACCGTGATCACCACCCACCTGACCGAGGTCATCAAGGACAACATGGCGGAGCTGTTGTCCCATGCCGAGACCCAGAAGCTGCTGGACGAGCTGGACAAGGAGCACCAGAAGCTGGTGGCCGAGCTGATCCCCGCCCAGATCACCATCGGCGGCCTGCAACGGGTGCTGCAGAACCTGCTGTCCGAGCGCATCTCCATCCGCGACCTCGCCACCATCCTGGAAGGCGTGTCCGAGGCCTGCGCCCACACCCGCAACGTCACCATGATCACCGAGCACGTGCGCGCCCGCCTGGCGCGGCAGATCTCGGACATCAACACCGGGCCGCAGGGCTACATCCCGCTGATCACCCTGTCGCCGGAATGGGAGCAGGCCTTCGCCGAATCGCTGGTCGGCCAGGGCGAGGAAAAGCAGCTGACCATGTCGCCGTCGGCGTTGCAGGACTTCATCACCCGCGTGCGCCAGACCTTCGAGCGCTTCGCCATGCAGGGCGAGACGCCGGTGCTGCTGACCAGTCCGGGCGTGCGCCCCTATGTCCGCTCGATCATCGAACGCTTCCGGCCCGTCACCGTGGTGATGAGCCAGTCCGAGATCCACCCGAAGGCCAAGATCAAGACGCTGGGGCAGATCTAAATGAGGCTCAAATCCTTCACCGCCCCCACCATGGCCGAAGCGATGGAGATGGTGCGCGCCGAGCTGGGCGACGACGCCATCATCGTCTCGACCCAGCGCGCCGCCGGCACCAAGGGCGTGCGCATCACCGCCGCGCTGGAGCCGGCCGACGCCGACCTCGCCATCGCCGAGATGCTGGAGGAGGGAGCCGACAACTCCGCCGCCGACACCGTCAAGCAGGCGCTGGAAGAACATGGCGTGCCGCAACGCCTGGCCGAGCGGCTGGTCAACGCCGCCCGCACCAGCGAGATCGCCGATCCCACCCTGGCCTGCGCCGCCGCCTTCGAGGCCGGCTTCACCTTCGCCCACCTGCCCGAGCATTCCGCCCCGCGCCCGTTCATGCTGGTGGGGCCGCCGGGCTCGGGCAAGTCGATCGCGGTGGCCAAGCTGGCCGCCCGCAGCGTGCTCAAGCAGCGCCATGTCGGCGTGGTCACCTGCGACAACATCCGCGCCGGCGCCGTCGAGCAGCTGGCCGCCTTCACCCGCATCCTGGAGGTGGAGCTGGTCAAGGCGCGCGGCCCCGAGTCGTTGCGCAAGGCGGTCGAAAGCGCCGCCGGCATGTTCGACATCGTGCTGATCGACAGCCCTGGCCTGAACCCGTTCAAGCAGTCCGACCTCGACTATCTCCAGGCGCTGGTCGAGGCCGCCGACGTCGAACCGATCCTGGTCATGGCCGCCGGCGGCGACGCCGCAGAGGCCGCCGAGGTGGCCGAGGCCTTCGGCTCCATCGGCGCGACAAGGCTGTTCGCGTCGCGGCTCGACACCACCCGCCGGCTGGGCTCGATCCTGGCCGGCGCCGATGCCGGCCAGCTGGCGCTGTGCGACGTCTCGGCCAGCCCCCACGTCGCCAGCGGCATCTCACCCATCTCGGCCATCTCGCTGGCCCGGCTGATCGTGCCGCAACCGCCGCAACCGCAAACCGACGAAACCTTCTGGACCGACGAGGCTCACGCATCATGACGACGGCAACCGAAGCCCCCACGCTCGCGCCCCGCCCCACCCAGCGCGCCCGCGGACGCAACGTCGTCGCCGTCGCCTCGGGCAAGGGCGGCGTCGGCAAGACCTGGTTCTCCATCACCCTGGCCCACGCGATGGCACGGGCGGGCAAGAAGGTGCTGCTGTTCGACGGCGACCTGGGCCTGGCCAACGTGGACATCCAACTGGGACTGATGCCCAAGACCGACCTGGGCAGCGTGGTGGCCGGGCGGCTGACGCTGAACCAGGCGCTGGTCAACTTCCCCGACGGCGGCTTCGACATCATCGCCGGCCGCTCGGGTTCGGGCACGCTGGCCAATATCCCGCTGTCGCGCCTGCAGATGCTGGGTGACGACCTGGTGCTGCTGGCCAATACCTACGACCGCGTGGTGGTCGACCTGGGCGCCGGCGTCGAGAAGACCACCCGCAATTTCGCCCAGCAGGCCGGCACCATCCTGGTGGTGACCACCGACGAGCCGACTTCGCTGACCGACGCCTACGCCTTCATCAAGGTCACCCACATGGAGCGGCCGGGCACCGACATGCGCATCGTGGTCAACATGGCCAACTCCACCCGCGAGGGCGAGCGCATCTACAACACCCTGCTCAAGGCCTGCGAGGGCTTCCTCAAGATCAGCCCGCCGCTGGCCGGCGTCATCCGCCGCGACCTCAAGGTGCGCGAGGCCATCCGCAACCAGACCCCGATCCTGGTGCGCTCGCCCAATTCCGAGGCGGCGTCCGACGTGGAGGCCATCGTCGACCGCCTGCTGCGCGGCGGCACCCGCTAGGCGGCGGCCATGTCCACCATCCCGCCCGCCCCGCCCCCGATGCCGGCGCCAGCGCCGGCCGGCGGCGGCGCGGCGGCGGTGGTGACGGTGGCCGGGGCCATCCCCGATCTGGTCAAGGCGCTGCCGCCCGGCGCCCAGATCGAGGTGGTGGCGCTGTCGCGCGCGCTGAAAGGAATGGTCGAGGTGCTGGCCGACGGCCGGCCCCTGACCCTGAAGCTGCCGCCCGACCTGACCGCCCTGCCCGGCGGCGCCCGCATGGTGTTGCAGGTGTTCCAGTCCGGCTGCGAGACCCAGTTCCGCGTCGTCTC
>JBFMHS010000023.1:0-3652 GCA_040751765.1 Pseudomonadota bacterium | reverse complement strand
CAGCCAAGCTGGCGGTGGGAGAGGAATGGGCTCCCGGGGCTCTTAACCGAACACCGCCACCACGACCTCGTTGAGGCCCTTCTTGACGTCGAGGTCGTCGGTCAGCGGCTCGATCATGGCGCACTGGACCGCCTCGGCCACCGGCATGCCGGCGGCGATCAGGGTGGCGCAGTAGACCAGCAGGCGGGTCGAGACGCCCTCCTCGAGGTCGTGGCCCTTCATGGCGCGCAGCTTGCGGGCCAGCAGGATCAGCGGCTTGACCCGCTCTTCCGCCAGGCCGCTTTCCACCGCCACCACCTGGGTCTCGATCTCGGCGGGGGGGAAGTCGAACTCGATGGCGACGAAGCGCTGGCGGGTCGACGGCTTCAACTGCTTGAGGACGTTCTGGTAGCCGGGGTTGTAGGACACCACCAGCATGAAGTCGTCGGGCGCCTCCAGAACCTCGCCGGTGCGGTCGAGCGGCAGGATGCGGCGGTCGTCGGTCAGCGGGTGCAGGACCACGGTGACGTCCTTGCGGGCCTCGACCACCTCGTCAAGGTAGGCGATGCCGCCGGTGCGCACGGCCTGGGTCAGCGGACCGTCGGTCCACACCGTGTCGCCGCCCTTGAGCAGGTAGCGCCCCGTCAGGTCGGCGGCGGTGAGGTCGTCGTGGCAGGAAACGGTATGGAGCGGCCGGCCGACACGCGCCGCCATGTGGGCGACGAAACGGGTCTTGCCGCAGCCGGTCGGCCCCTTGAGCAGCAGCGGCAGCCGATGGCGGAAGGCCAGCTCGAACAGCGCGCACTCGTTGCCGACGGGCATGTAGAACGGCACCTCGCCGGGATGCGGGTGGACCTCGGCGGCGGACTTCATCATTGGACGCACTCCAGGGTACGGAGGAGAAAATGGGGGTGACCCATGCGGATCACCCCCAGGCACTTGTTACTCGGCAGGCGCGTAGCCGGCCTTGGAGGTCACGGTCGCACGACCGGGGACCACCAGCGAGTAGACGATGATCACGACACCGATCAGGGTCACCAGACCGGCACCGAGACGCATCACGTAGAACATGCTCAGCTGATCCTGGACTTCCATGAAGTTCATGCCCAGGACGCGCTGCAGGTGGGTCTGGACGACGCCCGCGAAGGTCAGGGCGAAGGTCATGAACGCCACCGCGCTGGAGGTGATCCAGAAGCCCCACATGTTGAGGGTCTGGTTGTAGGGCTCACGCTTCAGCAGGATCGGCATCGCATAGGTGAACATGGCGATGTTCAGCATCACGTAGGCGCCGTAGAAGGCCAGGTGGCCGTGGGCCGCGGTGACCTGCGTGCCGTGGGTGTAGTAGTTGATCGGAGCCAGGGTGTGCAGGAAGCCCCACACGCCGGCGCCGAAGAAGGCGAAGGCCGAGCAGCCAAGGCACCACAGCAGCGCGGCGCGGTTGGGGTGGTTACGGCCGCCCTTCCAGACCATGTAGAAGGTGAAGACCACCATGGCGAAGAAGGGAATGACCTCCAGGGTCGAGAAGACCGAGCCGATCCACTGCCAGTAGGTCGGGGTGCCGATCCAGTAGTAATGGTGGCCGGTGCCCAGGATGCCGGTGAACAGGGTCAGCGAGACGATGACGTACAGCCACTTCTCGACGACCTCGCGGTCGACGCCGGTCAGCTTGATCATCAGGAAGGCGAGGATCGAGGCCATGACCAGTTCCCACACGCCCTCGACCCAGAGGTGGACGACCCACCACCAGAACATCTTGTCGAGCACCAGGTTCGACGGATTGTAGAAGGCGAACAGGAAGAAGATGGCGATGCCCCACAGGCCCAGCAGGAGGACGTTGGTGATCGCCGTCTTGCGCCCCTTGAGCACGGTCATCGTGACGTTGTAGAGGAACATCAGCGCCACCACGACGATGGCGATCTTGATCCACAGCGGCTGCTCGAGGAACTCGCGGCCCTCGTGGATCTTGAACAGATAGCCGACCACGGCCGCTGCCGCGCCGAACAGGAACAGCCAGAACTGCAGGATCGCCAGCTTGGGGCTGTGCAGTTCGGTTTCGGCCTCTTCCGGAATCAGGTAGTAGGCACAGCCGAAGAAGCCCATCAGCAGCCACACGATCAGCGCGTTGGTATGGATCATGCGGCCGATGTTGAACGGCACCAGATCGGCCAGGAAGTTGGGCATCACCACGATGGTGCCGAGGATGGTCCCGAACAGCACCTGGGCGACGAAGAGGGCAAGCGCACCAGCAAAATAGTAGAGCGCCACCTTTTGCGATTCGTACTTCATGATGTCACCTCGCTCGGATCAGCCGCTGACCTTGGGCGGCCAATTCTTGGTGTCGATCTCGCTGGTCCACTTGAAGAAGTCGGCCAGATCGTCCAACTCCTTGTCGGTCAGATTGAACTGCGGCATCTGGCGGCGGCCCTCGATGCCCGAGGGCTGGCCCTGCATCCACGCCTTGAGCGCGTCGCGGGCGCCCTGCGGGTCTTCCTTGCCGCCGTAGCGAACCCACACATTGCCCAGCTCCGGCGCGAAATAGGCGCCCTCGCCCAGCAGGGTGTGGCAGTTGATGCACGAGTGCTTCTCGAACACGTGCTTGCCACCCGCCACCCCAGGGGTGACGGGGTTCTTGTCGGTCGCGTCGCTGATGCTGGCCACCGTCTGGGCCGACAGCAGGGCGAAAACGACGAAGAAAAATACCGTGCCCCCGTAGAAAATATTTCGGGCCGCGGCTTTCGTCAGTGTCTCGGACATGGTCGCTCCTCGGAATGAGGTGTTGTCGCTCGAGCCTCCACCGCGGAACTCCCCCCAGCGGTGGTGAATCCATGATCACCGTGGGGACATGCCCCACCTCGAGGGTCAACTTATCGATTGGGACAACCTGGGGGCTTTAACCTTGGTCAAGCTTGCCATGACTGGAGACAGACAAAGAAAAAGGGGGCGGCGCCGGCGCGCGAAGGGAGGGCGGCGGGAAACCGCGCCGCCGCCCTCCTGTTTGTGGGCGGAGCACCATTCGAACAGGGAGTATCCCGATGATCCGCATGCTGACCGCCGTGGCCGCCGCAGCCCTCCTGGCCGTGCCCGCCATGGCGCAGGACGTGTCCGCCGGCGGCAAGGCGTCCCGCGACCAGGACCGGGTGACGCCGCTTTCCGAGCCCACGGACCAGCAGTCGCTGGGTGACGGGCAAAGCCAGGACCCGAGCCAGGTCCAGGACCAGACCGCCCAGATCCCCGGCGAGGAGGGCGAAGCCGCCTCGATCCCAGGCACCCAGGACGAACCAGTGACCGGCAGCAATCTCGGCCAGACCGACCAGCTTGACCGGGATCAAACCAGCGAGCAGGCCCAGCAGGCGCTGCCGCCCATCGAGGATGACCAGGCCGCCCAAGTCGGCGAACTGGAGGAAGGCCAGGCCCTGCCCGGCACCGCCGACCAGCAGACCGCCCAGACCCCCGAGGAGCAGGACGGCATCCTCGGCGATCAGGAGCAGCGCTCGGAACAGTGGGGCGGCGCCGAGGAGGAAGGATCCTTGGACCGCCAGGGCATTGGCCGCGACAGCCAGCCGCAGCCCGGCGTCGACATGGAGGAGGAAGGACGGCGCTAAGGGGGCCGCCTCGACCCCCCGCCGGAAGGGTGGACCGCCACCCTTCCGGCCTCTCCAAGGGGCGTATATCG
>JBFMHS010000229.1:0-3828 GCA_040751765.1 Pseudomonadota bacterium | reverse complement strand
TGCCCGCGATGCCCAGGTGAGCGGCGCCGAAGGCGACGAAGGTCGCCACGTCGAACGAGCGCACGCGAATGATGTCGATATGGGGATGGTTGGTGCGGAAGCGCAGCAGGCGGGACTTGGGGTTGTCGAACTCCGCCTCGGGCTCGATGCCGGCGGCACGCACCAGCGGCATGGCCTCGTCGAGGATGCGCCCCTTGGGGAGCGCCAGAACCAGCTTGTCTTCCATCACCACACTCGGGACCTTTCGCGAAAGGCTGTCCTTTTACCCGGATTCGGGCCGCTAGACCAGTCCGGCGAGCTTGCCGGCGAGCCAGCGGCCCACCTTCTCGGCGCCCCGGGCCGACGCGTGGACGCCGGCGATGAAATCGCCCTCCTCGAACTTCACCTCGCGGGCGAGGTCCAGGCACAAAAGCCCCTTCTCCTGGCACACCGCCAGCGTCGCCGCGTTGTAGGGGGCGCGGGGCTGGGTGACGAACACCGGCACCGCGCCGAGGCCGTGGGCCAGTTCGGCGATGCGCGCCAGCCTCTCCTTGTAGGCGCCGGGGTCGGCGGGGTCGGCGGAGGCGGCGGCCGGGAATGCCCGGCGCTGGGCGGCGACCAGACGGAGGAAAACGCTGTGGCGGCGCAGGCGGTCCATGCCGTCGGCGTCGTCCAGCCGGTCGACGGCCGTTCGCCCCGCCATCTCCTCGTCCAGGCCGGCGGAGACGATGATGAAGCGCGGCCGCAGGCCCGGCACCGCCGGCAGCCACGCCTCCAGCACCCGGATATGGCCGGCGGTGCTCTGGCCGTCGAGGCCGGCATTGGCGATGGGCGCGTCGCGCCCCTGCTCGGCGAGGGCGCGGGCCATGGCACCCTGCCAGGTGGCGGCATCGGGCAGGCCGGGCTGGCTGGTGGAGGACCCGCCCACCGTCACCACGGCGACACGGGCGGGATCGGCGTGGGGGCCGCGAAAGCCCCAATGGTCGCGGCGGACCACCACGTCACCGTCGCCGGGAACGGTGACGGTGACGCGGGTGTCGCGCGGCACTGCCAGTTGGTCGAGCGGGTCGCGGCTGAACCAGGCGCCCAGCGACAGCTCCGCCGCCACCGCCGCCGCCAGCAGCGATCCCAGGGCGACGGCGACGAGCTTGTGCGCGGACCCTTTGCTCATGGGCCGCTTATAGCCCCACGACGGGGGCGAGGTCAAACCGCCCCGCCCCCGCCAGTCCCTCCGACCGGTCAGTCGGCGCGGCGGAAGCGGCCGGTCTTGGCATCCACCTGGACCTTGCGGGCCACGCTGCCGTCGGGCTTGACCACCTCGGCGAGGATGGTGCCCGGGGTGGTCTCCTCGACCTTGCCCACCTTCAGGTCCTCGCCGCGCCAGGCGATCTTGCCCTCGATGATGTCCTTGACCTGGGCGGTGGTCAGGGGCGTGTCGCGTTCGCAGCCCTGACCCCACGGGCCGTGCCCGCCCCCCATGCCCCATCCCCGCGCCTCGGCGGGGGCGGCGGCGGTCAGGGCGGCGGCGGCAATCCCGGCCAGGGCAGCGATCCTCAAGGTCTTCATGTCGTCCTCCGTGAAAGGTTGGTGATGGCAAGGACAACAGAGATCGGTAACGCCGGAATGGCCGGAGGGTAACAAAGGGTATCGAGGCGTTACCAACCGTTACCGAAATCCGCGTTACTCGGGCCGGGGCACGGCTATACTGAGGGCATGGAGACGACCCCTCACATCCTGGTGGTGGACGACGACCGCGACATCCGCGACCTGCTGGCCCGATTCCTGGCCCGGCACGGGCTGCGCGTCACCACCGCCCGCGACGCCGCCGAGGCCGAGCGGCTGCTGGACGGACGCGGCGTCGACCTGATGGTGTTGGACCTGATGATGCCGGGCGAGGACGGGCTGTCGCTGACCCGCCGCCTGCGCGCCCAGGGGCTGAACCTGCCCATCGTCATGCTGACTGCCATGGGCGAGGACGCCGACCGCATCGTCGGGCTGGAGATGGGCGCCGACGACTACCTGCCCAAGCCGTTCAACCCGCGCGAACTGCTGGCCAGGGTGCGCGCCGTGCTGCGGCGGACCGGCGGCGGCGCCAGCCAGCGGGCGCCCGAGACCGCCGGTGGCGCCCGCTTGGCCTTCGCCGGCTGGGTGCTGGATCTCGCCACCCGTGACCTCACCACCCCCGACGGGGTGGTGGTGGCGCTGTCGGCGGGAGAGTTCGACCTGCTTCAGGCCTTCGCCAGCCATCCGCGCCGGGTGCTGTCGCGCGATTTCCTGCTGGATCTGGCGCGCGGCCGCGACGCGGCGCCGTTCGACCGCTCCATCGACATCCAGGTCAGCCGGCTGAGGCGCAAGCTGGGCGACGACGCCAAGGATCCGCAACTGATCAAGACCGTGCGCGGCGGCGGCTATCTGTTCACCCCGGAGGTGGCGCGGACATGAGGCGGCTGCTGCCCGACACCATCCTCTTCCGCACTGCGCTGGTGCTGGTGGCCGCGGTGACGGTGGCGCTGGGGGTGGCGCTGTTCGTGTTCGCCGGCCAAAGGCACGAGGCGCTGGCATCGCTGGGTGGCCGCAACGCCGCCGAACGGGTGGCCGCGCTGGTGGCGCTGGTCGAGGCCACCGACCCGGGATTCCGCCGCCACGCCCTGCGCAGCATGGACACTCCCGGCTTCCGGGCGTGGTGGAGCACCGAACCGGTGGTCGCCGAGGCCCAGGACGGCGGCCTGGCCGCCATCGTCGCCCGCCATCTGCGCCGCTCGCTGGACGGGCGCGAACTGCGCGTGTCCACCGACCCCGACGCCCATCTGCCACCCGGTTCCGGCCCCGGACGCGGACGGGGCATGATGATGCACGGCGGCGGCCCGGTAATGGGCAACGCCATCCGCATCGCGGTGCTGCTGGCCGACGGCTCGTGGCTGAACGTCGTGGCGCCGCTGGAAAGCGGCGATTCCCTGTGGCGGGCGCGGTTCGTGGTGCCGCTGGTGGCGGCGCTGGTTGCGGTGACGCTGGCGGCGTTGTGGGCGGTGCGCCGGGCCACTCGCCCCTTCGCCAGCTTCGCCGCCGCCGCCGAGCGACTGGGGGTGGACGTGGCGGCCCCGCCCATGCCCGAGGCCGGCCCGCGCGAGGTGCGGCGCGCTGCCCATGCCTTCAACGAGATGCAGGCGCGCATCCGCCGCTTCGTGCAGGACCGCACCCAGATGCTGGCGGCCATCAGCCACGACCTGCGCACCCCCATCACCCGGCTCAAGTTGCGCGCCGAGTTCGTCGAGGACGAGGCCGAGCGGGCCCGCATGCTGGCCGATCTCGACGAGATGGAGCGGATGATCGCCGCCACCCTGGCCTTCGCCCGCGACGACGCCAGCCACGAGGAACGGCGGCCGGTGGACGTCGCCGCCCTGGTCCAGGGACTGGCCGAGGACCTGGGCGCCGGCTACGATGGCCCCGACAGCCTGGTGGCACCGGCGCGGCCGATGGCGCTGAAGCGGGCGGTGGCCAACCTGCTGGACAACGCCATCAAGTACGGCGGCACGGCGCGGGCGCGCGTCGAGGCGCGGGGAGCCGAGCAGGCGGTGGTGGTCGAGGACGACGGCCCCGGCATCCCCGAGGCAGACTTCGAGCGGGTCTTCGCCCCCTTCGTGCGGCTGGAGGCGAGCCGCAACCGCGACACCGGCGGCACCGGCCTGGGCTTGGCGGTGGCCCGCGCCGCCGCCCGCGCCCATGGCGGCGACATCCACCTGGACAACCGCACCGAAGGCGGGCTGCGGGTCACGTTGAGCCTTCCCTTGGCCTAAGTCCCCTCCCCTTTCGCCCCGCGCCCTCATCCCTTCGATCCCCCCCTCCCCCTGG
>JBFMHS010000228.1:0-9003 GCA_040751765.1 Pseudomonadota bacterium | reverse complement strand
GACAGCGCGACGGCGAGGGCGATGGTTGCGAGCGTCTTCATGGCGGACCTCCTTCTCCGTGACAGCGAGGAGTCTACCGCCTTCGCCGCCCGAGGGGGCCGAGGCAACCGGCCATACCACGGGCGGGGAATGGACATCAGGAAGGGGTACCGAAATGGAAAGGGGCCCTCGCGGGCCCCTTTGTCGTCAGCCTTCCTTCTTCGGCTTGGGAAGGTCGGGCTTGATGTGCAGTTCCTTCCAGCGCGAGGCGTCCACCTCGGCCGGCGCGCCCATCAGCAGGTCCTGGGCCTGCTGGTTCATGGGGAACAGGATGACCTCGCGGATGTTGGGCTGGTCGGCCAGCAGCATGACGATGCGGTCGACGCCCGGGGCCGAGCCGCCGTGCGGCGGCGCGCCGTAGCGGAAGGCGTTGAGCATGCCGCCGAACTTCTCCTCGACCACCTCGGGGCCATAGCCGGCGATGCCGAAGGCCTTGATCATGATGTCGGCGCGGTGGTTGCGGATGGCGCCAGACGACAGCTCCACGCCGTTGCAGACGATGTCGTACTGATAGGCCTTGATGTCCAGCGGGTTCATGGTCTCCAGCGCATCCATGCCGCCCTGGGGCATAGAGAAGGGATTGTGGCTGAAGTCAACCTGGCCGGTCTCCTCGTTCAGCTCGTACATGGGGAAGTCCACGGTCCAGCAGAACTTGAAGACGTCCTTCTCCAGCAGGTCCAGCTCGGTGCCGACCTTGGTGCGGACCAGGCCGGCGAACTTGGCCGCGGCGTCCTTCTTGTCGCAGGCAAAGAACACCGCGTCGCCGTCCTTGAGGCCGGCGGCCGCCTTGATGGCGGCCACGCGCTCGGGCTCCAGGTTCTTGGCGATGGGGCCCTTGGGGCCTTCCTCGGCGAACTGGATGTAGCCCAGGCCGCCGGCGCCGTTCTCGCGCGCCCACTCGTTCAGCTTGTCGAACCACGAGCGCGGCTGGTTTGCGGCGCCAGGGGCGGGGATGGCGCGGACCACCGCGCCCTTGTCCACCAGCTTGGCGAACAGGCCGAAGCCGGAGCCGCGGAACGGTTCGGTGACGTCGGCGATCTCAATGGGGTTGCGCAGGTCCGGCTTGTCGGTGCCGTATTTCAGCATCGACTCGTCATAGGGAATGCGCGGGAATGGGGCCTGGGTGACCTTGCGGCCGCCGCCGAACTCCTCGAACACGCCCTGCAGCACCGGCTCGATTGCGGCGAAGACGTCGTCCTGGGTTACGAAGCTCATCTCGAAATCGAGCTGGTAGAACTCGCCCGGGCTACGGTCGGCGCGGCCGGCCTCGTCGCGGAAGCACGGCGCGATCTGGAAGTACTTGTCGAAGCCGGCCACCATCAGCAGCTGCTTGAACTGCTGCGGCGCCTGCGGCAGCGCGTAGAACTTGCCGGGATGCAGGCGCGACGGCACCAGGTAGTCGCGGGCGCCCTCGGGGCTCGACGCGGTCAGGATCGGGGTCTGGTACTCGGTGAAGCCCTGGCTAATCATGGCCTGGCGCAGGTAGGCGATGACCCGCGAGCGCAGCATCATGTGGGCGTGCACGTCCTCGCGGCGCAGGTCGAGGAAGCGGTACTTGAGGCGCATGTCCTCGGGATATTCCTGGTCGCCGGCCACCTGCATGGGCAGCACGTCGGCCATGGACTGCACCTCGACCTCGGCCACCTGCAGCTCGATCTCGCCGGTGGGCAGCTTGGGGTTGACGGTCTCGGGGCTGCGCTTGACCACTTTGCCGGTCACGGTGACCACGCTTTCGGGGCGCGCCTTCTCGAGGGCCGGGAACACCGGGCTGGACACGTCGAGGACGCACTGGGTCAGGCCGTAGTGGTCGCGCAGGTCCACGAACAGCAGATTGCCGTGGTCGCGCTTGCGGTGCACCCAGCCCGACAGCCGGACGGTGGAGCCGGCGTCCTCGATGCGAAGCTGGCCGCAGGTGTGCGTACGGTAGGCGTGCATGGAACCCTTCCTCGGGAGCGGAAATCGAAACCGGGAAAAAGGCACATGGGCGCGCCCGCGTCAAGGCCGGCAATCGTTGGGCGGCCGTCGGCCCCCACCCCCGCGCTTGCCCGCCGCCCGGCTTGGGTGTAAACCATCTCGCCATGCCGATGATATCCGACACGGCCTCCCTGGCCGCCTTCTGCGACAGCCTCGCCGCCGCGCCCTACGTCACCGTCGACACCGAGTTCATGCGGGAGAAGACGTATTACCCCCAGCTGTGCCTGGTGCAGGTGGGTGGCCCCGACGAGGCCAAGGCCATCGATCCGCTGGCGCCGGGCATCGACCTGGAGCCGCTGTTCAAGCTGCTGCGCGATCCCACGATCCTCAAGGTGTTCCACGCTGCCCGCCAGGACATCGAGATCTTCCTGCATCTGATGGGCGAGGTGCCGGCTCCGCTGTTCGACACCCAGGTCGCGGCCATGGTCTGCGGCTTCGGCGACGCTGTCAGCTACGAGAACCTGGCCAGCCAGCTGGCCAAGGCCCGCATCGACAAGAGCATGCGGTTCACCGACTGGTCGCTCCGGCCGCTGACCGAGAAGCAGGTCCAGTACGCGCTGGCCGACGTCACCCATCTGCGCGTCGCCTACGAGAAGCTGGCCCGCAAGCTGGAGAAGAACGGCCGCGCCGAGTGGCTGGCCGAGGAAATGGCCGAGCTCACCAACCCCGACACCTACCGCGTCCTGCCCGAGAACGCCTGGAAGCGCCTTAAGCCGCGCTCCTCCAGCCCCAAGTTCCTGGGCGTGCTGAAGGAGCTGGCGGCTTGGCGCGAGCGCGAGGCGCAGGAGCGCGACATCCCCCGCCAGCGCATGGTCCGCGACGAGACCCTGACCGAGATCGCCGCCAACCATCCCACCACCGTGGCCGACCTGTCGCGCACCCGCGGCCTGGGCAAGGGCCTGGTCGAAGGCAAGATGGGCCAGGCCATCCTGGAGGCGGTGCAACGCGGCCTCAAGCTCCCCGACGACCAGATCCCCAAGCCGGCCGACCGCGTCGACCTGCCACGCGGCCTGGGGCCGGTGGTGGACCTTTTGAAGGTGCTGCTGAAGATGAAGTGTGACGAGCACGGCGTCGCCAGCAAGCTGGTCGCCAACTCCGCCGACATCGACGCCATCGCCGCCGACGACAACGCCAATGTCCCGGCCCTGCATGGCTGGCGGCGCGAGCTGTTCGGCGAGGACGCGCTGAAGCTCAAGCACGGCCGCCTCGGCCTCGGCTTCTGCACCGACGGCCGCAAGCTGCGGCTGGTGCCGCTGGAGCCGGTGGAGCCGCCGGCCGACGCCGCCGCCGACGACTGACATGGCGGGCACCTCCCCGCCCCGCTTCTCCGACATCGAGCGCCGCGCCCATGCAGCCGCCTCGCGGGCCCTGGCCCGGGGACCGGCGGCGGCAGCGCGGGCCGCCATCGCCGAAGCCGACGCCTTCCTGGCCGAGGTCGCCGCCGCCGTCGGGCTGGAGGCCCGGCTCGCCGCCCTCGCCTGCGGCAAGGGCTGCACCGCCTGCTGCCATCAGATGGTGGGGATCACCAGCGCCGAGGCGGCGCAGCTGGCCGAGGCGGTGGCCGACCTGCCCGACCCCGCGCCTGTCATTGCCCGCATCCACGCCACCGCCGAACGGTCACGGGGCATGACGGTGGCCGAGTGGTGGGCCGCCCGCCTGCCCTGCCCGCTGCTGGACGAGGCCGGCGCCTGCGCCGTCCACGCCGCCCGCCCGTTGCCGTGCCGGGCCATGAACTCCGCCGACGCCGACATCTGCCGCCGCGCCTTCGCCGGCCACGAAGACGCCCGCCGCATCCCGGTGCTGGCCGCCCAGCACGGCACCTACGGCCATGCCCAGGCCGGGCTGTCCCGGGCGGCCGGCGGCGGCGCGACGCCTCTGGCGACGGCGTTGGCGGCGCTGCTCCGCTAGACCACCAGCACGTCCGCCGCGGCCGCCCCGGGCAGGGTGGCGATCAGGATGGCGTCGTCGCCATCGGCGGGGTCCAGCAGCAGGCGGTCGCCGGCGCCGTCGAACACCACCTCGCCGTCACCCACCGCGGTCGCGGCGATCTCGATGGTGTCATTGGCCGAGAAGTCGACGATGGTGTCGCCGAAATCCAGACGGTCGGTGAACACGAAGGTGTCGGCGCCGCCGCCGCCGGTGAGCAGGTCGCGGCCGACCGAGCCCTCGATGCGGTTGGTGGCGCCGTCGCCGGTGAGGGTGTCGTCGCCCAGCGAGCCGCGCACGTCCTCGATGCCCGACAGGGTGTCGACGGTGCCCGATCCGTCACTGGCCTCGCCGGCGGCCAGGTCCACCGTCACCGGGCCGCCGCCCGCATAGTCGGCGAGGTCGCGCCCGGTGCCGCCGATCAGGGTGTCGGCGCCGGCGCCGCCCTCCAGGCGGTTGGCCTCGCCGTCACCCAGCAAGGTGTCGCCGAAATCGGTGCCGACGGCGCCCAGGATGCCGGACAGCACGTCGAAGCCGCCGTCCCATTCCTCCGCCACGCCCTGGGCGAGGTCGACCTCGACAGCGCCCTCGGCGCCGGCCCAGGTGGCATAGGCGCCATCGGCGCCGCCCACCAGCACGTCGTCGCCCAGCCCGCCGCCCAGCAGGTCGAGACCCGCGCCGCCCATCAGCAGGTTGTCGTGGTCGTCACCCAATAGAGTGTCACCGAAGGCCGAGCCGGACAGGTTCTCGATCTCCTGGGCGAACTCGAACACCCCGCCCGCCTGCACCGAGCCGGAGGACAGGTCGACGAAGGCCGGCGCCTGCGAGACATGAAAGCTGAGTGTATCGGTGCCGGGGCCGCCGTCGTAGCTGTCGAAGCCGTCGCCGCCTTCCAGGCGGTCGTCGCCGATGCCGCCGTCCAGGATGTCGTCGCCGCCCGCCCCGAACAGCACGTCGTCCCCACGCAGGCCGCGCATGGCCTCGGGCTCCGGCGTGCCCAGCAGCACGTCGTCACCGATGGTGCCGTCCACCTCGACGATATCCTGGGGCGGGAAGGGAAAAATGTCGGTGCCGACGGCCTGGTCACCGGTGCCGGACGCTCCGGCGGGGGCGCCCACCGCGCCCGACGGGGGAAGTGCGATCGCCATGACGGTCCTCCTCATTCGCTGGCCGCGCGCCCCACAGGTGGCACCCCGGCGGCGAAAGACGAGGACTCATGCGGGAGAGGCGAGACGCCCCGACGCGGTATGCCGGCCCCCCAGCGGCAGTTCGCAGCGGCGCAGCCGGACCGAGAACACGGTTCCCCGCCCCTCCCACGATCGCACCGCCACGGTATGGCGCAGCAGTACCGCCATGCGCCGCACCACCGCCAGGCCCAGGCCCAGGCCCTTGGTGCGGTCGCGCTCGGGATTGTCCAGCTGCACGAAGTCCTCGAACACCGACTCCAGCTTGTCGGCGGGTATGCCGGGGCCGGTGTCCCACACTTCGACGCGGATGGCGTCGCCATCACGGCGGCAGCCCAGCAGGATGCCGCCGCGCCGCGTGTAGCGCAGGGCATTGCTCAGCAGGTTGCGCAACAGGCGCGACAGCAGCACCGGATCGGTCTCCACCCAGGCCGAGGTGGGAACGACGCGGAAATCCAGGAAACGGGCGCGGGCTTGGCCGCCGAACTCCTCGGCTAGGCCGCCCAGGATGTCCTGCAGCGCCACCGGCCGAAGGCTGGCTGCCACCATGCCGGCGTCGAGGGTGGAGACGTCGAGCAATGCCCCCAGCAGATCCTCGGCGCCCCTGAGCGCGGCCGAAGCGTGGCCGAGGATGCGGCGGTTCTCGTCGCCTTCCAGCCGTGCGTCCAACACCTCCATGAACAACCGCAGCGCCTGGATCGGCTGGCGCAGGTCGTGGCTGGCGGCGGCGAGGAAATGGGCCTTGGCGTTGTGGGCGCGCTCGGCCAGGCGCAATGCGTCCTCGCGGTCGCGGATTGCGGCCACCGCTTCGGCGGTGCGGGCGGCCACCGCCTCCTGCAGGCGGGCCTCGGTCATCCGCGCCTCGTCGACGCGGCGGATCGCCAGCAGCGCGGCCCCCGCCAGCAGCGCCGAGGCGGCGGCGGCCAGCAGTCCGCTGACCACCATCGACCGCCGCCACGGCTCCATGGCCGCCGTCACAGCCACGCCGTAGGTGACGTAGAGCGGATAGTCCTCGACCCGATGGAAGGCGTAGATGTGCTCGCCGCCGCCCGAGCGCGGCTGCTCGACCCGGTAGGTGCCGCTGAACCGGGGAACCATCGACATCAGCCCCGGCGAGCCCGGCGGCAGGTCCACCGGCACGTCACGGCGGGGAAACCGGACCAGTTGCCTGCCATCCTCGCGGTACAGGTTGACGACGCCGTGCAGGCCGTCCTGGCCGGCCATGGTGCCAAAAACCTTCTCGAAATAGTGGCCGTAGAGGGTGGCGGCGACCACGTTGCCGTCGGCAAGGCGTCGCGACAGCGCGAAAAGCAGCTCCTGCTTGATCCGACCGATGAACGGAGCCGAGACCGCGATGCCCGGGGGAGCGACCGCCCGCGAGAAGTATTCCCGGTCGGAGCGATTGCCGCCGACGGCGCGTGGGCCGTTGCTGCTGGCGATCACCGTGCCGGTGCGGTCGAGGATCAGCAGGGAGGCGGAGAAATCCGTCCGCGCCTCCATCTCCGCCAGGCGTTGCGACAGGTCCGGCATGACCATGTGCCCCATCGCCCGCTCGACCCCGTCGAAAACCACCTCGTAGGTGCCGATCACCCGCCGTGCGTGCTCGGCCAGGATGGCGGCGCGACGGATCAGGCGGTCCTCGATATCGGCCACATGGTCCTGCCGGCTTTGCACCGCGTAGACGGCGAACAGACCCAGCGGTGCCAGGATGCCGGCAATCAACAACAGGGCCAGGTGGGGCCGCTGGCAGAGGGATCTGGACGAGGGCCAGAAGGCGGAAAGCATCGTATACCTTTCTCCACCGGGGATTATTCCCGCCCGAGCGGAGATCGGCCATAGGCCATTGGTCGCAGACCTATGTCGAAAGCTTGATCAATCCTTGAGGTCCTTGGGCCGCACGAACCCCACCAGCCGGCACAGACCGTCATCCAGCTGGCCCCAATGGTCGATGGCGCAGTCGAGGATGGCCAGGGCGCCGGTGGGGAACTTCTCCTCCATTCGGGCCAGCGCCCCGGGGTCGCCGTGCCCAGCCGCCAGCGCATGGGCGAGGCGCTCCATGCCGGGGTTGTGGCCGATCAGCAGGACCGAGGGCAGATGGTCGTCGAGCCGGCGCAGGCGGACCAGCAGGTCGTGCTTGGCGGCCTCGTAGACGCTGTCTTCGTAGGCGACCGGCACGCCGCGCAGACGGGGCTCGATGACGGCGAAGGTCTCGCGGGTGCGCCGCGCCGCCGAGCATAGCACCAGCGCCGGATGGACCGCCGCCTCCGCCATGTACCTGGCCATCGCGCCCGCCGCCTTGCGGCCCTTGTCGGCCAGCGGGCGCTCGAAATCGTCCAGCGCAGGATCGTCCCAGCTGGACTTGGCATGGCGCAGAAGATAGAGCCTTCGCATTTCCGTCATCCTCACGGCCATGACAGCCGCCGTCCGAGCATATATAAAGGAATCCCAAGCGACACGCCTTGAAAACCTGGAGACAAATCATCGTGACGACCGCCCAGCTCGCCGAGGCCCAGGTCATCGACCCCGAGTCCAAGGAACGCTTCATAAATCGCGAACTGTCGTGGCTGGCCTTCAACGGCCGCGTCATCGAGGAGGCGTTCAACAAGCGCCATCCGCTGCTGGAGCGCCTGCGGTTCCTGTCGATCTCGGCCTCCAACCTGGACGAGTTCTACATGGTGCGCGTCGCCGGCCTGAAGGGCCAGGTCGACGCCGGCGTCATGACCACCAGCGAGGACGGCCTGACCCCGGCCCAGCAGTTGGCCGCCATCAACCGCGAGGCGTCGGAGCTGCTCAAGGCCCAGAAGGACTGTTGGCGCGAACTGAAGGTTGAACTGCGCGAGGCGGGCATCGCCGTCATCAACGCCGCCGAGGTCACCAAGCCCGAGCGCAAGTGGCTTGAACAGCGGTTCATGGAGCACATCTTCCCGGTGCTCACCCCGCTGGCCATCGATCCCGCGCATCCCTTCCCGTTCATCCCCAACGCCGGCATCGCCATGGTGCTGCACCTGTTCCGGCTCGAGGACGGCGAGGTGCTGCGCGCGCTGGTGCCGCTGCCCCACCAGATCGAACGGTTCATCCGCCTGCCCGGCGAGGCCATCCGCTTCCTGCCGCTCGAGGACACCGTGATGTTGTTCCTCGACCGCCTGTTCCCCGGCTTCCGGGTCGAAGGCGTCGGCATCTTCCGCGTCATCCGCGATTCCGAGATGGACATCGACGAGGAGGCCGAGGATCTGGTGCGCGTGTTCGAGACCGCGCTCAAGCGTCGCCGGCGCGGCCACGTCATCCGCATCACCATCAATTCGGGTTGCCCCGAGGACCTCAAGCGTCTGGTGGTCAACGAGGTCCACGTCGCCGAATCCGACGTCTTCGAGTTCGACGACATGATCGGACTGGTCGACACCAAGGCCATCATCACCGACGAGCGGCCGGACCTCTTGTTCCCGCCCTACAACGCCCGCTTCCCCGAGCGCATCCGCGATTTCGGCGGCGACTGCTTCGCGGCCATCCGCAAGAAGGACATCGTCGTCCACCACCCCTTCGAGAGCTTCGACGTGGTGGTGCAATTCATCCGCCAGGCCGCCCGTGATCCGGCCGTGGTGGCCATCAAGCAGACCCTGTACCGCACCTCCAAGGACAGCCCCATCGTCAAGGCGCTGGTCGAGGCCGCCGAGGCCGGCAAGTCGGTCACCGCCATGGTCGAGCTGAAGGCCCGCTTCGACGAGGAGGCCAACATCCGCTGGGCCCGCGACCTGGAAGCCGCCGGCGCCCAGGTGGTGTTCGGGTTCATGGAGTTGAAGACCCACGCCAAGATCAGCCTGGTGGTTCGCCGCGAGGGCGGCGGGCTGGTGTCCTATGTCCATTTCGGCACCGGCAACTACCA
>JBFMHS010000227.1:0-15712 GCA_040751765.1 Pseudomonadota bacterium | reverse complement strand
CGGCCTCCGCGGTGATTGGCTCGTTGCCGGAGGTTTGTTCGACCTCGATCTGCACGGTCGACTGCTTCTGACCACCCTGATCCCAGGTCCGGTACCGCAGAGCGCCATGGACGAAGATCGGGCGACCCTTGGTGGCCTCGGTGGTCACCACGTTGTCGATCAGCCACGGCGAGTAGGTGACGACGCGGAACCAATGGGTCTCCGTCTGCCACTTTCCTGCTCGGTTCTTGAAATTGTGGTCGACGGCCAGCGACAGTGTGGCCACCTTGCCGTTGGCCAGCGACTTCACCTCGGGATCGGCGCCGACGCGACCGGTCAGCATGACGGCATTCACATTGAACATCCGGCGGCTCCTTTACGGCTTGGCGGGATTGGCGGCGGCGCGCAGCTCGCCGAGGATGGAGGCGGCGCCGGCGACCTCGTCCGGCGACCAGGTCGCTTCCTCGTCGTCATGGTCATTGACCGACTGGTCGACCGCAGGGGCGCCGACCGGCGCCAGGCGCGAGCGGCCGAGCAGCGTCTTGTCGAAGAAGTAGAGCGGCTGGCGTCCCCGGATCGGCGGGCTGCCGGCGGAGAAGACAAGCATGTCGCCGGCCCTGACGATCTTTTCCGGATCGCGCTTGGACTTCTTCGCGGCCTTCAGCCGCATGATCTCGTCCTGGGTCATCAGCGGCCGGCCGGCCTCGGACTGGGCATCGGTGACGTTGCCGGTGATGGCCAACGGCTTGCGGCTCACGCTGCGCTTGTTCTGAACGATGGTCGTCTTGCCGCACATGTCGGACAGCAGCTTCGCCGTCGTGGGGTCGTTCGGCGCGTAGGCCACCCGGACATGGCAGTTGCTCATGATCGAGTTCTCGCGCCCGTAGGTGCCCTGGAGTTGCAGGATGTCCTGGATGATCAGGAATGCCTTGAGGCCGTATCCGGCCATGAAGGCGAGGGCGCGCTCGAAGATCTCCAGCTTGCCGATGCTGGTGAACTCATCGAGCATCAGCAGCAGCCGGTGCCGGTAGGCCGGCTTGCCGTCGGCGCCGACGTTCTGCATCAGGCGGCGCATGAACAAATTGAGGATGACGCGCAGCAGCGGGCGCAGCCGGTCGATGTCCGACGGCGGGACAATGATGTAAAGGGAGGCGGGCGCCTCACCATTCATCAGGTCATCCAGCCGGAAATCGGAGGCGGAGATGTTGCGGGCGATGATCGGGTCCCGGTACAGAGACAGGTCCACCTTCGACGACGACTGGACGCCGGACCGCTCCTGCGTGGCGCGGTCCTGCATTTCCTGCGCGGCCGAATTGATCAACCGGTTGGCGGCGTCGGTGCCGAGGTTGAAGGTCACCATGTCGGCCAGGAGGGAATCGAGACCGGCGCCAGGTGCGGTCAGCACCATGTCCACATCGGGCAATGACGCTATCCGACCCTCTTCGGCGCGGATCTTGTAGAGGGTGTAGAGGATCGCGGCCGTCTGCCAGGCAAAGCCCGACTTGGCCCAGAAGTCAGCCAACCCCTTGCCGTCCGGGTCGATGATCATGGCCGCGATGTTCTGCGCGTCGGCGACCTCGTGGCCGGTGCCGATCCGCACCTCGGCCAAGGGATTGAAACGAATGGAGCCCTCTTCGGCCGTCGGATCGAACTTCAGGATTCGTTGTCCCTGTGCGGCCCGCCATCCCGAGGTCAGCCGCCAGTTCTCTCCCTTGATGTCCAGGACCAAGGCCGAGGCAGCCCACGACAGGAGGGTGGGTAGGACCAGACCGACGCCCTTACCGGACCTGGTGGGCGCGAAGGCCAGCACATGCTCGGGGCCGTCATGGCGCAGGGCCTTTGCCCTCCGCAGCAGCCGGGTCCAGCCGCCGACCACGACGCCGGTGTCGCGCCACAGCCCGGCCTCCTTCACATCCGCCTTCTTCGCCCACCGCGCGGTGCCGTGCAGGCTCTTGTCGTCCCGGGCGCCATGAACAGTGCGGGCGCCGATCCGCGAGGCGAACACCTGCATCAGCAGAATGAGTGTGATCGCGCCGGCGCCGCCGCCGATGATGCCCCACTGCACGAATGGAGGCGTCTGGCCATAGGCCCGCATGTAGTCCCACACCCACGCCCAGGAATCGCCCTGAAGGGCATAGAATCCCCAGAACTCCTGCCACACCGTGATCGTGACGAAGAATGCCGTGCCGACGGCGAAGGGGATGGCCAGGATGATCATGCTGCGACCCTTTCCAGCAGCTCGCCATCGCGCATGACCCAGCGGCTTGCGGATGGCTCGAAGATGTCGGTGATGCGGCGCCAACCGTCGGATCCGCGCTTGATCTGCACGATCACGTCGACGAGTTCGGTCAGCAGTTCGGCGACGTGCGGCATGACCTGGCCCGACCAGGCGATGTTCTGGGCGAATTTGCGCTCGATGACCTGTTGCGGACTGCCGGCATGGATGGTGCACATCCACCCGTTGACGCCCGCCGTCAGGGCGCCGAGGGCGGCGTAGGCGTTCTGCGTCGAGATCTCTCCGAAGATCACGCAGTCGGGGGTGGCCCTCATCTTGTGATCGTAGAGTTGGCGCCAGTCGACCATGCCGGAAGCGGTGGAGGCCTCGCGGGCGGCCAGCAGGCCGACGCCGTCCCAGAAGCGGTCGATGGCCAGCTCGGGGGTGTCCTCGGCCGCCACCACGCGCCGGTCGTCGGGCAGGAATTCCAGCAGCTTGTTGATGAAGGTGGTCTTGCCGGTGTTGGTGGCGCCCGAAACGATGATGTTTTTTTCGGCCAACATCGCGGCCTTGAGATACGCCACCACCTCTGGCGCGGCCCCCACCTGGTCCCAGCTGGGGACGAACGGATGCTTGCAGCGGATGGCCAACGACACGCCCGCCTGAACCGAGGCGCCGAGGAGGCATTCAAAGCGGTGCCGGACTTCGGGTACGACGCAGGAAAGCTTGGGCGCGGTCTCGGGATCGAACTTCACCCCGGTGAAGTTGGCCAGGCTGCGGCAAATGTCCTCGATACAGGCCAGCGTCAGCTCCGGCGCGGGAAGGACCACCTTTCCCTTCCCGCGCCGGTCGAGGATGACCTCCTTCGGCCGCGTCATGCGCATCTCGACGGTCGTGGGATCGTCGTAGAAAGCCGCAAACGGCCGAAGGATGATGGAGATCGCAGAGGCCATGGCGGGCTACCACCCCAGCTCGCCACGCCATTGATTGACGCGCGTCCCGTCTGCATTCACCGGACAATCGGCCGGCGAGCCAAGGTTGTTTGCGCAGCCGACCCAGGTCTTTTCTTCGGTTTGCGACGACACCACCACTCCGTCCTCTCGGGTGGTGATTCGTGTCGCCTTGTATTTCCCCGCCATCACATAGTAGTTGTGATACCAAATGCAGTGGTACTCGCCATCGCTGTTTGTAAATCCTTGTGCACACTCGGGTGTCGCCGAATACACCCATTGGGATTGCTTGGGCCAATCGGTCGTTTGGGTGCCCCCTGAATAGGTGCAGGCAAACGTCGGGCCGATAGGCGATCCCGCACCGACGCTTTTCAGGAACTCGGTAGCATCTGGTCGGGCCCACTTCTCGTAACGGATGGTTTCCGAATAGGCATTGCAGCCCTCGTAGGTCCGCACACCAGATTGCTGTTCCACCGTACCGGCCAACACATATGGCACCTGCGGAGCGCCGGGCAGCACCTGCGACGACGCCACGGTGTATGGGCTGCCGTTGACGCTGATCGTCACCGTCGAAAGCGGGTAGGCCCACAGTTGGTCGTCGTGCGCCTGGTACCCGGTGATAGTCTGGTTGTGGGAATAGGTGGCGGCTGAGTTCTGGCAGGGGGATACGTACTCCCGCACCCCGTTGGCTTTCAGGTAGTAGAACCGCTCCTGCCCATAGGACACGCCGGCGTCGAGGTCGTGGGTCCACTTGGACGGGTCCATGCACCCGTCCGTGGTGGCCAGGATCGCCTGCGTGCTGGTGTCCGGAGTGCACTCGGTCACGAACTGGCTGACGCCGTCGAAGGAAATGCGCTTGCGCGACTGGAGGGCCACCGTCCTGGCGTCAAGGTTGGTGATCGGGGTGCAGATGTAGTTTCCGCTGGCGTCCGCGTAGACGGTCTCATGCTGGAACGTCCGCCCACTATCCGCACATGGCGCGGCCTGGTAGGTCACGCCCCCACGGACATAGGTCCACATGGTCAGCTCGAAGCTCAGACCCGCCCCGAAGTCGTGCCGGAGCGGGCAGTTCGCCGCGCTCTCCGTCATGGGCAGCGCCGCTGACTTGGTCGAGGTATCGCAGCCGCGCGCCTGAACCAGGGCGTTGTTGCGGTTGGTGTAGACCAGAGCCGCCTGGGGCACCGCCTGGTTGGTGGAGAAGTCCAGGAACATGGTGCACTGGCTCTCGTCCTCGATGATGGCGTAGGCCGCTTCCTCGTCCTTGGTACACTCGCCGACCGCGTGGCTTTCGCCGGCGTCATCCACGTAGTACAGGCTGTATTGCGGCCACGCGGTCATCGCGGCCAGGTCAACGATGTCGGTGGGGCAGGCCATGTAGGACCGCTGGAGGAGGAAGCTGACCTCGGAATCGGAGCAGGCGCTCTCGCTCGTGAGCGCTCCGTCGGTGAAGGTCTGTTCCTTGCTCTGGCGGAAGGCCTTGCCCTGAGCGGTGTCGATCCGCACCGGGCATCCCTCGGATGTGACCCGGATGTCGACGACGGGGGTGTCATCCGCCGGCGCCTGGATCGTCGGCATGTCGGGAGACCGGTAGCCGGCCGCCTCGTCATTGGAGGACCCACCTCCGGCCGACGTGGGGTTATCGGACACCGTGTCCTTGACGACCTGCTTTTCCCCGTCGTCCTTCTGCGGCGCCGCCAGGCGCTCCAGCGCCGCCACCAGGGCCGTCTTCGACCCCTGCACCTCGACGGTCTTCTCCGGGAACAACTGGCTGGTCTCGGAGGCGTCGAACTGCGCCGCCAGGCCTTCGGCCGAGATGGCCTCCTCTCGCCCGTTCTTGGCCACCGTCATCACCAGCACCTGGCCGATGGTCTGGTCCTCGACGGAGACCTTCCGGGCGTAGCCCTTGGCGGTCACCCCCGACAGCAACGCCGGCGACACGCCCTCGATGCTTCCGAGCGAAAACGACGCCGGCACCGGCTGAGTGTCCGGCAGCTGCACGGCGGTCGTTGGCCAGATCGGCACGTTGACCATGTCGATCGGCGCCGGCGCCGATGCCGTCGGCTGAGTGGGCGCCGTCTGCGCGGACACCGAATTGATCGGCAGGAAGGTCAGTGCGGCGATGGCCGCCGCGATGCTCTTGAACCGCATGGGGCTACTCCACTTTCGCTATGTACCAATCGGTGTCCGGCCGGATCTGGACGCGCTGGCCCTGGAAGGTCCGCAGGATCGGATTGAGGTTGATGGTCTGTTCGAGGGTGGTGGCGGTGATCTCGCCCAGGCGCTGCGACAGCTCCATGCCGCCGGTGGCCAGCACGCCCGTATTGCCGCTGTAGGTGCTGGAACTTCCCGTCGCGGTCGCGGTACTGGACGACGAGACCGTGCCGGCGCTGGCTGCCGAGGCCGCTCGGACGGCGGCGGAAACGCCCGCGAGGATGAAGGCGGTGCCGTAGCGTTCGAAGAACCGGTTGTCCACGTCGCCCGACACGCCCAGGTGACCCTGGGAGTCGAACACATTGGACTTCATGCCAAAGATCTCGTACCGGCTGCCGCCGGCGAGGAGGCGGCCGCAGCGCCAGGCCGCGCGGCTGGCCCCCACCTTGTCGAGGCTCTTGTAGCCGCAGACCAGACGGGACCCCTTGGGGACAAGCAGGTTGCGGCCGTGATATCCGAAGACATCCCGGCTGACCTGGATGACGATTGTACCGCCGACCGTCCCGTCCAACTGGGAGTTCGTGCTGTTCTCCACGATGCCGGTGATGATCCGGTCCGTCGTGATCATGCGGCTGTTGTCGACCGGCGGGCTGGAGATGATCGACTTCTCCTGGTACTCGACATCGCCGGTGCCGGAGACCGTCGCACCGAGATCCAGCGGCATGGGCGGGAGGGCGGCACGCGGCATGTCGGGACCTGCCGCGCCACCCGGCAGAGACGCCGGCACCGTGATGTCGGTCCATCCGGCCGCCCCGGCGGCCCGGCTCCGATAGGACGCCTCGACCGCCAGCTCGATCGGGTTGGGGCCGGGGGACTCCTCGACCTTGGGCGATGGCGCCGGCGCCGGGACCTCTCTGACCACCTCGTGACGGATGACGACGGGCGGGAAGCTCGGCGCCGGCGGCGGCTTGGGCTCCTCCTTGGGCGGTTCGGGCGCCTTGTACGACCAGGCCGCCGGATCGTCCGCCGGCAGCGGGTCCAGCTGCGGCGTCGCCGGCTGGCACGTCCCCGAGAGCGTCAGGCCGGCCACCATGGCCAAGTCGCACAGCCAGGACATCAGGGAGCCTCCCCGGTGTACTGGATGCAGAGGTACTTCTTGCCGTTCTTGAGCGTGATCAGCGGCGATACGCTCTCGATGATGAAGGTGGTCCCCTGGACGCGGGTGTTGACCAGCTCGTCGATGCCGTCGATCGTCACGTAGCCGGTGGACAGCTCCATCCCGTCCCACTTCTTGCCGTATCGGACGTAGGTGAAGAAGTCGTCGCGATAGACGGTCTCGGGCTTCAGCTCCTCATCACCCCAGAGCTTGTAGTCCCCCCAGCCGTGCAGCTTGGCCGGATCGAAGGGAACGTTGCGCACGAAGTCCCCGGCGGCCGGTTTCGGGTTGACCAGGTCGTGGATCGCGGCGGCCGTCTTGTCATCCGGCGTGGGCGCCGTCTCTTCCTTCGCTTGGCCTGGAACCGCCGGGGCCGGCACCTCGATGATGCCGGGCTTCTCCCGGCCGAGGATCTTCACGACCAGGTCGGGCACGTGGACCGAGTTGAAGCTCTCGGATCGGATATAGAACGGGTAGACCGCGCCGGACTTGGTGGTCACGTTGAGGTTGGTGTCCATGCCGTACGCCGACGGCCGAACCACGATCTTGTTGGCGGCGATGACCTTGGCCTTGAAGCCGACCGGGTCTCCCAGCTCGACCGGCGCGACGATCACCGCGTCCTCGGGCAGGACCAGCGTCGTGGTCATGAACTCGCGCGTCCGGACCTTGTAGACGCAGTCCTCGCACAGCCGCGTGGCATAGACCCCCTCGCGCGCCTCCGACAGGTTCCACGCTTCCTGGATCTGCCCGCCGGCGCCGGACCGATCCATCTCGGGGAAGACGCCCTCGGACTGATAGATCGCCTGCTTCTGCACTTCGGCGGACATCGGCACCCGGGCCGGCGGGACCGCCGACGGCGCCGACTGTTGGGCCGGCTGCGCGGGCTGCGCCGAAGCCGCCTTCGGGGGCGGGGTGGTCGGAACCTGGCCCTTTCCGGTGAACGGCGTCTGGGCTTCAGCGGGCGACATGGCCATCGCCAGCGCGACGACGCCAGCGGCCACCAGTGGGAAGATCATGAATTCCCCCTTTCCTTCTTGGCCAGGTCCAGGACCCGGAGCCCAAGCGGATTTTCGAACTTCTCTGATTCGCGGACGGTGTGGGGACGGGAGGTGACCGCGACGTATGCCCGAAGGTGCTTGGTCTCCACCGTCTTGCCGTCCCGGCTGTCGATCTGCACCAGGTCGACCGCGTAGCGGCCGATACCGTCACGCATCGAGATGCGGTCGGCGCTCTCCACGACGATGGAGCGGTTGAGGCCCGACGCTATGGCGTCGTCGATCTCCTTCTTCCGTTCGCGGATGAAGCGTTTCCACCAGTCCGCGTCGGAATAGAGGTTGGCCTCCCGCATCCGGTCATCCTGCGAGACCCGGTCGATCTCCAGCAGGAGGCGGGTGTAACGCCGCACGAAGCTTTCCATCATTAGGTCGAAGCCGGGGGTGTCCCGAGTGATCGGCAGTACCCGGACCAGGGAGGCCGGGTCGACCTTCACCGCACGATCGTCACGCGGCTCGATCCGCAGCAGGCCCATCTGCACCTTCTGGCAGGGCACCAGCTCGGCAACCGACGACGCCTGGATGACCACGACGGCGCACAAGGCGACGATCACCATCACCGACAGCCGGAATTGCCATGCAAGCCGGCGATGGGCGGCTTCGAAGGCATAGGGATCGGCCGCCCGCACACCGTCATGGTTCACCACCGGGACCGGTGGTGTGGGTGCCCGCCGGCGCCGGCGCCGACGGACCTTCAGCCGAAGGCCGCGCACCAGCCTCTTCAGCCGATCTCCGGCCATCATCCGACACCCCAGTTGAAGGTCGGCGCCTCATAGGGAATGGGCATGCAGCCCGCGCACGGCGACGGCAGCTGTTCGTCCGTGCCGGTTCCATCCCGCTGTAGCTCGACGTTGGACGCGCACGCGGCGAGCGCGGCGCAGGTGCAGGCAATAACAACCGCCCGCCATTTCTTGATTATGCTCATTGGCTCCCTCTCTTCCCTTGTCGTTTTTCGATCAGGAATTGCCGCCGCTTGGCTTCTGGTAATTGACGTTCTTGAACTTATCGACGAGGTCATTGCCCATCTGCATGGGGTCCGCCGCCGCCTTCTGTGCCCAGAACCAGCCCCTGCCGACGGCCGCCGCCGCGTTGCCGGCCGCCGCCGGCGCGTTCTTCGCCGCGAACAGCGCGCTCCCGGCAACACCACCGGTCAGGATGCCGGCAGCCGTATTGGTCAGTGCGGTTTGGGCGATGGAGTTGGCGATGGACGTGCCCTCGGTCATCAGCGCCGTGCCCATCCATCCCAGGAAGAGGATCACCAGGAATTCGGGGTTGCTGACCGAGGCGAATTTCTTGAGCGCATCGCCTGTGAGCTTGCTCGGGTCGAGGATCGCGTGATTGACCCCGTAGATCACCAGCGCCAACGCGGCCGTGCTGGCGAACAGCACCAGCACCGACGCCAGCAGCGTCTTCGCCCCGGACTTGGCCATGTCGCGGCCCCACCCGAACGCGAAGGCCATGAACAGGAACGGCGCGAACACCCCGACCATGGTGGCGCGGAAGATGGCCACCACCACCTGGCTCGAATAGGCGACGACGAGCAGGAAGTAGGGGATGATGAGAACCAGGGCGTAGATGTAGTTCTGGATCTCGTACAGCGCGCCAGCGCTGGCGATCGCCTTGGCCGCCTGGAAGACCTTGGCCACCGCCTGTTCGCCATTGGCGGCCAGCGCCACCAGCCCCGTCTGCCCGGTGCTTCTCTCCGCCTCGCCGGCGATCGAGAAGACGGCCTTGGCAGACCCGCCCATGACCTCAAGGGCGCCCGAGTATACATGAGAAATAAGGCCGGCACCTTGACTGCCGAGCAATATTCCCGTTATACTGACAAATACAAAGTCCTTTATGATTTCCTCTTTCGTCGTCATCTGGTAGGCCAGCTTCAGGCCGGACAGGACGATCCACAATCCGCAAAGGGAGGCAAACAAGATGAGGATCGGGTCTTGGAGGGTGCTGCTCAGCTTGTCCGCGAACTCTTTTGTCAGATCGACGTATTTATTCAGGGGCTCGCAGGTCCAGCAGGTCGTGGCGAGGTCAGGGAGAGGGGTGCGTGTTGCTTTCTCAGCCATTGTTCTGATGCTCCCGGTTGTTGATGCGGCGCACGCGGGGGTGCTGAAAGGCGCGGACGAGTACGCCAAGCCGCAGCATTTCTTTGATTGGCGGTACGCCCAGAAGGTGTGGTTCGAGATGTCGAGCCGTGCGGCGCTTGAGGCTGAGGAAGCGTCCTGCCTCGCCGACTTCGGTCCGTGGCTTGAAAGCCACAAAGAAAATCCTCGCAAGGCCTTTGCTGACCTCAAGAACTATGCAGACAAAAAGCGGCGCAATATTCAGCGGTGCTATGACATTCAACTTGCTTATGACCAGTGGTGGGACCAAGTGTGGTCTCCATGGTACAACGGCTATTCCTATGAGGCTGTTCAGGCGCCAATCCACAATAGGAAGGCAGCGACATTTGACGATTACCTTGCGGTTTGGTCGAAGCGTGCTTCCTGCACCCCGGATCATTTCCTCAACGAGTGCGGGCCGGTGCCCGATTGGCGGGATGAGGAAGACAAGGCCAATGCGCAAGCCATGATGCGCAAAGCCGCCGAGGAGGTCGCCGCAAAGCGCCGGAGGAAGTAGCGTCATTTCTTGCCCTTCCCTTCGGTGATCTCCTGGACCACCTCGCCGGAGAGGCCCGCCTTGATTTCGGCGGCGGCGGTCAGCTTGAGCATTTGCGCCATCAGCTGGCTTTGGCTGGCCATGGCGCGCGCCTGGAGGATCTGCGCCTGTGCCTGGACGTGCAGGCGGTCCTGGACGGTCTTGGCGCTGGCCAGATTGGATTGAAGGTCGTCGGCGGCCTTGTTGAGGTCATCCGCCTGCTTCATGGCCACGTCCGACTGCGCCAGGCTGCGCACGGCGGTATCGGCCAGCAGAGCCTCCCGATGCACCTTGGCGAGATCACGCGCCGCGTCCTGCTCGTTGAAGGGCATGTTGGCCAGCCGCTCCTCATCGAGGATCAGGGCCTCGCGGTACTTCGAGGAGGACTCGCAGATGGAGCCGAGATTGAGATCCTCGGTCTTGATCCCCCAGCCCACGCCGTCGGGCATCAGGCAGCGGGCATCGCTGCGGATCTGCGCGGCCATCTTCTGGATGTTCGGGATCGGCAGGGTGATGTTGGTGATCTGCCCGATGGCATCCGAAACGTCGTTGACGAATTCGGAGATGTCGTTGAGGAACGACACCGACTGCTTCAGCTGCGCCAGCTGCTCCAGCTGGGTGGCCAGCTGAGCCTTCAGCTCCTTGATCTGTTCGACGGCCTTCCCGATCGCGGTGCTGTCGATGACGGCATAGGTCGCTTGCGCGACCGGCACCGCCACGATCGTGCCGACGATGGCCAGGACGACGGTCAGACGTGTGCGCGCCATTCGTCCCCCCATTTGTCCTGGATGGCCATGAGGTCGCGCACGGCATCGGGGCCGGAGCGGTAGAACCGCACCGCCCGGCCCAGCGGCGCCAGATCGACATCGAGGATGGTCGATTCCTCGAAGCCCGTGGCGGCATCGCGCTTCACCAGAAGGACCTTGCGTCCTTCCGGCGCGCCGAAGATGAAGCCGGTTTGCTCGTCGTTGAGATTGAAGGGCTCGTAGGCCTCCCGGTTGCCCTGGGGATTGGGAAAGAAGAAGAACGACGCGGTGTTCTCGATCACCGCATCCGCGATCCCCGACTTGTGAAGGGCGCCCGGGTCCTGGAAGGCCATCCCGACGGCGCCGCCGAACTTGCGGTATTCGCGGTACATTTCCGCCGCCAGGTCGCAGAAGGCGGGATTGCGCAACAGCTTTGCCGCCTCGTCGATGAAGATGGCGAAGCCCTTGGTCCGCCCCCCGCGCGCCAGGCGCTCGATGGCGCTGGCGATATGCGCCACCACGGGCGGCCCGAGGTTGGGGTCCTCCAGCGCCTCGTTCATGTTGATGCCGGTCATGAAGGACTGGTTCAGCAGGCCGGCCAGGCTGTCCCGGGGAGCGTTGAAGGTGTTGGCGTAGAGGCCGACCCGTTCCCGTTCGTCGGTGACCCAACGCGCGAATGCCTTCCGGGCCGGGCTCTTGGCCGGGAAGCTCAGGGGAAAAATCTCGTTGAAGGTCCGCGCCTCGATCGGCAGCGAGAACGCCGTCTGGACCACGTGGGCAAGGATGTCCTCGATGCCGTCCGCCTGCCCCGCGTCGCCCAGCATCGACCGAACCAGCAGGGCCAGGCGCTGACGGTTGAGAGGGGTGTCGTCGGTGTCCAGCGGGTTCAGCGCCAGCTTGTCGAAGGGCTGATAGAGGCCGCCCATCACCTCGCAGATGAAGCGGGCGCCTTCCTTGGAATCGAAGATGAAGGACCGCACCCCGTCGAATTTCGCCAGCCCGCCCAGGAGGTGCATCATCAGGCTGGTCTTGCCGACGCCGGCGGGCGCCATGACGAGGAAATTACCCAGCGCCTTCTCCGCCACCCGGCAATGCAGTTGGAGCGAATAGGCCTGTCCGCTGCCGGTCATGAACACGCGGACGGGGCCCTTGCCGAACTGGGACTCGGCCAACCCGCTGGGAGCGTTCTCGAAGGGCCACAACGCGGCGACGTTTTCCGCCATCAGCTTCAGCGGCCGAAGCAGCTTCTCGCGCTCCGGCATGCGGTTGAACCAAACGACCGCGGCGCCCTTGGTCTCGACCGAATGAACGACGCGCCGGTTGCCGAGAATGCGCGCGATCTGCGCCGTCAACGTGCCCAACTCGGCTTCCGTCCGCCCACGCAGGATCACCGCCGCCTGGGTTTCGAGGCGCGATGTCTTGCCCTGGGACAGCAGCTCGACGGCGGCATGACATTCGGCCGCCGCGAGCGCCGGGCCGAACGGGTTGTTGGCGCCGCGCTTCAGAAGCAGCAATTCCTTCTCGCGTCCGACCGGTAGGCAGACCTGCGAAACCTCGATCTCGCCCGGCAGGGCCATGATCTCGTGAAGGAGGTGCCCGGAGACCAGGTCCGGCCATTCGCGCACGGCGATGGTCCGATGGTGGTACGTCTCCGGCAGCTGCACGACCATATCGCCGGTGGATTTGTCGAACACGGGATTGGCGGCCTGGAGGTTGGCCGAAATGTCCAAGGACACGGCGCGGAGGTCATCGCGCAGATCTCCGCAGACCAGATAGTTGAGGAAGCCGGTCAACGGGCACGCGGCATCGGGGTCGACCGGCCGCACTAGGTGGCGCGGCTGGTAGGCCGACAACAGCGACATCACCTTCTCGTCCGCTTCCTCGAGGACCAGCAGCGCATCAGCCTGCAACGTCAGGTACCAGCGCAGTTCGTGGGCGTTGCGGTAGCGGGCCGCCTCCGCGTCGCCGATCTCTGCCAGGGCCGGCGACGGCCAGCTGGCGGCGATCGTGGTCTCGCGCAGGCGCTTGACGCCGAAACTCCGCTGGATCACGCCCCGCGAGGCGCAGGCGTGGATGAAATCCGTGCGCCCCTGGTGAAGGGCGATTTGTTCGGCCTCCGGCTTGGTGTCGTAGGCCATGCCCCCGAGCCGGTACGCCCGCATCACGGCGCCGCCCTTCATGCGGACGGTCATGCCGTCGGGCTCGATCCGATCGAATTCCAGCTCGTGCCCCAGCCAGTCGAAATCGACCGAGCCGAAGGCAAACCGCCGGGCCGCCGGAACCGCGAGGGCTCCGACAGCCACGGCGGCGCTTCCCACGCCAATCGCGAGCGGCCACAGGCTCATGAGCGGCCCCCTCGGGAGCGCCGGGGATACGCTCCAGCAAGCAGCCATCGGCGAGGGGAAGAACCCCAGAAGGCCAGGGTGGTCAGGAATACGCTTTCAACGTGGCGATCGGTGCGCGCCACCCGGTACGACAGCCACAGTGCCCCGACTATCGTCAGTCCGAAGGCGATCACGGACACGGCGATGGCACCGAACACGATGGTCAGCACGTAGACCACCACGCCGGCGGTCAACGAGAACACCATCAGCTTCGGGGGCAAGCCGAACACCGCGAAGGGCCACTGGACGTGGGTGAAGACGACCGACCGCGCTTTCATCGGTCAGCCGCCGTTCTGCGACATCTTCTCGATGAACCACATGATCGCGGCCGGCCCGACCGTGACCAGCAGCGCGGCGAAGAAAAACACCCAGATCCGCGCCCAGTCGATCCGCTGGGTCATCGCCGCCCACAGCCCGTAACCGACGATGGACAGGCCGATGAGGGCGCCGGCGATCATCACCAGCGAACTGGTCAGATCGGTGACCCCCTCCTCCGCCGGCTTGATCCAGTCGGCATCGGCGCCGAGGGCGGGGAGGGCGACAGCGACAACCAGGCCGAAGGCGACACTGGCGATCCGAAAGCGATTGGTCATGAGATCAATTCCTTACCGAACGATGGACGCGAGGATGGTGACCGCGAGGCCGCATGCGGCCAGCGACAGCACGGTCAAGACCGAGTGGGTGATGCGATGCCAGCGCAGCTGCCGGCGCAGCTGCTCCATGGCCTGCTCCTGCCGTTCGACAAGCGCGAACGCATGGTCGAGCGATGCCTTGACGGTCTTTTCCTTGAGGCTGGCCAGCACCGCCTCGACGGCCTTGACGCAGGCCTCACCAGTGGCGCCCAGGAAGCCCTGGATCGCCTCGTCATGGCGCCGAAGCATGGCTTCGTAGTCCGCGACGAACCCCTGGTGCAGGGTGACCACCATCATCACCGGATCGTCGGTGCTGATGGCCACCCCATGCTCCCGCACCAACAAGGCGCGGGCTTCGTCGAGGCTCATGGCCTGCGGCCTTGCCGGCGGCGATGCGCCGCTGGCGAGGTCCAGGATTTCCCCGGTATCGGGATCGAAGATCGGCGGGCCGCTCACAGCCGCGCCCTCTCCATCTGGGCTTCCAGCTTCCGCCACATCATGCGGAGGCGCTGACGCTCCATGATGCCGTAGTCCGGGCTCGCATCCGCTTCGGCGAAGGTGTCCCGCCGGTTCAGCATCATCTGCATGTCCCGGCCGAAGGTTTCGGGCTTCACCGCCGGAATGGTCACCAGGGCATGGACCCGGTCCTGGTACCGCTTGAGGACGTTGCTGTCCTCGAAGGTCTTGCCGTTCCGGACCGGTTGGCCGAAGTACTCGTTGATCCAGACCACGATGGGCACGCCGGCGATGTTCTCGCACAGGCTGGTGAAGCCCTCGGTGGTGTCCGCCAGCGCCTGGCCGCCGGTGATCACGGTGTGGAACCGGATCGTGTGTCCGGCCTCATGCACCAGGTTCACCAGGTCGTTCTGCAGGATGTACGAGCAGAGCGGGACGAAGGTGCTGGCGCCGTTGTCGATCACCATCACGGTGGCGCCGTCGTCCCTCGGCGCCATGATGCGCTCCACCAGCTGGTCGAACGCCCGAGGGTTGATGTCGTCACCCTCCATGATGCTGAGGGCCTCGGCTTTGAACGCCTTGTACCCAGCGAAGGTGGCGTTGACCGGGTCGGTGTCGATGCACACCGGCGCGTGGTCACGGGAGGTGTAGTACTGCGCCAAGAGCGACGCGATCAGCGATTTGCCGACGCCGCCCTTGCCCTGGAGAATGAAATCGATCTGCATTTCCGTGCTCCCTTACCAATCATTGTCCCCATCCAAGTCGGGGCGCTTGTTGTGCGCGAACGTCGGGAAGTGCGGGTCGTCGAGAGACAACCGCCCTTGCCGGTCCGGCCCAGGAGTGGTCACGGGTGCGGGAACAGCACGAGAGACAACAAGGTCGCGACCTGCTGCCTTCGTGTTGGTTATCTTGTTCTGGGAGAGATTGTTGACCTGGGTGTAGAAGTTCCGAAGGGCGACGGTGACTCGCCCATCACTCTTCAAGTCCAGCCAGATTTGGCGGATGGTGTCGCCATCCTGTAGCCGCTGAGAAATCAACGGCCCTAGGGCTAGCACTTCACGTTTCGCTTGACCCCAACGACTAGCCACAACAATAATCCCGCATCGTGATCACTCACGATTCGGCGGGGATCTGAAACCTAGCGTTACCTCAGCTCCACCAAGATTCCAGGAAAAAGCCGGTGGCCGTGGGCCGCCGGCTTTTTTTCATGGGCTGGGGGGACGCGTCCTGGCTGATCCAGCAGCGCTTCCGCGGATCGCGATGAGCATGGTGCGGAAGGAGCTGTAGCCCAAGAAAAAGTCGGAGCCTACGCCGAAACCCACCCCGGCCCCAACCCCCCCCCCGGCGCCACCGC
>JBFMHS010000226.1:0-4656 GCA_040751765.1 Pseudomonadota bacterium | reverse complement strand
GTCGAGCCGGAGGTCGCCGTGCTTGGCCGAGGGGCAGGTCGACCGCAGCTGCTTGCGCAGGTCGGTCTCCTCCAGCTTGGCGTGGCGCCACATGGTCAGGTTGGCGGTCACCGGCGCCGGCATGGCGGCGTGGATGACGCCGTCGGCCAGGCCGGTGGGCGAGGCGGCCGTGTCGGCGGTGCAGATGGTCGGCAGCACGCCCAACCCATGCAGGGCGTATCCGGTGGGGGTGTGGAAGCGCGACCAGGTCAGGGTCATCTCGCCGTCGTTGGGCAGGCGGATGACGGTCTGGACGGTGCCCTTGCCGTAGGAGTTGGTGCCCACCACCACGGCGCGGCCGGCGTCCTGCAGCGCGGCGGTGACGATCTCGGCGGCCGAGGCCGACTTGCCATCCACCAGCACCACCACCGGCAGGTCCTCGGCGAAATCGCCCTCGCGCGCCTCGTAGGCCTGGCTGGCCAGCGGATGGCGGCCCCGGGTCGAGACGATGGGGCCGTCCTTCATGAACAGGTCGGCCATGGACACCGCCTGATCCAGCAGGCCACCGGGATTGCCGCGCATGTCCAGGATGACCCCCTTCATCGCGCCGCCCATCTGGGCGCGGGCCTTCTTCAGCTCGGCAGCCAGGCTGGCGGCGGTGCGCTGGTTGAAGCTGGTGATCTTGAACTCCGCGGTGCCGTCGTCGTTGAGCTTGGCGGTCACCGTCGGCGGCACGATCAGTTCGCGGCGCACCGCCAGGTCCAGCGGCTTGAAACCGCGCCGGATGGTGACGGTGACGGCGCTCGACACCGGTCCGCGCAGGCGGCTTGAGATGTCGTCCTTGGCCATGCCGGCCACCGTCTGGCCTTCGATATGGGTGATGATGTCGCCCAGTTGCATGCCGGCCTTGGCGGCGGGAGCGCCGTCCATCACCTCGATGACCTTGGCTTCACCCTCGACCATGTCGAACTTGATGCCGACGCCGCCGAACCCGTTGCGGCTGGCGCGGTGCTCGCGGGCCTCCTTGGCCCCTGAATAGCGCGAGAACATGTCGAGCTTGGACAGGGTGGAATCGAACACCGCCTCGTAGACCTGTTCCAGGCCGGCGTCCTCGACCGCTTTCGACACCCCGCGCGCGTCCAGCGCCAGGGTGATGGTCAGCCGGGCCCAGGCGCGCACGTCGTCCTCGGCCGGGGCGGGGTACTCGGCCACCACCCGATCGGAGGCGGTCAGCAGCACGCGGTCGTCGACACGGGCGACGCCGATCTCGGGATCGATGCTGCCCAGGCCGCGCATACCCTCCACCGCGATGGTGGCGGCGTTGACGCGGTCCAGGTGCCGTTCGACGATCGAATTGAAGCCGAAGACAAGGGTCTTCTCGGCCTCGGCGGTGTCGTAGGGGGCGTGGGGGCCTGCCAGGGGGCCCTGGCTGACCGGGGCGCACGACCCCGCCACGAACAGCGAACCGGCGATGACCCAACGTGCTACAGCGCTATGCTTCAAAACCGTCACCCGAGGTATGTCCAAAGCAGTACTGGCAACGATTATGCTGACCGGTACCGCCTGGGTACAGAGTTTTCACATACCTCTTAGGGGGTGGAGAGTAAAAGGTAAGTAAGCGGGACGTCGATTTCGCCCCGGTTCAAGGATACGCCTTTTCGGAGATGCGCACACCGCCGCTCCACGTGGCGGTGGGCGCGGCGGCACGCAAAGGGGATCGGGGCCTATCCCCGCCGGCGACCGCCCCGGGACGGAGGCCGCGACAGCTTCGACCGGCGGGCGGGTTCGCGCGGAGCCGCCTCCTCCAGATGGAAGACCATGCTGCCGGTCAGGGTGTTGGCCTCGTGCAGCACCACGGTCAGCGCCTGGCCCAGCTGATAGGTCTTGCGGGTGCGCTTGCCGACCAGACAGTGGTGGGTCTCGTCGTGGACGTAATAGTCCTCGGGCAGCGTGCTGACCGGCACGATGCCGTCGGCTCCGGTGTCCAGCAGGGTGACGAACAGCCCGAAGCGGGTCACCCCCGACACCTTGGCGGCGAAGGTGGCGCCGACGCGATCGGACAGGAAGGCGGTGACGTAGCGGTCCACCGCCTCGCGCTCGGCCGCGGCCGCGCGGCGCTCGGTCTGCGAGATGTGCTCGCCGAATTCGGGGAACTGGGGCAGCGAGTCGGGCGGCAGGCCGCCATGGCCCAGCTTCAGCCCCGAGACCAGCGCCCGGTGCACCAGCAGGTCGGCATAGCGGCGGATGGGCGAGGTGAAGTGGGCGTAGCGGGCCAGCCCAAGGCCGAAATGGCCCAGGTTCTCGGGGCTGTAGACCGCCTGGGCCTGGCTGCGCAGCACCACTTCGTTGACCAGGTGTTCGTTGGGGCTGCCCTTGACCTTCTCCAGGATCAGGTTGAACTGGCCGGGGCGCAGAACCTGCCCCTTGGGCAGCGACAGGTCCAGCGACGACAGGAACTGGCGCAAGCTCTCCAGCTTCTCCATGCTCGGCTGGTCGTGGACGCGGTACATGCAGGGCTGGCGCAGGCGCTCCAGTTCCTCGGCGGCACAGACATTGGCCTGGATCATGAAATCCTCGATCAGCCGGTGGCTGTCGTAGCGCGGACGCTCCTTGATGGCCAGCACCCGGCCGTCCTCGGAGATGTCCACCTTGCGCTCGGGGATGTCCAGTTCCAGCACGCCCCTGCGCTTGCGCGCCTCGAACAGGGCGTTCCAAGCGGCGTAGAGCGGCGCGATCACCGGCTCCAGCAGCGGGCCGGTCAGCTCTCCGGGGCGGCCGTCGCGGGCTTCCTGGACCTGGGTGTAGGTCAGCCGCGCCGCCGAGCGCATCATGCCGCGCACGAATTTGTGGCGCAGCTTGTTGCCGTCGGCGTCGAGCCAGAAATGCACCGCCAGGCAACCGCGATCCTCGTCGGGGCGCAGGCTGCACCAGCCGTTGGACAACTGCTCGGGCAGCATGGGCACGACGCGGTCTGGGAAATAGACCGAGTTGCCGCGCTTGTAGGCCTCACGGTCCAGGGGACTGCCCGGGCGCACGTACCACGACACGTCGGCGATGGCGACGATGCAATGCCAGCCGCCGGGGTTCCTGGGATCGTCATCGGGCTCGGCGAACACGGCGTCGTCGAAGTCGCGGGCGTCCTCGCCATCGATGGTCACCAGCGGGATGGTCCGCAGGTCGACCCGGTGCTCCATGGTCGCCGGGCCGCTTTCCTCGGCCTGGCGGATGACGTCGTCGGGGAACTCGAAGGGGATGTCGTTGGCGTGAATGGCGACCAGGCTGACCGACCTGGGCGCGCCCAGCCGGCCCAGCCGTTCCTTCACCGAGGCCTGCCGAAGGCCGTAGAAGCGTCCGGGCAGCACGTCGGCCAGCACCAGCTCGCCGGCCTCGGCTCCGGCCGATTCGCCGCGCGGCACGCTGTAGTCGGCCTTTTCGCGGCGCGAGGTGGGGCGGATGCGGCCCGAGCCGTCGGGCATGGGCTCGTAGACGCCGAGGACGCGGGCGCGGGCCTCGCCGACGATGCGGATGGGCCGCGCCTCGTAGTCGTCGCCGCGCAGGCGCCGCAGCTTGGCCAGCACCCGGTCGCCGACGCCCACCGCCGCCTCGCCGCGCCGGAACGGGGCGACATAGATGCGCGGGGGCCGGCCCTCCTCCTCCCACGACAGCGGCCGCGCCAGCAGCTCGCCGTCGGTGTCGGTGCCGATGATCTCGACCACCGCCACCTCGGGCAGCGAGCCGGGCCGGGCGAAGCGGCGCTTCTGGCCGCGCTGGATCTGGCCACCACCCTCCAGCTCCTTGAGCAGCGCCTTCAGCGCGATCTTGTCGGAGCCCTTGAGGTTGAAGGCGCGCGCCAGCTCGCGCTTGCCGACGCGGCCGGGCGAGCCCTTGATGAAGTCGAGGACTTCCTGTTTCGACGGCAGCGGGACGTGCTTCTTGGCTTTCGGCTTGGTCATGAGGCGAAAGTAGACCGTGGGCGGGGTTCCCACAAGCCGGGTCGTGTCAGCCGACCACCGCCTTGGTCAGCTCGCGGGCCGAGAACTGGCCCACCAGACAGGCGTCGGAACCGCAGGCTCGGGCCTGGGCACAGGTCTCGCACACCGCCACGATACGCCCCCGGCAGCCGAGCGCGCGGATGGCGGCGGTCAGCTGGCGGCCGGGATTGTCTACCACCACCACCACGTCGACCCGTCCCGCCGTCAGGGTTTCCGCCGCCTGCTTCAGCGACGCCGCCTCGCGGGTCTCGCAGCCGGCCAGTTCCAGAACGTCGCGCACGGCCTCGCGCCGGCCGGCGTGGTCGTCAAGGACCAGCACGCGCAGGCTGATGGAACCGGGACGGAAAGGAATGGAGGCGTCGGCCATGTGAACGGAACTCCACCGGCCCGCCCCCAAGCCACGCCGGTATATGAGTGAATGCTGATGCCTCCATTCAACCCGTTCGGGGCCGCCGATCTCAACGGCTCCATCGTATAGCGGCCTGCGCCCTCCGAACTAGGCCATCACTCCCTGGTAGGCCTCGGCGAGGCGTTGGTCGGTGGCGGGATCGACCAGCGCCGATATGGCGGCCAGCAGACCCATCTCCTCCTTCTGGATGTGGAAGATCTCGCGCTCCACCAGTTCGTGGGCGGCATCGGCGAAGTCGCGCCACGAGGCGTCGTCGAAGCCGTCGGCCGGGGCCTT
>JBFMHS010000225.1:0-13381 GCA_040751765.1 Pseudomonadota bacterium | reverse complement strand
GGCCTGCGCGCGGTATCCGATTTCGAATACGAGTTCCAGATGGCCGGCATGAACGCCCGCCTGCAGCCCGAGATCGAAACCCTGTTCCTGATGGCATCCGAGCGGTGCCAGTTCATTTCGTCGCGCTTCGTCAAGGAAATCGGGCGGCTGGGCGGCGACATTTCGTCCTTCGTCAGCCCCAGGGTCCGCGCCCGGCTGGAGGACAAGATCGGCCGGTGACCCGGCGAAGACACGGAGGCTAGTGTGGACCGCGAGAATACCCTGTACATGGACCTGAAGGACGGCCGCGTGGTGATCCAGCTGCGTCCGGACCTCGCCCCCAACCACGTCGCCCGCATCAAGGAGCTGGCGCGGCAGGGCTATTATGACGGCACGCCGTTTCACCGCGTGATCGACGGCTTCATGGCCCAGGGCGGGGACCCCACCGGCACCGGCACCGGCGGCTCGGGGCAGAAGCTCAAGGCCGAGTTCTCCAAGGAGAAGCACCTGCGCGGCACCTGCTCGATGGCCCGCGCCGCCAGCCCCGACTCGGCCGATTCGCAGTTCTTCATCATGTTCGACGCCTCGCCGCACCTGGATGGCAAGTATTCCGTCTGGGGTCAGGTGGTCGAGGGCATGGAGCATGTCGACGCCATCAAGAAGGGCTCGGCCCGCGACAACGGGGCTGTCTCCGATCCCGACAAGCTGATCCGCCTGCGCGTCGCCGCCGACGTCGAGGAATGACCATGAAAATGCTGAAATCGCTGGCTTTCGCCGCTGTCGCCGTGGTTCTGCTGGCATTGCGGCCGGCGGCGGCCGCCGACCTGGAGAACACGCTGTACATGGACCTGCCGTGGGGCCGGGTGGTGATCGAGATGCGCCCCGACCTTGCGCCCAAGCACGTGGAGCGGATCAAGGAACTCACCCGCAAGGGCTTCTATGACGGCACGCCCTTCCACCGCGTGATCGACGGCTTCATGGCCCAGGGCGGGGACCCCACCGGCACCGGCACCGGTGGTTCCGGCGTCAAGCTGCCGGCCGAGTTCTCGGGCGAGCGCTTCACCCGCGGCGTCGTCGGCATGGCCCGTGCCATGAGCCCGCACAGCGCCGACTCACAGTTCTTCATCATGCTGGGCAGTGCCCCCAGCCTGGACGGCAAGTACACCGTCTGGGGCAGGGTGGTCGAGGGCATGGAGCACGTGGACAAGATCACCAAGGGTTCCGAAGGCAACAATGGCGTTGTCGCCAATCCGGACAAGCTGGTACGCCTGCGGGTCGCCGCCGACGTCAAGTAACTGGTATTGACCGGGGGCGGCGCCATCCCTATGGTGTGCCCCCGTTTTCCGGTGAGAGCCCGTAGCTCAGTCGGTAGAGCACGTGACTTTTAATCATGGGGTCCTGGGTTCGAGTCCCAGCGGGCTCACCAAGCGAAAGCCGCAGAAACCCTAGGGTTCTGCGGCTTTGTCGTTTCGGCGTCCCGCCTGTATGATGGACGCGGGCAGGAAAGGGTTGGGCCATGGCCGTCAGGGTGCTCGTCGTCGATGATTCCCGGACCTTCCGGGCGATGCTGACCGACATGTTGCGCGGCCTCGGTTGCGTGGTGGTGGGTGAAGCGGCGGACGGAGAGGAGGCGGTCGCGCGCTTCACCGAGCTTCGGCCCTCCCTGGTGCTGCTCGATGTCGAGATGCCCAATGCCAACGGTCTCAGCGCCCTGATGCGCATCCGGGCCGTCGATCCCCGGGCGGTGGTCATCATGTGCAGCGTGCTGGAGAGCAACTCGATCCTCGAGGCCTGCCTGGTCAACGGCGCCGCCGACTACATCCGCAAGGACCGCATGGACGAGGCACCGGCGCGCCTGCGCCGCTACCTGCTGTAGACACCGCCTGACCATCGTCAAGCCCGCTCTCCGTCACCCGGCATAGGATGCCACGATGCGACGCATGCGGGGGAGGCGGGCATGAGACGAGTGACGGTGATCATCGCGGCGGTCGCCGCCATGATCGGAACTCAGGCGTGGGCGGCGGATATCGGCGCCCGGGTCCAGGAGATCATCACCGAGCGCTGCCAATTGTGCCACGGCGCCGAGGGTGAGGCGGCGACGGCGGTCTATCCGCGGCTTGCCGCCCAGAACAAGACCTATCTGGTCAAGCAGTTGCGCGATTTCCGCGACCAGCGTCGCATCGGAACCATGAATGAAATGGCCAAGGACCTGACCGACGCCGAGATCGACGGCCTGGCAGCCCATTTCAGCAGCCAGAAGCCGAGGACCAAGGCGCCGGCCAACGCCGATCTGGCGGCGGTGGGGCGCTACATCTTCCGGCATGGCAATCGTTTCTCGGGGATCGCCCCGTGCGCCAGTTGCCATGGCGAGGCCGGGCACGGCACCGAGGTGTTGCCGCGACTGGCCGGGCAACACCCGTCCTATGTGGAGAGCCAACTCGAGGATTTCCGGTCGGGCTCGCGCACCAACGACCAGTCGATCATGCACGCCATCGCCTCCAAGCTGACCGAATTGGAAATCAAAGCGGCCGCCAGCTATATCGGGGGATTGGAGTAGGGGACGTGTAACCGGACCTTAACAGGGACCGTGTTATCAAAAGGGCTAAGGACGAACCCAGAAGGGGAGCGACCGATGCCAAACCCAATCCCGCGCAACCGCGTTCCGCTCGTGGCGGCCTGGCTGGCCGCCGAAGGCCACACCCTGATGACCGCGCCGCCGTCGCTGGTGGCCTCGGCCCTGCGGCGGGCCGAGATCGATCCCGTTCAGGAGGCGCTGTCCGGCGGCTGGGCTGCTCCCGGGTGGCTGGGCTTGGAAAGCACGAACCAGGCGCCATAGGCGACCACCACCCCCATGGCCGCGGCGGCATACCATGGCGCCGGCGAGAACAGCGTCACATAGACCATTCCCCCGGCCATGCCGACCAGGGCCGCCAGCTTGGCCCGCAACGGGATCACGCGGTGACTTTCCCAGGCGGCCAGGGTCGGCCCGAAGACGCGGTGATGGATCAGCCAGGCGTGGAACCGCCGCGATGAGCGGGCAAAGGCCCACACCGCCACCAGCAGGAACGGCGTGGTCGGCAGCACCGGCACCACCACTCCGACCACTCCCACCGCCACGGACAGCCACCCCACGGCCATCAGGCCGAGGCGGAGCAGGTGCGACGATAGGGGCGTTCCCAGCGGCATGTCGGCAGTATAGCCGGTGTTCACGGCGCGTCCATCCGCCGGCCGGGGGGGTGCAGGACGTCCAGCGGCTTCAATCCCAGGTCCGCCGGGGTCAGCCACGGCTCGCACCAGCCGCGCCGCTTCAATTCTTGCACCAACTGCGCCGCAGTCAACCCGCCGGGCGTATTATAGATGAGCCAAAGCAATCTCATGTGGACCAATTCCAGCTCAGGCAAGTCCTTCATCCGCCACTCCCACAAAAAAAGGGAAAGCGGCACCCGTCTTTCCCTGGTATCGATATTGTCATCGTGATTGCTCCTTTCAATCCTGCCGCTTAAATAAAAGTTGCCAAAAGTTTGTAAACTGCTGGTGTTTTTATTGACAACGGAAGATGGCTGCTATGTAAACGGCCGGCCCATTGACAAGGCAGCGACGACGCCGCATCGTCAACCCCCGCGTTGACGGAGCCGCGTGGATGGATCTTTTCGACCTGATGACCAAGGGGGCCGATCCCGAGGATCTGGCGCTCGACCGCCTGGAGTCCATCGTCTCCCTGTTCCAGTCCGACGACGACGCGGTGCAGGACGAGGCCCTGGCCCGGGCCATCGGCTTGTGCGGAAAGCAATGGGGCGGCTACAAAGCGGGGATGGAAGCGCTGGCCCGCCGGCGCGAGGCCGGGGCGGACGGCTCGGTCGACGGCGCCCTGGAGGCCTTGCGCCTGCGCGAGGAAGCTGAGGACCCCGGCATGCTGATTCGAGCCGCCCGCGTCCGCCGCGCCGAGAGAGGGCGCGAGGACGACGAACGGGCGGCGGTGGTGGCGCGCTACGGCGGCCTGGAGGCCGCGTTGGCGCCGACGCCGCTGGAGCGGATGTTCATCGACGCGGCGGCCCATCTGGCCGAGGGGGATCCACCCGACCCGTGGTCGCCATTGGCCGGCTGGCACCTGCCATGGCACGAGGTTCCGCCGCCCCTCCGGCAGGCCATCGAAGGCGCCTGTCGGCTTCCCGCCACCGTCACCGACGCCCGCGACGAGGCGCTGACCTGGGATGCCCGCAAGCGGGATCTCGCCCTGCTCTCCGACGGCCCCGGCGAGGTGGTGCTGCCAACCGCCTGCGCCGCCCGCCACCGGGTGGTGGAGGACCTGTGGCGGCGCGGGCTGGCGGTCCGCGATGCCGTCGAGTTCGAGGCGCGCCTGCGCTACTGGGCGGAACGTGGCGGTGACGACGGCACCGGCTACGCGGTCTTGCTGTCGGACCTGGCGAGGCTGGCGTCCCTGGTGCCGGCGGGCCGGGGCGGGGGCGAATCCACCAAGGAAAAGGCCCGCCGACTGCGGGCGGAGAACCCGGGATGGTCGCTGGCTCGCATCGGCCAGGAGCTGGGCATCAGCCGCCAAGCCGTGCACAAGCATCTCAAGGGAGGCAAACCATGAAACGCGTCCTGACCCTGGCGGCGGTGCTCACCGCCGTCGCCGTCGCTCCGGCCTCGGCTCAGCTGTTCGACGTCCTGACCGCGCCAAAAACGCTGATCGACCGCGCCATCGAGGCCCGCTCGGCCGGCGACATCGCCAAGGACAACGAGATCGTGCTGAAGGTGAACGGCGTCATGGCCGAGGTGAAGACCATCGGCGCCGCCACCGAGATCTATGAACAGCGGCTGCTGGTCACCGGCATCTTCGACGACAAGGCGGAATACGATCGTTTCGAGCGCGGCGTGCGCGCCGTCAAGGGCGTGAAGAAGCTCTATTGGCACGTCGCCTATGTCGGCAAGGATGATTCCCGCCGCAAGACCATGCTGGGCTGGGCGGACACCACCGCCATGGCGGTGAAGGCCCAAGGGCGGCTGGTCGGCACCGCCGGCGTCGCCGATGTCAACTTCCGCACCACGGCCGATCCTTTCGGCACCGTCTACCTGCTGGGCCGCGCCCGCTCGGCCGAGGAGGCCAAGAAGGCCGTGGCCCGCGCCAAGGACGGCACCGGTGTGCGCAAGGTCGTCAGCTACGTCGAGGTCAGGCCGTGATGAGCCTGCGTGGCAAGATCCTGCTCTATGGCGGGTCGGCGCTGGTGGTTGCGGCCTTCGCGCCGGTGCTGCCGTTCCGTCATCTCGCGGCGGCAGGGGTGATCCTGGTCGGCCTGGTGCTGATCGACGTGGTGCAATCGCTTCGCCGGCGGCGCTAGATGGGCGACGGGCGCGGCCTTTTCGTCGCCGTCATGCCGGGCCTGTTCGTGGTGCTGTGGAGCACCGGCTTCATCGGCGCCAAGTTCGGGCTGCCCTACGCGGAACCCTTCACCTTCTTGGCCCTGCGCTTCACTCTGGTCATCGCCCTGCTGGCGGCGGTGGCGGCGGCGACCCGGGCGCCGTGGCCGCGCGACCAGCGCCTGCTGGGACATCTGGCGGTGTCGGGCGTGCTGGTGCACGGGGTCTATCTGGGCGGGGTGTTCGCGGCCATCGACCGTGGCCTGCCCTCCGGGCTGACCGCTCTCATCGTCGGGTTGCAGCCGGTGCTGACCGCCATGGCCGCCGGGCGTTGGCTGGGCGAGAGCGTCAGCCTCCGCCAGTGGCTCGGACTCGCCCTCGGCCTGGGCGGCGTCGCCCTGGTGCTGTCAACCCGGCTGACAGTGGTGGCCGGCGCCCCGCTGAATTGGGGCGGGGTGGCCTTCGCCGTCGCCGCCCTGCTCGGCATCACCGCCGGAACGTTGTGGCAGAAGCGGCATTGCACCGGCATGGACCTGCGCACCGGGGCGGTGGTGCAGTATTTGGCGGCGCTGATGCCCATGCTGGCGGCGGCGCTGGCCTTCGAGACCATGGACATCCGGTGGACCGGCGACTTCGTCTTCGCCCTGGCCTGGCTGGTCCTGGTGTTGTCGGTGGGGGCGATCAGCCTGCTGATGACCCTGATCCGCCTGGGGGAAGCGGCGCGCACCGCCAGCTTCTTCTATCTGGTGCCGCCGGTCACCGCGGTGATGGCCTGGGCGTTGTTCGACGAGGCGCTGTCGCCACTCGCTCTGGCGGGAATGGCGGTGGCCGCCTTGGGGGTGGCGCTGGTGGTGCGGCGGAGCTGACTGCCTCCCTTGCGCCTGGTTTCTTGCCCTGGCGGGGTGATTGCCACCTGTCCGTCGGCTCCCGAAATGCCAGGGAACCGGACGACGGAGGACGCATGATCTATGAAGGTGGCTGTCTCTGCGGTGCGGTCCGCTATCGGGTCGATGGCGAACCGCTGTCGGCGGGCTATTGCTTCTGCCGCATGTGCCAGCGCGCCGCCGGGGCGCCGGTGGTGGCGTGGGTGGCCTTTCCCCGCCGGGGCTTCCGCTTCGTCAAGGGCGAGCCCCATGCCCTGAGGGCGTCGGCACGGGCGGTGCGGCGCTTCTGCGGCGACTGCGGCACGGCACTGAGCTTCGAATACTCCGCCGACACCCAGACCATCGATGTCACCATCGCCAGCCTCGACGATCCCGGCTCCACCCAGCCGCTCTACGAAATCTGGACCGCCAGCAAGCCTCCCTGGCTGCATCTGGAGGGCGAGGGGCCGAAATATGCCGGCGATCCGCCGGGGACACCCGGCTAGGGAATGGTCATCCTCGCCAGCAGCCGGGCCAGGAAGGCCTCGCATTCGGCCACCTGTCGCAGGGTGATGAATTCGTCCGGCTTGTGGGCCTGGGCGATGCTGCCGGGGCCGCACACCACCGCACTGACGCCGGCCTGCTGGAACAATCCGGCCTCGGTCGTGAAGCTGACCTTGGAGGTCCCGTTGGCGCCCGACAAGTGGCAGGCCAACCGCGTCGCCTCGTCGTCATCGAGGGCGATCAGGCCAGGCGTGGTGTTGTGCTCGTCGAACATGATGCCGGCTGCGGGGTCGACGGCCAGCATTTCCGGCGCCAGATCCTGGGCAAAGCCGCGCAGCTCGGCCATCAGCGATTCGGGGTCGTGGTCGGGCAGGTTGCGGAACTCGAACTCGAACGAGCAGTCGCGCGGGACGATGTTCAGCGCCGTTCCCCCTGCGATGGTGCCGGTGTGGACCGTCGTATACGGCGGATCATAACCGGGGTCGAAGGGGCCTGTCTCGCGGATGCGACGCTGGAGCCCGCGCAGGAAGGTCACCAGTTCGGCTGCGATCTCCACCGCGTTGACGCCGCGGTCGTTGAGAGCCGAATGGCATTCCTTGCCGTGAACATGGCAGCGGACGCTCTTCTTGCCTTTGTGGCCGACGACCACCTTCATCTCGGTGGGCTCGCCGACGATGCACAGCCGGGGCATCACCGGCACGTTGGCAAGGTCGTCGATCAGCCGCCGCACGCCAACGCAGCCACCCTCTTCGTCATAGGAAAATGCGAACTGGATTGGCAAATCCAGGCGCCGCGCCGCGAAATCCGGGGCAAGGGCCAAGGCCACCGCGATGAAGCTCTTCATGTCGGCGGTGCCGCGCCCGAGGACGCGGTCGCCCCGCAGTTCCGCCCGGAAGGGGTCGCACGTCCAGTCCTGGCCGTCGACCGGCACCACGTCGGTATGCCCCGACAGGATGATGCCGCCCCGGTCTGCGGGACCAAGCGTGGCGAAGAGATTGGCCTTCTCGCGGGCATCGTCGTGGGTCAGCCGCACCGACGCGCCCAGACCCTCCAGGTACTCGGCCATCCAGGCGATCATGGCCAGATTGGACTTGTAGCTGGTGGTGTCGAACGCGATCAGGCGCTCGATCATCTCGACGCTGGCGGGGCGGGGGGTGGACAAGGCGCTGCCTCTCGTTGGACCGATGCCATCATACGGCGTTCCCCTCCCTTGTCACCAGGGGCAGGGAGGCCATCTTGTGGATAGTAAATGAATCGAAACGAATGGTGGTGTATGTTCCACCAGCCGAAGGGCCGCCGGACCGGGGAGTGGGCGGGCCGGGCAAGGGACCGAGGGGCATGAACGACAAGGCATCCGCGCGGAATGCGGAGGACGACACAGACCGGCCGTTCTCGCTGAGCGAGCTGTCGACCTTGAAGGCGAACCTGTTCGACCTCGGGGTGGCGTCGCTGTTCCTGAACATCCTGGGTCTGGCGCTGCCCATGACCCTGCTGCAGGTCTACGACCGCATCCTGCCCAACAAGTCGACCGGCACCATGGTCCTGCTGCTGACCGGCGTGCTGGCGGCCCTGGCGATGGAGTCCCTGCTCAGCTTCGGCCGCTCCTATGTCACCGGCTGGATCGGCGCCAAGTTCGAGCACAAGGCCAGCATCACCGCGCTCGACCGTCTGGTCATGAGCGGTATCCACGATTTCGAGAAGGAAGGGTCGGGCGTGCATCTCGAGCGCATGAACTCGCTGACCACGGTGCGCGAGTTCTATGCCGGCCAGGCGCTGCTGACCCTGCTCGATCTGCCCTTCGCCATCCTTTATCTCAGCCTGGTTGGGTTCATGGGTGGCTGGCTGGTGGTGGTGCCGCTGGTGCTGCTGATCACCTTCGGCTTCACCGCCGTCAAGATCGGGACCTCGCTGCGTGAGGCCATCCACAAGCGGATGACCGCCGACGACCGCCGCTTCAACTTCATCATCGAAGTGCTGGGCGGCATTCACTCGGTCAAGGCCATGGCCATGGAGACCCCCATGGTGCGGCGCTACGAGCGCCTGCAGGAAGCCTGCGCCGAGGGCTATCACTCGGTGGCGCTCAAGAGCGCCAACGCCTTGGGCGTGTCGTCCTTCTTCTCGCAGCTGACCATGATCGCGGTGGCCGGCTTCGGCAGCACCATCGTGGTAGCGGGCGACATGACCACTGGCGGCCTGGCTGCCTGTTCGTTGCTGGCCGGCCGCGCCATGAGCCCGCTGCAGAAGGCGCTCGGCGTATGGACGCGCTTCCAGACCTTCATCCTGGCCCGCGAGCGGCTGCGCAAGTTGTTCGCCATGCCCCGCGAGGCGCCCCTCGACCTGCCAAAGCTGCCCAAGGTGCAGGGCCGGCTGGAACTGCGCGACGTAAGCTTCCGCTATGACGACAAGTCGCCGATGATCATCGACGGTGCCTCCATCGCCGTCGAGGAAGGCGAGTGCGTGGTGATCTCGGGCGGCAACGGCAGCGGCAAGACCACCTTGCTGGCGCTGATGCAGGGCGCCATGCAGCCCAGTTCGGGCACGGTCCTGGTGGACGGCCGTGACGTCACCGGTTTCGAGCCCCAAAGCGTGCGCGACCAGATCGCCTATCTGCCCCAGTCCGGCGTCCTGTTCCAGGGTACGATCCTCCAGAACATCACCATGTTTCGCCCCGAATTCGACGAGGTGGCGGTGGAGACCGCAGCCCTTTTGGGTCTCGACGAGGTGGTGGCGACCATGGCCATGGGCTTCGACACCCCGGTCGGCGACGGCGCCTACGACTCCCTGCCGCGCGGCATCAAGCAGCGCATCGCCATCTCCCGGGCGCTGGTCAACAACCCCCGCATTGTGTTGTTCGACGAGGCCAACACCGCCGTCGATTCGGCTGGCGACAACTATCTCCGCGTCTGGCTGGAGCGGGCGCGGGGCAAGCGAACCCTGGTGCTGGTCACCCACCGGCCGTCGCTGGTGAAGCTGGCCGACAGCGTCTACGATCTCGAGCGCGGTCGTCTGGTCAAGCGCGCCCCGCGCGAGGCGGTGCAGGCGGCGGCGCCCGCGCTGCTGCCCCAGGGAGGCCGGGCATGACCAGTCAGGCCGTGGCCACCGCGACCGCGCCGAAGGCTTCCAAGCATGCGCTGGAACACTACGAGGCCCAGCTGCAGGCCAATGCCCTGGGCGGCTTCTACGCCACCTCGGACCTGGCCGCCTGCCTGCTGCCGCTGTTGAAGTCGCTGGGGTGGAAGGGCAATCCCCGCCACGTCGCCGAGGCGTTGCCGCATTTCGCCAACGACCTCGACCTGACCGGGCTCAGGAATGTCATGGCGACGCTGAATTATTCCAGCCGCCCCGAGAAGAAGCTGCAACTGGCCACCCTGGACCCGCGCCTGACGCCGTGCCTGTTCCTGCCCGACGACGGCCCGGCGATGGTGGTCAAGTCGGTGGTGGACGGCGTGGTCGAGGTGTTCGACAGCGGCCAGGGCGAGACCGTCACGCTGGCCGGCCCCAAGGTCCAGGGCACCGCCTATTTCTTCACCCCCATCCAGGCCGACGCCAACGTCCAGCGGGTGGGGTGGTTCCGCACCGTTCTCGACCGCTTCCGGCCGCTGTTCTGGCAGGCGTTTTTCGTCACCCTATTGCTGAACATCGCCTCGCTGGGCACGCCGCTGTTCGTGATGGCGGTCTACGACAAGGTGATCGGCACCGGCTCCATGCCCATGCTGATGTCCTTCGCCATCGGCGTCGGCATGGCGCTGGTGTTCGACGCCATCCTGAGGTCCGTGCGCGCCCGCATCCTCGCCTTCATCGGTGCGCGGCTGGACCACATCATGGGCAACAACATCTTCCAGCACATCCTGTCGCTGCCGCCGGGCTTCACCGAGCGTGCCACTATCGGCGCCCAGGTGGCGCGCATCAAGGACTTCGAGTCGGTGCGCGAGTTCTTCACCGGGCCACTGGCGACGGTGTTCATGGAACTGCCCTTCGCCATCTTCTATTTCGCCATCATCTTCATGCTGGGCGGCATCCTGGCGCTGGTTCCGGTGATCGCCACCATCTTGTTCGTGATCATCGGCTTCCTCTCGATGCCGGTGGTGCGCAAGAACGTGGCGATCGCCTCGCGCGCCGCCTCCCGCCGGCAGGAGTTCATGGTCGAGACCCTGGGCAAGATGCGGGCGGTCAAGCTGTCGGGCGCCGAGCACACCTGGGTGAAGCGCTATCGCGAGATGTCGGCGCGCGCCGCCTATGGCGGCTTCAACAACGGCGTTTTCGCCATCGTCATCTCCACCATCAGCAACGTGCTGATCGTCGGCTCGGGGATGGCCACCATCGCCATAGGCGTGCTGGGCGTCATCGACGGCGACATGACCATCGGCGGACTGATCGCCGCCATGATGCTGGTGTGGCGGGTGCTGTCGCCGCTACAGACCGGCTTCACCCTGATCCAGCGCATCGAGCAGGTGCGCGGGTCCATCAAGCAGATCGACGGCCTGATGAACCTCAAGCCCGAGCGCGACCCCCGCGCCATGGTGGCGCCGCTCAAGAACGTGAAGGGCCACGTGTCGTTCCAGCGCGTCAGCCTGCGCTACACCAACGATGCCGACCCGGCGCTGGTGGGCGTGTCCTTCGATGTCGAGCCGGGCGAGGTGGTGGCGGTGACCGGGCGCAACGGCTCGGGCAAGTCGACCATTCTCAAGCTGATGCTGGGCCTCTACGCACCCCAGGCCGGCTCGATCCGCATCGATGCCACCGACCTGCGCCAGATCGATCCCATCGAGCTGCGCCATGCCGTGTCCTACGTGCCGCAGGTCTGCAACCTGTTCTTCGGGACCGTGGCCCAGAATCTGCGCCTGGCCCATCCCACCGCCACCGACGCCGACATCCGATGGGCCTGCGAACTGGCGGACGTGTGGGACGAGATCATGGCCCTGCCGCGCGGTCTGGAGACGCGCATCGGCGACGGCGCCAGCGACCACCTGTCCACCAGCTTCATCCAGAAGCTGTCGCTGGCCCGGGGCTACCTCAAGCGGGCGCCGATCATGCTGTTCGACGAGCCGGTCAACGGACTGGACTTCGAGGGCGACCGCCAGTTCATGCAGGCGGTGGAGAGCTTCCGCGGCCAGTCGACCATCTTCATGGTGACCCACCGCCCCAGCCATCTTAGGATCGCCGACAGGATCCTCGTCTTCGACGGCGGCTATCTGCGGCTCGCCGGCCCGGCCGAGGAAGTGCGGGCCCGCATCCCTCCAGACCTGATCTGACGGACCATGACCAACCAGAGCCTCGTCAACGTTCCCAATCCCGACGGCACCCCTCCGGTGCCGGCGGAGAGCTCGCGCCCGCCCATCAAACAGTCGAGCCGCCAAGCCCGACACCTGGCGCAGGCGGTGCAGCTCGAGGAGAGCGGGACGGCCCCCCTGGTCCGCTACACCATGTTCGCCTCCAGCCTGGCCGTGCTGCTGTTCGTGGTGTGGGCGGCGCTGACCCGCATCGACGAGGTGGCCATCGCCGAGGGTGAGGTGGTTCCCACCGGCTCGATCCAGAACATCCAGCACCTGGAGGGCGGCATCGTCGAGGAGGTGATGATCAAGGAAGGCCAGTTGGTGGAGGAGGGGCAACCGCTGCTCAGGCTGTCGCCGGCCCAGGCGCTGGCCGATCTGGAGCAGTCGCGTGCCCGCGAGATGACCCTGCTGCTGAAGGCCGAGCGCCTGCGCGCCTTCGCCGAGGGCCGGGTCCCGGATTTCTCCTTCGCCGCGCCGCAATACGCCGGCCTGGTGGCCGACAACCTGGCCATCTTCCAGACGCAACTGGGGCTGCGCGACAGCCAGCGGTCGGTGATCATGGCGCAGATGGACCAGAAGCGGTCGGAACTGCGGTTGCTGGAGGGCCAGCACCACACCCTGCAGGAACAGGTCAACGCCCTGGCCGAGGAACTGCGCATGCGCGAGGAACTGGTCGGGCGCGGCCTGGTCTCCAGGGTGGTCTATCTCGACAACAAGCGCGAACTGGCCCGCGTCCAGGGCGAGCTGGCCCGCATCAAGGGCCAGACCATCACCGCCCGCGAGGCCCTGGTCGAGGTCGAGAACCGGCTGGTCGACAACCAGGCTTCGACCCACAAGCAGACCATGGACGAACTGGGCGTCACCGTGTCCGAGCTGGCCCAGGTCCAGGAAAGCATCCTGCGCCTGGAGGACCGGGTGAAGCGCCTGGTGGTGACCTCGCCGACCCGGGGATACGTCAAGGGGCTGGTGTTCAAGAACCCGGGCTCGGTGATCCAGCCGGGCGCGCTGGTGTGCGAACTGGTGCCGACCGACCGCGAACTCAAGGTCGAGGCCAAGGTCACCACCCGCGACATCGGCTTCGTGAAGCCGGGCCAGCGGGTCAAGGTCAAGGTGACCACCTACGACTTCGCCCGCTACGGCGCGGTGTGGGGCGAGCTGATCTCCACCTCGGCATCCAGCTTCGTAAACGAGGAAGGCGACCCGTACTTCAAGGCCTCGGTGAAGCTCGACCAGAATTTCGTGGGCGACAAGCCCGGCGTCCACGTGATCGCGCCGGGCATGACCGTGCAGGCCGAGATCATCACGGGCGACAAGACACTGCTGCAATACATGCTCAAGCCTATCTTCACCCAGATGCAGCAGAGCTTCCACGAGCGCTGAGGACGGCATCCTCGACGGCGATCC
>JBFMHS010000224.1:0-4776 GCA_040751765.1 Pseudomonadota bacterium | reverse complement strand
ACCGGCGTGCTGTCGGGCACGCCGTCCAACACCGATGTCGGCGTGCCGCTGAACATCACCATCACCGCCTCGGACGGCAGTCTGTCGGTGCCGCAGACCTTCAGCCTCAACGTGCTGAACGCCAACGACGCGCCGGTCGCCAGCCTGATCCCGGCCCAGGTCGCCACCGAGAGCCAGGTGTTCAACTTCAGCGCCGCCGGCTTCTTCAGCGACGCCGACATCGGCCAAGGCGACGTGCTGACCTACACCGCCACCCTGGCCGACGGCTCGCCGCTGCCGGCGTGGCTGACCTTCAACGCCAGCACCGGCACCTTCTCCGGCACGCCGGCGCTGGCCGACCTGGCCAACCTCAGCGTCAAGGTCCGCGCCACCGATCAGACCACCGCCTTCGCAGAACAGACCTTCGCGCTGACCGTGCGCGACGACACCATCGTGCTCGGCGCCAACGCGGCCGGGTCGGCGCTGAGGCTCGACGGCGGCGACTTCGCGACCGCCGCGCCCAGCACCCTGGCGGGCACCGGCGACTTCACCATCGAGGCCTGGGTCAATCCCACCGACCTGACCGGCACCCGGCCCATCGTCGCCAAGGGCGACTTCGCCGCCACCGAGAACCTCAAGCTGTCGCTGGTCAACGGCCAATTGACCTTCGACGCCACCGACGGCACCCACTCGGTGGCGCTGAATGCCGCCAGCGCGCTGACCGCCGGCACCTGGGCGCACGTCGCCGTGGTCCGCACCGGCGATTACTACGAGTTGTTCGTCAACGGCCTGGGCGTCGCCAACAGCACGGCGTCGGGTCCCATCGCTGTGTCGGCCATCGACCCGCTGTCCGTCGGTGCCCGCCTGTTCGACGACGGCACCGCCATGGCGGACGGCTTCATCGGGCAGATCGACGGCATCCGACTGTGGAGCGACGCCCGCACCGCCACCGAGATTTCGTCGGACTACCGCCTGAAGACGCCGGCCACCACCGACAACCTGGTCGCCAACTGGACCATGGAAGCGGTGTCGGGCGGACAGGTGGCCGATGTTTCCGGCAACAGCCTCCCCTTGACCCTCGGCCAGACCACCATTACCGAGGCCAGCGATCCGACCGTCATCAATCCGCCCGGCACGGCGATGGTGTTCAACGGCGGCACCACCTACGTCCAGGTCACCCCCGACCTCGCCACCGGCACCGGCGTCACCTACGAGGCATGGATCAAGACCGGCCAGACCACCGGCCGCTATGACGTCATCAGCAGCGGCAACCCCGACGTCGCCGACGCGGCCGCGTACCTGTACGTCAACAACGGCAAGCTGGGCTTCAACATCTCGTCGACGACCGGCCCGCAGTCGACCGCCACCGTGGCCGACGGCCAGTGGCACCACGTCGCCGCCGTCATCGACGACGCCGGCTCCGTCACGCTGTATGTGGACGGCATCACCGACGGCAGCATGGCCATTGGCACCTATTCCATCGGCAGCGGCCGCACTCTGATCGGTGCCGGCAGCTTGCCGGCCGCGTCCATCGGCAACTACTTCAGCGGCGAGATCGCCGACGCGCGCATCTGGGATTCCGTGCGCACCCCGGCCGACATCGCCGCCAACATGAACATCCGCTTGACCGGCGACGAATATGGGCTGGCCGGCAACTTCAGCCTCGGCGAGACGGTGGTTCAGGGTGGCGTGACCATCGCTCCCAACCAAGCCGACGACAGCTGGGCGGCCGGCGAGGTCTATGGCGCCCCCACCGTCACTGGGACCAAGCCCGGCGCCTACACCGACGCCATCACCGTTCGCGAGGACACCGCCTATTCCAGCAAGATCCTGGCGGTCGACCTCAACGGCCACATGCAGAACGTGTCCATCGCCTCGGGCGGCTATCCGTCCCACGGCTGGCTGGAGCTGCAGAGCGACGGCACCTTCACCTACACGCCCAGCCACGACTATGTCGGCAGCGACAGCTTCACCGTAGACATCTTCGACTCGGGCACCAGCACCACCGTTTCCAAAACCATCTCCGTCACGGTGGCGGCGGTGGACGACCCCGCCGACCTGTCGGCGCCACCCGCCCACGAGCACGGCAGCCTTGGCCTGCATGGCCACGCAGCAGTGGAGATCGCCGGCGGCCTGCCCACCGGCACCCAGTCGGTCACCTACGAGATGTGGTTCCAGACCGGCGTCACCACCGGCACCATGAGCCTGTTGTCGGCCGGCGGCACCACCGTCAACAGCGGCATCGACCTGCGCATGAGCGCCGGCCAACTCCAACTGGCGGTGTCCGGCGGCAGCACCGTCGCCACCACCGGCCCGTCGCTGGCCGATGGCGACTGGCACCATGTGGCCGCCGTGGTCGAGAACCTGGGCACCGGCAGCTCGCGGCTCAGCCTGTTCGTCGATGGCAAATGGTCCAACTCGGTCGACTTCGCCGGCATCGTCGACATCCAGACCGCCACCGCGTCGCTGGGGCGCGGCCTCAGCACCACCCCCGGAACCGAGCAGTACTACTCGGGCGATCTGTCCGACGTGCGGGTGCATACCGGTGCCCGTTCCATGGACCAGATCCGCACCGATATGCAGGCCCCGGCCAGTCCGTCCGACCCCAGTCTGGTGGCGTGGTACGACTTCTCGACCGGTACCGGCACCGTCAACGTCGCCGACGCCACCACCGCCGGCCTCCACGACGGCACCATCGTCAACGGCGACTACCACTGGTCCGATCGCATCTCGGCGGTGACCGAGGCCGGCACCGCCCTGGCCCTGGACGGCGCCACCATCTACGACCCCGACGCCTCAGCCAACCTGCCGGCCAGCATCAAGCTGGTGGTGATGGCCGACCACGGCACCGTCACCCTGGCATCGACCACCGGCCTGACCTTCGTCGATTCCACCACCAACGGCGGCGCCCACCTGGCCTTCACCGGCACCCCGGCGGCCATCACCGCAGCCATGGCATCGGTGACCTACACCCCGGCCGCCGGCTTCGCCGGTCGCGACACCCTGCACATCATGGTCGACGAGTTGCACGCGACCCTGACGCGGGCCAATTCCTACGACATGCCGATCCTGGTGCTGCCGACACCGACGGCGGGCGCCGACGTGCTGTCCGGCTCGGGCAGCGGCGACGTCATCGACGGCTTGGCCGGCGACGACACCCTCACCGGCCTGGGCGGGAACGACACCCTGCTGGGCGGCGACGGCAACGACACGCTGGACGGCGGCGACGGCATGGACCTGGTGGTCGGCGGGCTGGGGGCGGACTCCCTGGCCGGCGGGACCGGCAGCGACATCTTCGCCTATACCGGACTGGGCCAGTCGACCACCGGCGCCACCGACACCATCACCGACTTCGGCATCGGGGCGATCTCCGACGCCATCCGCTTCGACGGCATGGCCGGCATCGCCTATGACGCCACCAGCTACACCTTCACCACCGACGCCGCCACCACGGTGACCAACATCGTCAATGACGGCGCGGTCGCCAACAAGCTGGTCTATTTCACCGACGGCATCCACGGCTACCTCTACGTCAAGGGCGCCGGCACCGGCACCAGCTTCGACGGCACCTTCATCACCCTCGCCAACCGGACCGCCCCGCCGACCCTGGCCGAGATCCACAACGGCTTCCTCTACGGCACCAACGCCATGGACACCCTGACGGGCGGCGCGGGGGCCGAGACCATCATCGGCATGGACGGCGCCGACACCCTGACCGGCGGCGCCGGCGGCGACACCTTCCGCTACACGTCGAGCACCAACTCGACCACGGCGATGATGGACGTCATCACCGACTTCACCGTCGGCAGCGACAGGATCGTGTTCGAGGGCATGGCCGGGATGGCCTATTACGCCGATCCCTATCCGGTGCTGGGCGCCACGGTGACCGACACCGTCAACGCCCTGTCCTCGGCGGCGATGATCATGAACCGGGTGGTGTTCTTCGCCCAGGGCGGCGACGGCTACCTCTACGTCAAGGGCATGGGCGGCGGCACCGACTACAACGGCACGCTGATCAAGCTGGCCGGGGTGACCACGGCGCCGGCGGCCACCGACATCGGCGGCGTCACCGCCGCGCTGGGCCATGTGGTGCAGGGCGGCACCGGCGACGACACCATCAGCGGTGGCGGCGGCGCCGACACGCTGTACGGCGAGATGGGCAACGACAGCTTGGCCGGCGGCGGCGGCGACGACATGATCCGCGGCGGCATGGGTGGCGACACCCTGACCGGCGGCCTGGGCGGCGACGACTTCGCCTATATGGGCGGCGACTCGTCGACCGCTGCGCCCGACACCATCACCGACTTCACGGTGGCCGACGGCGACGCCGTGGTGCTGTCGGGCATCGGCGGCATCCTCTACAGCGGCACCGCCCACGCCTTCACCACCGATGTCGCCACCACGGTGACGAACATCGTCAACACCGCCACCAACAACCAGCTGGTCTATTTCACCGACGGCAGCGACGGCTGGCTGTACGTCAAGGGCATGGGCTGGGGCACCACCTTCGACGGCACCCTGATCCGTCTGGCCGGCGTCACCACCGCGCCGCCGATCACCGCCCTGCCCGGCCTGCTGACCCATGCCGGCGACAACGCGCAGCCCGACACCATCACCGGCACCACCGGGGCCGACATCATCGGCACCGGCGGCATGAACGACAGCATCGACGGCAACCTGGGCGACGACACCCTGATCGGCGGCATGGGCGCCGACACCCTGACCGGCGGCATGGGCGCCGACACCTTCGCCTACACCATGGGCACGGACTCGGATTCCGCCAGTTTCGACACCCTC
>JBFMHS010000223.1:0-2477 GCA_040751765.1 Pseudomonadota bacterium | reverse complement strand
GGCGAGCGCGCGCATCTGTGGGCCGGTTTGGGTGCCCTCTATGTCGGCCTGCCGTCGGTGGCGCTGGTTTGGCTGCGCGGCGACCCCGAGGTGGGGCGCGAGACGGTGTTCTGGCTGCTGCTGCTGGTGTGGGCCACCGACACCGGCGCCTATGCCTTCGGGCGGCTGATCGGCGGGCCCAAGCTGATGCCGGCGGTCAGCCCAAAGAAGACCTGGGCCGGCCTTGTCGGCGGCATGATCTGCGCCGGTGCGGTGGGACTGGCGGTCGCGGCGGCGGTGCCGCTGCCCAATGCCGCCGGTCTGGCGGTGGGCAGCGCGATGCTGGCCGTCGTCGCCCAGGCGGGCGATCTGCTGGAGAGCTGGGTGAAGCGCCGGTTCGGGGTCAAGGACTCCAGTTCCATCATTCCCGGCCATGGTGGCGTGCTGGACCGCGTCGACGGGCTGCTTGCGGCCGGCGCGGCGGTGGCGCTGGGCAGCTGGAGCTCGGGCGCCGCCATGCTGACTTGGTGAGGGGGATCACGACATGACCGACGCGCGGCGTGGCGTCACCATCCTGGGATCGACCGGCTCCATTGGCCGCAACACCGTCGAGCTGGTCGAGGCGCGCCCGGATCTCTATCGGGTCGAGGCGCTTGTCGCCAATACCAGCGCCGACATGCTGGCCGAACAGGCGCTGCGCCTGAAGCCCCGCATGGCGGTTGTCGCCGAGGAAGCCGCCCTTGGCCGACTCAAGCACCTGCTGGACGGCAGCGGCATCGAGATCGCCGCCGGCGCCCGGGCGGTGGTCGAGGCGGCGATGCTTCCCGCTGACTGGGTAATGGCCGCCATCGTCGGCGCCGCCGGCCTGGAACCAACCATCGCCGCCGCCCGTCGGGGCGCGGTCATCGCGCTGGCCAACAAGGAATGCCTGGTCTGCGCCGGCGAGCTGATGCTGGCCGAGGTCCGCAAGGCGGGGGCAACGCTGTTGCCGGTGGATTCCGAGCATTCGGCCATCTTCCAGGTCTTCGATTTCGACCAGGTGGACAAGGTCGAGAAGATCGTGCTGACCGCCTCGGGCGGTCCGTTCCGGGGCTGGGATCGCGACCGCATGGCCGGTGTCACCCCCGAGCAGGCGGTGGCCCATCCCAACTGGTCGATGGGCGCCAAGATCTCGGTGGACTCGGCCTCGATGATGAACAAGGGGCTGGAGCTGATCGAGGCGCACCACCTGTTCGGTCTGGGGGAGGACCGCATCGACATCGTGGTCCACCCCCAGTCGGTCATCCATTCCATGGTCGCCTATGTCGACGGATCGGTGCTGGCTCAGATGGGCAGTCCCGACATGCGCACGCCCATCGCCTACGCCCTGGGCTGGCCGCGCCGGATCGCGGCGCCGGCGCCGCGCCTCGACCTGGCCCAGGTGGGCAGCCTGACCTTCGAGGCGCCCGATCCCGCCCGCTTTCCGGCCCTGCGACTGGCGCGGCGCGCCTTGCAAACCGGCGGGTCCGCACCTACTGTCTTGAACGCCGCCAACGAGGTCGCCGTGAGTGCGTTCCTGTCGCGCGGCATCGGCTTCCTCGACATCGCCGCCGTCGTCGAGGCGACGCTGGAGGCGACCGAGAACCTTCCCCTGTCGTCCATCGACGACGTGCTCGCCCAGGACCGACGGGCCCGCGAGGTCGCCTGGGGCGTGATCAAGCGCGGCCGCGGCTTCTGACGGGACAAGCATGGATTTCATCGCCGGCATCTGGAACTACGTGGTTGTCTTCCTCGTCATCCTGACGGTGGTGGTCTTCGTCCACGAACTCGGTCATTACCTGGTGGCGCGCTGGAACGGCGTGCGCGTCGAGGTTTTCTCCATCGGTTTCGGACCAGAGGTGTGGGGGTGGAACGCCAAGTCGGGGACCCGCTGGCGCATCAGCCTGCTGCCGTTGGGCGGCTATGTGAAGATGTTCGGCGACAGCGACGCCTCTTCGGCCACGCCCGACGGCCGCCCGATGTCCGAGGCGGAGAAGGCGGTCTCCTTCCACCACAAACGGGTCGGCCAGCGTGCCGCCATCGTCTTCGCCGGACCGGCGGCCAACTTTCTCTTCGCCATTCTCGGCCTGATGCTGATGTTCATGGCGCTGGGCCAGCCGGTGGCAGAGCCGGTCATCGGCAAGGTCCACGAGGGTACTGCCGCGGCCGAGGCCGGCCTGCGCGCGGGCGACCGCATCGTTGCCATCAACGGCAGCGAGGTGGAGCGCTTCCAGGACATCCAGCGCATCGTCCGCCTGGACATCGAACGCCCCCTGACGTTGTCGGTGGATCGCGACGGCAGTCCGTTCGAAGTGACGGCGAAGCCGCGCATCATCGAGCGCAAGGGCATGTTCGGCGACATGGAGAAGGTGCCCGTCCTGGGCATCTCCGCCGATCCCGGCCGGGTCCGGGTGGTCGAGCACGGCCCCTTCAGCGCGCTGGGCGAGGCGCTGCGCGAGACCGAGACCATGGTGACGTCC
>JBFMHS010000222.1:0-15004 GCA_040751765.1 Pseudomonadota bacterium | reverse complement strand
CTCGGCGACCATCATGTGCAGGCGGTCATCCATCCGCGCCGGGAAGGCCGTCGCCAGCAGCCGCAGCAACCTGTCGACATCGTGCACCGTCCGGGCGGTATGCTCCTCGATGGCGTGGGCGAGGTTGCCGGCGATCACCGCCGTCGCCGCCTCGGCATCCCGGCGCGACTGGTGGAATTCCGAGATCATCCCCCACCACAAGGCGCCGACGAAGATCAGCGCCGCCAGCGGCACCGCCACGATGGGAAGCAAGGACGGAACGCGCTCATGCGACCGCATGGCAACCTCGGTGGGTGAGGAGCGGGCCCCAAATCCGCTTCATTTCCTTGAAATAATACCCGAAGAACCGATGGGGCGGTAGTCGGCTTCGGTCCGCCACGATCCCCTGGCCCCGGGCCGGGAAACGTCCTACCTATAGGTCCGGGACCTGATGGGAGGATGGGAGCATGAAGGTCGGGATCGTGGGCGCGGGCATGGTCGGGGCGTCGGCGGGCTTCGCCATGGTGCTGCGTGGCGCCGCCAGCGAGGTGGTGCTGGTCGACCGCAACGCCGCGCTGGCCGAAGCCCAAGCGCAGGACATCCTGCACGCCACCCCCTTCGCCTATCCGGTGCGCGTCACCGCCGGCGACTACGCCGACCTCGCGGGGGCCGGCGTGGTGGTGCTGGCCGCCGGGGTCGGCCAGCGGCCGGGCGAGACCCGCTTGGAGTTGCTGGGCCGCAATGCCGCCGTCTTCGCCGACGTGGTGCCGCGCATCCTCGAGGCCGCCCCCGACACCATCCTGCTGATCGCCACCAATCCGGTCGACGTGATGACCGACGTCGCCACCCGCCTGTCGGGCCTGCCTCCCGAGCGGGTGATCGGCTCGGGCACCGTGCTCGATACCGCCCGCTTCCGCGCGCTGCTGGCGGACTTCCTCGACGTCAGCCCCAAGTCGGTCCACGCCTGGGTGCTGGGCGAACATGGCGACTCGGAGGTCCTGTGCTGGTCCACCGCCGCCGTCGGCGCCATTCCGGTCGACGACCTCGCCCACCAGCGCGGGACGCCGCTGGGCGACGAGCAGCGGGCAGCCATCGACCAGGGCGTGCGCGGCGCCGCGTATCGCATCATCGCCGGCAAGGGCGCCACCTGGTTCGGCATCGGCGGCGGCATCGCCCGCATCGTCGCCGCCATCGCCGACGACGAGCGCGCGGTGCTGACCGTTTCCGCCCGCACCCCCGAGGTCGAGGGGATCAAGGACGTCACCCTGTCGCTGCCCAGGGTGGTGGGTGCCCACGGAGCGGGCACCGCGCTGTGGCCCGACCTCGACTCCCGTGAGCGCGGGGCGTTACGGCGGAGCGCGGAAATCCTCAGGCAGGCCGCCGAGGGGCTGGCTCTCGACGCCTAGATTTTGAGCTCCTCCATTTTCTGCACAAATATTACGCCATCAAATCCGCCACCATCAGGCGAGTGGCCCTGCGCTGCCTGCGCGGCAGGCAACGCCATGGCATGCACGCCCACTTCGTCGGCACCCCTTCGCCGCTCATTTCTTGGGCATTTTCGTAACTCCTTGGTAATACACCCCTTTCCTTCGCCCAAGCTTTTGGCACAGGCCTTGATTAAGGTCGCGCGCCCGGGAACCGCCGGGTGACGGAGGCGCAAAGGAAAGACGATGGACGCGACGAAAGCTGGGGTTGACGTGTTGTTCGTCCTGTTGGGGGCGATCATGGTGCTGGCGATGCATGCCGGGTTCGCCTTCCTGGAGGTCGGCACGGTCCGCAAGAAGAATCAGGTCAACGCCCTGGTCAAGATCCTGACCGATTTCGCGGCATCCACCACCGCCTACTTCTTCGTCGGCTACGCCATCGCCTACGGCGTCACCTTCCTGGCCCCGGCCGACGTGCTGGTCGGTAAGGCCGAGGGCTCGGGTTTCGGCGCCAACGGCTACGACCTGGTGAAGTTTTTCTTCCTGGCGACCTTCGCCGCCGCCATCCCGGCCATCATCTCGGGCGGCATCGCCGAGCGCGCCAAGTTCTGGCCGCAACTGATCGCCACTTCGGTGCTGGTGGCCCTGGTCTACCCCAGCTTCGAGGGTATGGTGTGGGGCACCCGCCTGGGCTTCCAGGACATGATCACGGCCGTGTTCGGGGCCCCTTTCCACGACTTCGCCGGTTCGGTGGTGGTGCACGCGGTGGGCGGATGGATCGCCTTCGGCGCGGTGCTGATGCTGGGCGCGCGGCGCGGCCGCTACAAGCGCGACGGCCATGTGGTCGCCATCCCGCCGTCCAACATCCCCTTCCTGGCGCTGGGCTCGTGGGTCCTGTGCGTGGGCTGGTTCGGCTTCAACGTCATGAGCGCCCAGAAGATCGACGGCATCTCGGGGCTGGTGGCGCTGAACTCGCTGATGGCGATGGTGGGCGGCATCCTGTCCAGCCTGGCCGTCGGCCGGAACGATCCCGGTTTCGTGCACAACGGCGCCCTGGCCGGGCTGGTGGCGGTGTGCGCCGGCTCGGATGTCATGCACCCCGTGGGCGCCATGGTCACCGGCGGCATCGCCGGCGCGCTGTTCGTCTGGGCGTTCGAGCAGTGCCAGAACAAGTGGCGCATCGATGACGTGCTCGGCGTGTGGGCGCTGCACGGCCTGTGCGGCCTCACCGGCGGCATCCTGGCCGGCGTGTTCGGTCAGGAGGCGCTGGGCGGGCTGGGCGGCGTCAGCCTGGGCGCGCAGGTCGCGGGCAGCGCCACCGGCGCCCTGTTCGCCCTCGCCGCGGGTCTCGCGGTCTACGGCGGCCTGAAGGCGACCATCGGCATCCGCCTCGCCGACGAGGACGAGTTCATGGGCGCGGACCTCGCCATTCACCACATCGGCGCCTATCCCGAGGAAGCGACCACGATCCACGACGACGCCGGCCCGCTGGCCATCCGCGCCTCGGCCGGTGCCGCGAAGCGCAGCCCCGCCCACGGCTGATGCGCTCCAGCCCCCGCTCCGCGCGTGCGCGATGGGCGGGGGCATGCTACCATCCCGGACGGGGCACCGGGGATCGCTGAGGAATGACGGGTAACATCGGACGGGTTCGGTTCCATTCGTCCAGCGGCCGGGCGGTTATCATGCTCGGCGCCGTGCTGGTGGCGGCCGTGCTGGCGATGACCTCGTACGAGATCTGGCGCCAGCGGGCCGACACGCGCGACAACGCGGAACGGAGCCTGGACGCGCTGACCAAGGCGCTGGCGGCGCAGACCGGGCGCGCCTTCCATTCGGTGGAGCTGGTCATCGACGCCACCATCGCCTCGGTACGCAAGGCCGGGGGCGTCGACCGCGTTTCCGGCCACGACATGCACATTTCGCTGCGCGAGCGCATTTCGGGCATCCCCTGGGTCGTCGGCATGGCGATCGTCGACTCGTCCGGGCGCATGCGCAACGTCGCTAACGTCTATCCGCCACCCGAGCGGTCCGAGGCCGACTTCCCCTATTTCCCCCACCACCGCGACAATCCCGACCCGGGCCTGCTGATCAATCCGCCGCATGCGTCTCCGGTGGACGGCCGGGTGCTGATCCCGGTGACCCGCCGGCTGACCGCCCCCGACGGATCCTTCGAGGGCGTGGTGCTGGCGGCGGTCGACCCGGACTATTTCCAGGACATCTATGCCCGCCTGCTTCCGACCGAGGGCGGCGCCTTCGCGCTGTTCCGCGACGACGGCATCCTGCTGGCCCGCGCCCCCGAGGCCGGGGCCGCCATCGGCAAGGACTTCTCGCACCTGCCGGTGTTCCAGCCGGGAATGCCGCCGCGCGGCCTGTCGTGGGGCCCCAGCCCCATCGACGGCAAGACCCGTATCGTTGGCTACGATCACATCGCCGGCTACCCGCTGCTGATCAACGTCTCGCTGGTCGAGGACCGCCTGCTGGCGGGCTGGCGCGGCAACACCGTGCGCCTGTCGCTGGCGGCGGTGGTGGCTGTGGCGGTGGTGGTGGTGGCGGTGGTGGTGGTGGCGGTCACCGTCCTCTATCGCCAGCTCAGTTTCGAGGAGCGGCAGTCCGTTGCCCTGCGGCGCAGCGAGGAGCGGCTGCGCTTCGCCCAGTTCGCCCTCGACCATGCCGCCGACATGGTGTTCTGGATGGATCACGAAGGGCACATCCTCTACGCCAACCAGGCCGCCTGCGACGCGCTGGGCTACGGGGCCGACGCGCTGAACGGCGTCGCCATGGGCGACATCGACCCCGCCTTCGCCGTTTCCCGCTGGCCCGAGACCGTCCAGGCCGCCCGCGACGGTCGGGTGTTGCGGCTGGAATCCATCCACCAGGCCATCGACGGCCGTCGATACCCGGTCGAGGTGGCGGTCAACCACCTGGATTTCGGCGGCGCCGACTTCGTCTGCGCCTTCGCCCGCGACATCAGCGCCCGCCGCGCCGCCGAGGCCGACCTCGCCGAGAAGACCGCCTGCCTGGAAGCATCCAACGCCGAACTGGAACAGTTCGCCTACGTGGCCTCGCACGATCTGCGCGAGCCGTTGCGCATGGTCAACAGCTTCGTCACCATGCTGGCCCGGCGCTACGCCGACAAGCTGGACACCGAGGGCCGCGAGTTCATCGCCTTCGCCCAGGAGGGGGCGGTGCGCATGGACCGCCTGATCCTCGACCTATTGGAATATTCACGGGTCGGGCGCATCGAGCGCCCCTTCACCGCCCAGCCCCTCTCCCGCTCCGTCGACCTCGCGGTCAAGGGACTCGGCCTCGCCGCCCACGAGGCCGGCGCCGTCATCGAGATCCAGTCCGACCTGCCCAGCGTGATCGGCAACGAGGAGGAACTGGTCCGGCTGTACCTGAACCTGGTCGGCAACGCCATCAAGTACCGCCACCCCGACCGAGCGCCGGTGATCCGCATCGGCGCCGAGGTTCAAGGCTCCGAGGTCGCCTGCTGGGTCGCCGACAACGGCATCGGCATCGCACCCGAATACTACGAACGCATCTTCCGCATCTTCCAGCGCCTGCACGTGCGCCAGAAATACGAGGGCACCGGCATCGGCCTGGCCATCTGCAAGAAGATCGTCGAACGCCACGGCGGCCGCATCTGGGTCGAATCGGTCCCCGAGGAAGGCTCGACCTTTCGCTTCACCCTGAAGGCGGGGTGAGCGCTACAGCCCGATATGCCGCCGCAGGATCTCTGCGTCGCCGGGGCCGTCGTGGACGACCTCGCCCTTGACCAGGGTGACGAAGCGGTCGGCCAAGCCCAGCAGGACGTCGAGGTTCTTGTCCACCACCACGGTGGCGATGCCGGTGGCCTTGATTGCGCGGATGACCGTCCATATCTCGCGGCGGACCAGCGGCGCCAACCCCTCGGTGGCCTCGTCCAGGATCAGCAGGCGGGGATTGGTCATCAGGGCGCGGCCGATGGCCAGCATCTGCTGCTCGCCGCCCGATAGGTGGCCGCCCCGGTGGGACAGGCGCTCGGCCAGGCGGGGAAAGGTGTCCAGCACCCGCTCCAACGTCCAGTCGCGGCGGCCGTCCGGACCCGGCCGCGCGGCCATCACCAGGGTCTCGCGAACATCCAGGGTCGGGAAGATGCCGCGCCCCTCGGGGACATAGCCGATGCCGCGGCGGGCGATGGCGTGGGGCTCGGAGCCGGTGACGTCGGCGCCGTCGACCGCCACCCGCCCCGCGCGCGGCGGTACCAGGCCCATGACCGCCTTGAGCAGGGTCGACTTGCCCATGCCGTTGCGGCCAGTCAGCGCCACCGTCTCGCCGGTGGCGACCCGCAAATCGACCCCGCGCAGCACATGGCTGGCACCGTAGAAGACGTGGATGCCGCTGGCTTCGAGGACCATCAGTACGCCTCCGACCCGTCGCCGAGATAGGCGTCCTGCACCGCCCGGCTGGCGCGGACGGCATCCACCGGGCCGCTTTCCAGGACGGCGCCGTTGACCATCACCGTCACCACCTCGGCCACCGAGAACACCGCATCCATGTCGTGCTCGACCAGCACCAGCGTATAGTCGCGGGCCAGCCCCTTGAGCAGGGCGACCATGCGTTCGGACTCCTCGCGACCCATGCCGGCCAGGGGCTCGTCGAGCACCAGCAGTTCGGGACCGGTGGCCAGCACCATGGCCAGTTCCAGCTGACGCTGCTCGCCGTGCGACATCTCGCCGGCCGGCCGGTGTCGCTTGTCTGCCAGGCCGCACAGCTCCAGCGCACGGACGGCCTCGGCGTTGACCGTGGCCAGCGCGGCGGCCGGGCGCAGGAAGCGGAAGGAGTGCGTCAGCCGGGACTGCGCGGCAAGGCGCGCATTCTCGAACACCGACAGCGGCGGGAACAGGTTGGTCTTCTGATAGCTGCGGCCGATGCCCAGCCGAGCCACCTTGTGGGCCGGCAGGCCGGTGACGTCGCGGCCCTTGAACAGCACCGTGCCGTCCGAGGGCGGCAGATGGCCGGTGATCAGATTGACCAGCGTACTCTTGCCGGCGCCGTTGGGGCCGATCACCGCGTGGGCCTGCCGCTCGCGGACCACCAGCGACACCGCGTCCACCGCTACCAGGCCGCCGAAGGCCTTGGTAAGGCCGCGCGTCTCCAGGATCATCGCCGCCTCCCCCGCTCCAGCCGCTCCAGCAGTCCGGCCAGCCCCCGGGGCGCCACCAGGACCAGCGCGATGACGAACAGGCCCATAGGCAAGAGCGCGTGCTCAGTCACTGACTCGAACCCCATGCGCGCAAGCTCCAAGGCGAAGGCGCCCAGGGCGGGGCCGAACACCGTCCCCATGCCGCCCAGGATCACCATCACCAACGCTTGGCCGGAATAGTGCCAGGACAGCATCGCCGGGTTGACGAAGCCGTACTGCGCCGCCGCCAGGAACCCGGCCAAGCCGGCCAAGGTGCCGCCGATGGTGAAGGCCGCCAGCTTGTACCAGGTGGCGTCGAAGCCCAGCCCCCGCACCCGCTGCTCATTGACGCCGATGGCCGCCAGCACCCGTCCGAACGGCGATGCCAGCAGCGTCCGCAGCAGCAGGTACACCGCCACCAGCACGCCCAGTGCCACGTAATAAAAGGCCACCTTGCTGTCGAGGTCGACCAGGGTCACCCCGAAGGCCTCGACCGCCGGGCGGACATAGACGTAGGCGCCGTCCGAGCCGCCGGCGACCTTGGAATCGTTGAAGAAGTAGAAGCCCATCTGGCCGAAGGCCAGGGTGATCATGATGAAGGAGATGCCGCTGGTGCGGATGGCCAGGGCCCCGACCGCCGCCGAGACCGCCGCCACCGTCGCCAGCGCCCCGGGCAGCACCAACCACAGGTCGGCCGCCTCGTATTGCGGCGACAGGATCGCCAGCATGTAGCCGCCCAGGCCGAAGAACGCGGCATGGCCCAGGCTGACCATGCCGGCGACGCCGACCAGCAGGTCCAGGCTCATGGCCATCACCGCCAGGATCATGATGCCGGTCAGCTTCTGAAGCAGGAAGGCGTGCTTGACCGGGAACAGCCAGCCGCCGGCCAGCGGATAGGCCGCCAACAGCGCCACGGCCACCAGCAGCACGATGGAAACGATGCGGGACGGACGGGTCATCGCGCGAACAGCCCCCTGGGCTTCCACACCAGCACCGCCGCCATCACCGCGTAGACGGTGAAGCTGGCGAAATCGGGAATCAGCACCTTGCCGAAGGTGTCGGCCAGTCCGATCAGCAGCGCCCCCAGGAAGGCCCCCTTGACGCTGCCGACGCCGCCGATCACCACCACCACGAAGCACAGGATCAGCATGCTCTCGCCCATGCCGGGATAGACCGAGCTGAGGGGTGCCGAGATCGCTCCCGCCAGCCCGGCCAGCCCGGCGCCGGCGGCGAAGACCAGGGCGAACAGCATCTTCACGTCGATGCCCAGCGCCGACACCATGTCGCGGTCGCAGGCCCCGGCGCGCACCCACATGCCCAGGCGGGTGCGCTGGATCACCCAGGCCATGCCAAGCGCCAAGGCGGCGCACACCCCCGAAACGGCGAGCCGGTAGGCCGGATAGCCCAGGTTGTCGGTGAGCGGGAGGGAGAAGTTCAACACCGCCGGCACGGCGACGCCGTGCACGTCCGACCCCCAGACCATCCGCTGCATTTCGTTGAAGACCAGGATCAGGCCGTAGGTCAGCAGGACCTGGTCGAGGTGATCGCGGCGGTACAGCACCCGCACCAGCAGCAGCTCGATGGCGTACCCCACCAGCGCCGCCGCCGGCACCGCCACCGCCACGGCCACCACCAGGCTGCCGGTGCGTGCGGCCATCCAATAGGCGACATAGGCGCCCAGCATGGTGAAGGAACCATGGGCCAGGTTGATGATGCCCATGATCCCGAAGATCAGCGTCAGCCCGCTGGCGACCAAGAACAGCAGCAGGCCATACTGGACGCCGTTGAGGATCTGGATGAGGAAGAACGAAAGGTCCATTGATCACCTGGCATCCCGAGCGCAGCGAGGGGCTTCGAGCCCCTCGCCTCCGCCTCGGAGTGACGGATCCCTTACGCCAACTTGCAGCCGCGCGCCGGGTCGGCAAGGGCCTTGTGGGCCACACCCAACACCACTTCCTCGCCCTTGACGACCTGGCGCAGATACATGTCCTGCACCGGATTGTGGGCCTTGGACAGGGTGAAGGTGCCACGCGCGCTGGGGATCACCGCCGCCTCCATGGCGGCGATCAGCGCCTGGCGGGCGCCGGCGTCGCCCTTGACGGCGTTCATGCCCTGGATCAGCAGGGTGGCGGAGTCATATCCCTGGACGGCATAGGCATCCGCCTCGCGCGAGAAGGCCTGCTTGTAGGCGGCACGGAAGCGCTTGTTCTCGGCGGTGTCGAGGCCGTCGCAGTAGTGGTGGGTGGTCAGCAGCCCCTCGGCCGCCTCGCCCTGCGCCTTGAGCACGCCGTCCGAGATGTGGCCCGGCCCCAGCAACTGGATGCCGAGATTGGCCGCAGCGTAGTCCTTCACGAACTTCAAGGCGCCGGCGCCGGCGAAAAAGGCGAACACCGCGTCCGGCTTCAGCGCGGCGATCTCGGTCAGCTGCGCCTGGAACTCGGCCGAAGGAAACGGCACCATGATCTGCTTGACGATCTTGCCGCCCAGCTTGGTGAAGCCTTCCTCGAAGCCGCCCAGGTTCTGCTCGCCGGCGGCATACTTCCAGCTGATGGTCACCACGTTGCGGTAGCCGCGGTCCCAGGCCACCTTGCCCATGGGGAAGCAGGACTGCCAGTTGGTGAACGAGGTGCGGAAAACGTTGGGGCTGCACAGCGCGCCGGTGGCCTCATTGACGCCGGCATTGGGGATAACGGTGATGGTGCCAGAATCGCGCACCACCTTGAGGATGCCCATGGCGACGCCGGAATGCACGGTGCCGACAAGGAAATCCACCTTGTCGCCGTTGACCAGCCGGCTGGCGTTCTCGGGAGCCTTGGCCGGGTCGGACTCATCGTCGAGGGCGACGAATTCGACCTCGCGGCCGCCCAGCTTGCCGCCCTGCTCGGCCAGCGACATCTTGAAGCCGTTGGTGATCTGCTCGCCCAGGGCGGCGTAAGTGCCCGAATAGGGCAGCATGATGCCGACCCTCACCTTGGCGGTGTTGCCAATGGCGAAGCGGGTGGGAACGCCACCAGCCGCCGTGGCGGCCATGGCGGCGACTCCGATCCTCAAAGCTCCCCTGCGGGAGACCGGCTTGGACTCCATCAATTCCTCCCTCGACGTCTGACGCGGGTTCATGCCCATGGCTAAAAGGCATACGCTACCCGGCCAGAGCCGTCGAGGACGGAATTCACGCCCGCGCCTTGGCCTCCACCAGCGCCAAGCCGGCGACGTTGCCGTAGAGGCGCTGGAGCAGCCCCTTCAGGGTCTCCACCTCCTCGGCGCTCATGCCGGCGACGGCCGTGCTCTCGTAATCGAGGGCGTGGGGAACGATGGCCTCGGCGGTGCGGCGGCCCTGGTCGGTCAGGCCGACGATCACCGCGCGGGCATCCTGGCCCGAGCGGCGGCGACTGACCAGGTTCTTCGCCTCCATGGACGCGGCGATGCGCGACAGCGTCGACAGCTCGATGGCCGTCAACTTGGCCAGGTCGCCCAGGCGCTGCTCGCCCTCGTCCAGCAAGGCGGCCATCACCCGCCACATGGGCAGGCTCACGCCGAAGCGGTCGAGTTCGCGGGAAAAGCTGTGCGACAGCGTAATGCCCGCACGGCTTAGTAGATATGGGACATAGTCCCCAAGCTGGAAACGCACCGTTGAACCTCCTCCCTGGGTCGCCCTCTTGTGGGGCGTATATTTGAACCTTCCATGATTTTCACCCGGCCCCTGAAGTCAAGAGTTTATTGCCCCACCCGCGCCGGGGGCTTCCCCCTGTGCGCGGCTTCGGTATAGAATTCGCCGCGGACAGACGGGGGGACGGGCAGTCCGGACGATGAACAAGGCGGTCAAAGACGATGTCGAGGCGGGCGCCGACGCCCTGCTCGCCGACTCCTACTGCACCCAGGTGGAAGACTTCTTCCGCCCGGCGGCACGCGATCTCGCCGGCCGCTATCTCGCCAATTTCCTCGACGGCTTGGTCATCACCCCGACAGAGCTGATGCACTCGGCCAAGTACCAGAAACGCCTGCACGACGCCGGCCGCACCATGATGAACGTGGTCGACAAGGTCGGCACGCTGCAGGCCCGCCACAAGGGCGTCGCCGGGTCGCAGCGGGTCAAGGATCTGCACGCCCTGATCACCGCCGCCTCCAAGAAGGTGTGGGACGACGAAAAGGACCGGCCACCGCCGGCGGTGACGCCGGAGACCTTCGCCGATGCCATCGCCCGTTTGCCCGAGACCGGCGCCGAGCGGGATTACGCCGTCAACCGCATCCTCACCGAGCACCTGTTCCAGCACAAAGTGTGGAAGGACAAGGTGCGGGTGCTGGTGCGCCTGCTGGCCTCGGTGGACGGCACCCGCGATTTCCCGCTGGTCGAAGCGCTCCTGGCGGAATGCCTGCGCAGCGAATCCGCCCTCGACCAGTTGCTGGGCATGCCCGACCGGCTCGAGGACCGTTGCGGCGATCTCGTCGACCTGTGGAAAGGAGGCTGGCAGTCGCGCGACACCGCCGCCGACAGCGTGGCCGACATTGCCGCATTGGTCGGCCGCGACGCCGCCCCCAACGCCAAGGCCGCCATCGAATATTCCTTGATGCGCAACCTGGCGGGGAAGATGCCGCTGCGCTCGGCCGAACCGGAGCAGGAAATCCAGGCCGTCTTCGACATGTTCCGCCGCATGTGGCTGGGTACCAGCCTGATCGGGGGCGCCAAGGCGCTGGCCATGCTCGAGAAGCGCCAGGCCCGCCACATCAACAACGAGACGGTCACCGACCTGCTGCGCGAGCGCAAGGTGCTGGCCGACCGCGTCGCCTATCTGATGGTGTTGGCCGGCATCGCCGTCGGCCCCGGCAACCGCGCCACCCTGAAGCCGTTCATCGACCACTATTTCGGTGACAAGGACTTCGTCGTCCGCGTCATCGGCGGCCAGGACGCGCCGGTGCCCAAGCTCCAGACCCTGTCCACGGTCCACCGCGCCCTGCGCGGTTCGTGGCTGGCCGAGGACGACAAGGCCGAATACGCCGCCAAGGTCGAGACCGCCCAGGCCGAGCTGATGAAGCGCTCGCGCCTGTTCGAGCAGGTCGACCGCAAGGCCGGCGGCCCCGCCCAGAAGGCGCTGACCCTGGTCGAGCTGTGCCGCAAGGGCACCTTCATCGATGGCCCGAACCTTGATTTCACCCGCAAGGCGATCACAGGCTACCTCCAGGACCCCCAGTTCACCGCCGATTACCTGGGGGGTGCCACCGGCGAGGAACGGCAGCGCAAGATACTGCTGCTGTCCAAGACCCTGGCCGGATTCGGCATCCGCTGGGACGCCTGACCGGCTCGGCACTGAACACCGCGTCTCGCGTGGTTAACACCCGCCGCCACCGCGGCTCCGCCGGCGGTGACGGGATTCTTCATTGATTTCAGTTCCCTGCCCCTCCCCCGGGGAAGTGGCACGCCCCTTGCCTTGGCATGGCTGCCCGCGCCGGCCGTCCGATCCGGCCGCCGGGTCCAGCGAACGTCGACTTCGTCTAGGCAATGCCAACAGGAGGCGAAATGAAGAAGGCTTTGTTGATGGGCGTGTCCGCCATGGCTCTGAGCTTCGCGGCGGCTTCCGCCAACGCGCAAGGCGTCATCGGCCAGGAGCAGGGATTCCACATCCAGAACAACCAGGGCCAGTACCAGGACGCCCACGCGGCGGCCGATGCCGGCGACGCCGGCTCCGCCATGTCCAAGGCCGCGGGCGGTGACGCGGGCGGCTCGGGCCATTCCTACAGCAACAGCTACGGCCCGAGCGGCGGTGGCGGCGACGGCGGCTACGCCAAGGCCTACGGCCAGGGCGGCGACGGCGGCGAGGCCTATACCTCGGCCGAGCAGGACCAGGGCCAGGAGCAGTACCTGTCCGGCGAGCAGACCCAGTACGTCGAACTGCCGGACATCAACCTGAATGTGGACGTCGACGTGGCCTCGCCGGGCAACGGCGGCGGCGGCGCGGCGGGCCCCGGCCAGGGTGAAGGCGGCGACGGCGGCAACGCGGTCGAGGGCAATGAAAATCTGGTCCAGTCGCCGACCCAGAGCGAAACCGAGGACTCCGCCCAGGCGGTGTTCCGCTCGCGGGCGGCCGCCGACATCGACGGCACCGCCATCCTGGGCGACAACGTCAACCTCAACTCGTTCAACGTGGCGATGACCAACGCCACCGAAATGAACGCCACCAATGAACTGGGCCCGATCAGCCTCGACGGCGGCAACGCCAATGGCGGCGAACTGACCGGCGGCTACATCGATCTCAGCCTCGACAACGAGGCCGAGACCGAGGGCAACGCCGGCAACGCCGACAACAACACCGGCACCACCACCGGCGGCAACGGCGGCAACGGGGCCGACGGCATCGCGGTCAATGCCAATGTCGGCCTGCAGAAGGCCAAGTCCAAGAACGAGACCGACGGCGGCGACGGCACGGCCTACAGCAAGGCCTATGGCGGGTCGTTCTCGGCGGCCGGGGCCAAGTCGGGCTCGGGCTCGTACTCCAAGGCCTACGGCCACGCCGACAACGAAGTCGATGCCGACGCCGAGGGCGGGGCGCCCGGCATGGGCTACGCCGCGTCCAATGGCTGGGGCCACCAGGACGAGGCCAGCCAGTCCAGCAACCAGGCCGACGCGGGTGGCGAGGCCGGCAACATGCAGGATGTCGCCTCGACTTCCGAGGCCGGCGCCTGGGGCAAGTCCAAGGCCCACACCGACGTCGAGTCCGATGCCAATGCCGCCGGCGGCGCCGCCGGGCCGATCGACAGCAAGACCGGCAATATGATGGAGCAGAACGGCGAAGCCATGGCGGCCGGCGGCAACGGCGCCAGCGGCGGCGACGCCAAGGTCGGGCAGATGGCCAAGGGCGGCGACAACGCCCAGATGGCGTCGGCCGACCAGACCGTCAACGCCGCCACCGGCGCCACCTCGGGGGCCAACGGTGGCGAGGTCTCGGTGACCTTCAGCACCGGCGGCATCGGCGCCATCAGCCTGGGCACCGTTTCGGGCATCGCCACGGTGGCCCAGAACACCGGCCTGTCGGCGAACCAGTTCACGTCGTTCAGCATCAACGCCCACACCACCTTCTGACGCCTTCGGCCGGCGGGAGCGATCCCGCCGGCTCCTTTTCGCCAGAAAGGAGACCATACGCCCATGCGCGCGACATTCATTCTTGCCGCCTGCCTGGCCTTCGCGGGGCCGGCCGTGGCCGAGGAGGAACTGGCCTTCGGCGAGGTCATGGAGGCGGCCGAGCTGAACAGCCAGCGCGGCGGCACCGAAACCGCCACCGAGATCAACGGCAGCGTGCTGCAGACCAACGAGACCAGCCAGTCCGGCACCAACAACGGCAGCATCTCGATCGGCGGCGGTGCCGCCAAGGTCAGCGGCACCATCGAACAGGCCACCGTCGCCGGCAACCGCGGCATCACCGCGGTGATGCAGAACACCGGCGATCTGGTAAACATGAACAACGCCACCAGCGTCAACGTCTTCCTGCAGTGACGCCACGGACGCGGAGGATGCGATGAAAACCCTGTCCGTGGCGGCCGTGGCCGCCATTCTGCTTTGGGGCTCCGGGCCGGAGGCGGCCGAAACCCGCCTTCCGGTTCCGGGCGGCTCGCTGACCGTCACGGTGACCAGCCTCAAGGAGGCCCGCTTCCACAGCGTGGTCCGCCAGCAGCACGATTTCTCCTGCGGCTCGGCGGCCCTCGCGACACTCCTGACCCACCACTACGGCCGGCCCACCACCGAGGAGGAGACCTTCCGCTCCATGTTCGAGGTGGGCGACCAGCAAGCCATCCGCCGCCACGGCTTCTCGCTGGCCGACATGCAGCGCTACCTGTCCAGCATCGGCCTGCGCTCGGACGGCTTCAAGGTCACGCTGGACAAGCTGGTGGAGGTCGGCATTCCCGCCATCACCCTGATCAACACCAAGGGCTACAACCACTTCGTGGTGGTCAAGGGGGTGCGGGGAAACGACGTCCTGGTCGGCGACCCCGCCCTGGGGCTGAAGGCCATTCCCAGGCCGGAGTTCGAATCCATGTGGCAGAAGGTGATGTTCGTCATCCGCGATGACATCGCCGCCGGCCGCGCCGCCTTCAACGGCGAAGCCGAATGGGCCGTGCAGCGCAAGGCCCCGTTCGGCACCGCGCTGTCGCGCCGGGGGCTGTCGACCTTCTCGGTCGCCCTGCCCGGCCTCTTCGAGTTCTAACGGACCATCGACCATCAATCGACCAATGGAACGACGGGGAGTTTGACATGAACAGGACCTGCCTCGCCTTGCCGGCCGCCCTGGTGGCGGCCCTCGCCATGCCCGCCGCCGCCTTCGCCGCCATGCCGGCGGACGATCCCTTCGCCGGCCTGGAGACTGTGGCCCGCGCCGAACTCGGCGACATGCGCGGCGGCATGATGATCAACGGCATCCCGGTCAATTTCGCGGTGATCATCCAGACCACGGTC
>JBFMHS010000221.1:0-5155 GCA_040751765.1 Pseudomonadota bacterium | reverse complement strand
AGGCCGTAGCGCAGCCCCACGCTGTCGAAGCGGATGAAGTGTTGACCACGTGCCCGATGCCGCACGGCTGTCCTCCCGAACGGGGCCGAAGGATGACACGCGAGGCGACGATCCGTCCAGCGCGCGCTTGTGTCCTCGCGGTTCTCGGCCTATAACGGACTTCCGACTCGGGGGGTCGTACATCACATGCTCATCAGCTGCCCGAACTGCGCCACCAACTTCTCGGTTCCCGACCATGCGCTCGGCCCAAAGGGCCGGATGCTGAAATGCGCCAAGTGCGGGCACAAGTGGCACCAGGACGCCCCCCGTCCCGAGGATGACTTCGGCCTCGAGGATTTCCCGCCGCCGGCCGCGCCCCCCGCGCCTCCGCCCGCGCCGCGCATGGACGACGACTTCCGCCCGGTGTCGTCGCCGTCGGACCTGGACATCGAGCCGGCCATGCCCTCGGCTCCGCCCGACGCCGACCTCGACGTCGACCTGGACGAGCCGCCGATCCCGCAGTTCGGGGCGCGACCCAGCACCGACGAGAAGCCGACCGAGATCGACCTCGACTCCGAGGAACCCCAGCCGATCCCCGAGATGTTCGCCTCGAAGCCGCAGCGCAAAGGCACCGGCTTCCTGTGGTTCCTGCTGTTCCTGCTGGTCCTGGCCGGGGCCGGCGGCGCCGCCTACTATTTCCAGGACAAGGTGGTCGAAATCTGGCCGCCGGCGGCCGATCTGCTGGCCGATGCCGGCCTCAGGATCGAGAAGCCCGGCGCCGGTCTCGAACTGCGCAACGCCGGCACCCCCGAGCGCTTCGTCCACAACGACACCGAGGTGCTGATCGTGCGCGGCATCATCGCCAATGTCAGCGACCGCTCGCGCGCCGTGCCGACCATGAAGTTGATCCTCCTGGACAAGGACAAGACCGTCGTCCAGGAAAAGCTGGCCCAGCCGCCGGTCACCGAACTTGAAACCGGGGGCACCGCCGGCTTCCGCATCATCCTGGAACGCCCCGATCCCAACGCCGTCGAGGTCAACGTCCTGTTCGTCGACCCCGGCGCCGACGAAGCGAAATAGGACGAACGCGCGCCGTCACGGGGCGGGTCGCAGAACCAGCAGCTGCCCGATCGACGTCAGTCCGACGGTTTGGACCAGAACCACGCCGGCACGGTCGAACAGGTGCCGCCATTCCTCCTCGGTCCGCTCGCGGCCGCGTGTTGCCATCAGCATCTGCATGTCCATCGAGGCTGCCGTCATGTCGGCCCGAAAGGCGGGAAAAACGATCTCCAGCAGCACGATGGCGGCCCCCGCCGGCCGAGCGGCAGCGGCGACGGTGGACAGCGCCCTGACGCAGGCGTCGTCGTCGAAACCATGCAAGACCGCGCTCAACAGGTAGATATCGCGGCCGTCCTTGCCGGCGGGCACGCTCCGCAGGACGTCGCCGGCCTGGAAATCGATCCGCGCCAGGCATTCGGCCCCGTCGCGGCCGGCCCAGTGCCGGGAGGCGCCGTCGATGATGGCGGCGCGGTCGACCACCACCGCCCGCATGTGCGGATGGCGTTTCAGGATGGCCACCGCCTTGGCGCCATGGGCTCCCCCCACGTCGATGACCCGGTCGAAACGCCCCCAGTCGAAATCGGTCGCGAAGGCGGCGCCCGCCACGTGCTCGAGGCGGTCCATGGCTTCGGCGAACAGGCGGTTGAAGCCCGGATGGCGGTCCATGTAGGCGTAGAATTCCTCGCCATGCGAAATCTCGAACGGCACCCCTCCCGTGCGGATTCCCTCCTCCAGTGTTTCGAACCACGGCCGGCTCATCTCAGGGGAGTTGTGCAGCAGCACCATGGCGCGGACGTTGTCTGGCCGGTCCCGCCGCAGCGGTGAAGAAAGCGCGTTGTTGCGCCAACGCCCCGGCGACACCTCGTCGAACACGCCCATGGCCGCCAGCAAACGCAGCAGGCGGCGCAGGGCATCGGCATTGGCGCCCACCTCGGCCGCCAGATCCGACGCCGACAGGGTCCGGTCGGCGAGGGCGGTCGCCAGGTCCAGCCGCGCGGCGACATACAGCGCACGCGACTGCCAGAACGACGAACCGATCTGGATCAGGCGAAAGGGCGGCGGCACCAGGCGATTGGGCAGCGTGGCCAGCTTGTTGGACAGACGCAGGGCCAACCCGAAGGCGCGGACGGCCAGCGAGCGCTTTTGCAGGGTCATGACCGCGCCTCCCCTCCGACGGTCACCAGGCCCGCCGCGATCAGGTGACCGTTGAAACGGGCGAGATTGTCCAGGAACTCCTCATCGAGCGGCCGCTCGATCTGCTCCTCGAACACGTCCTTCAGCAGCAGCGGCGTCATGGCCAAACTGACGAAGGACAGCCGCAGGACGTCGGGATCGACATCGGCCCCCAGCATGCCCCTGGCCTTCATCTCCTCAACCCGCTTCGCCGATCGGGTGCGACCGCGTTCCAGCAGCTGCTGAACGAAGCGCCGCCCCGGTCCTTGCCGGAGGGCCAGGATCTTCAGGATCAGCCGCGGGAACTCTGGCATGGAAAGCATGGTACGGTAATAAAGGGCCAGATAACCGGTGAACCCATCCGGCGCATCCAGCATCTCGCTGTCGAGAACGTCGAGCAGCGGCTTGAGGGTGTGCCGGATCATTTCCTCGTACAGCCCCTCCTTGCTGCCGAAATAGTACCGGATCATCGACACGTTGACGCCCGCCTCCTCGGCGATGCGGCGCGTGCCGACATTGTTGTAGTCGTCGGCGAGGAAGCAGGTTCTCGCGGCTTCCAGCAAACGGTCGTGGACCGACGGTTCCGTCCGAGCTTCCATTGGGGTCCCCCAGCGATCATGTCTCCGCAGGGGGAATGCTAGCGGGACACGGGTTTGCACGACAGCGGAAGCGCCAATCAAATTGGGCCGGCCGATTGAAAACGAAAAGGCCCCCGGGTTTCCCCGGGGGCCGCTTGCTTGCCGATTGGGCGGAGCCGCTACTCGCTGCGGCGGACGCCCAGGAACTGCAGCAGGAACATGAACAGGTTGATGAAGTCCAGATACAGCGCCAGGGCGCCCATCACCGCCTTCTTCTTGGCGACCTCGCCGCCGTCCAGTTCCCAGTACATCTCCTTGATCCGCTGGGTGTCCCAGGCGGTCAGGCCGGCGAAGATCAGCACGCCGGCGGCCGAGATGACGAAGTGCATCATGCTCGACTGCACGAAGATGTTGACGATGCTGGCGATGATCAGGCCGATCAGGCCCATCACCAGGAAGGTGCCGAAGGCCGACAGGTCGCGCTTGGTCGTGTAGCCATAGAGCGACAGGCCGGCGAAGGCCGCTGCGGTGATGAAGAAGGTGCGCGCGATCGAGGCGTCGGTGAACACCAGGAAGATGGAAGCCATGGAGGCACCCATCACCGCCGCGAACACCCAGAACAGGGTCTGGGCGGTCGAGGCCTTCATCGTCTCGATCTTGAAGCTCATGAAGAAGACGAAGGCCAGCGGGGCGAACATCACCACCCACTTCAGCGGGGTGCCGAAGATCATCTGGGTCATGGCCGGCGACGACGCCACCAGCAGCGCGACGATGCCGGTGAGCGCGAGGCCCGAGGCCATGTAATTGTACACACGGAGCATGTACTCGCGCAGACCCACATCGATCTGGGCGGCTTCCGCCTGCGCCGTGGTCATGTATCTGCGATCGTTTCCGAAAGCCATGGTGGTCCTCTGTGACGAAGGAACGGTTAGACGCCCCCAATATGGCGCACCCGCCGACGGAATCAAGGACAAGCGAAACCCAAGCGGCGCGCTGCTTTTTCTATTCGCGCGATCACGACGACCGGGCGGCCACCGCGCGGGCCAGTTGGTCCTTCAGCAGCGCCACCGGGGTGACGAAGTCGGAGGGCTCGGGCTGGCGGAACAGCCGCATGGTGGGATACCAGGCGCAGTCCTCGGGCTGGTCCAGCCAGCGCCAGTCCGAGACGTAGCGCAGCAGCACCCAGGTCGGCCGCCCCAGCGCGCCGGCCAGGTGGGCCGCCGAAGTGTCGATGGTGACGATCAGATCCAGCTCGGCCATCATGGCGGCGGTGTCGGCGAAGGACCGGACCGACGGCGCCAAGTCGCGCACCAGGCGGTCGGCACCGGTGGCGGCAAGGTCGGCGGCGCGCGGCCCCATCTGAAGCGAATACCAGGCGACACGCGGATCCTCGAACAGGGGCAGCAGCAGGTCCAACGGCCACGAACGGTCGCGCGGCGTGGTCTTGCCGGCCCACACCAGGCCGGCGCTGACCACCGTGCCCGGCGGCCGCTCCAGCGGCCGGGCCAGCCTGCGCGCCGGCCGCAGATAGGGCACCTCGGCCGGCAGGGTGGGCCAGGTCACGCCCAGGATGTGTGCAAGGCTGAGCATGGGCGCCCACAGGTCGTAGGACGGCGGCGGGGCATGCTTGTCGACCACGGCGGCGACGCCGGGCAGCCCAGCGAAAAGCTCCTTCAGCTCGGGCAGGCATTCCAGCACCACCCGCGCGCCCCGCCGCGCCAGCAGCGGCACGAAGCGGGCGAATTGCAGCGCGTCGCCGAAACCCTGCTCGCTGGTCAGCAGCACGGTCCTGCCGGCCACCTCCATGCCCGGCAGCAGCCGCTGGCCGGGCAGGTCGCGCCGGGGGGTGCGGGCCAGCCCCCAGCGGGCCTCGTAGCCCTCGAAGCCGCGCGCGTAGTCCTTGAGCGCCAGCCGGGTCAGCGCCAGGTCCCAGGCATGATCGGCATTGCCGGGATGGGCGGCGACCAACGCCTCCATCATGGCCAGCGCCTCGTCCATGCGCCGTGCATCACGCAAGGCCAGCGCAAGGTTGTAGGCGAAGGCGGCGTTGTCGGGGGCCAGTTCCACCGCACGGCGCAGATGCCCGACCGCGTCCTCCAGCCGCCCCGCCTCGCGCAGCGCGTTGCCCATGTTGCTGTGAAAGCCGGGATTGTCGGGGTCCAGCGCCAGCGAGCGGGCATGGCTGGCAATGGCCGCCGCCACCTTCCCCAGCCGCCGCAGCGTCACTCCAAGATTGCCGTGCGCCTCGGCGCTGTCGGGTGCCAGCAACGCGGCCGCGCCGAAGCCGGCGGCGGCCTCCTCGGGCTTGCCGGCGGCCCAGGCCGCGCGGGCGGCGGCCATGGCGCGCGCCGCCTCGGCGCGGCGCC
>JBFMHS010000220.1:0-2524 GCA_040751765.1 Pseudomonadota bacterium | reverse complement strand
GAGACCGGAGGCGCCGGGGCCCGCCTCCCGGTGCCTCCGTCCCCTACTCGGTTCGTCAGTCGGCTTGCACCCTCGGCTTTGGGCGACTCGCCTGGCGCTTGGCCTTGGCGGCCTTGATCCGGGCGATGATGAACTTCGCGTGCTCGGCCTGCTTGCGGGCTTCAGCCTTGGCCTTGTCCGGCGTCATGGCTCCGTTTCCCTTGCTGCTGTCGGTCATGTCAGTAGCCCCATCCCTTCCCTGTTCTTGTCGTCGCCGCGGGGGCCGGTCAGCCCGGCCCCCGCGTCTCCATCAGCCTCAGGCCATGTGCGGCGGAGGCGGCGGCATCTGGCCGATGTCCACCACCAGCGTCACGGTGCCGTCGCCATTGTCCACCATCGAGGAGATGGGCCAGGACTGGATGGTGTAGGTCCCGTCGCCGTTGTCGTGGGCCTCGGGCGGTATGCCGCCGTCCCAGCTGCCGACCTGGTCGGCCGTGACGATGAAGGTCGAGTTCTCCAGGTCCACCGATCCGGCGGGAATCGGCAGGGTCCAGTTGCTCGGGCCCTCGGGGTTGTAGTCGAGGCCGCCAAACAGCGGGGCGATGAACTCGTTGACATAGCCGTCCGGGTGGGGCGGAGGCGCGGCCCCCATGTCCTCGCCGCCTTCCATGGGACCGGGACCGGCCATGGCGGGGCCGAACTCGGTGACCGTGCCGTCGGCCGCGGTGAACGTTCCCGAGCCGTCGGTGTTCCAGACGGCACTCGACCCGTCGGCAAAGGTCGCGCTGCCGGACCCGTCGGCATTCTCCACGCCGCTGGAGCCGTCGGCATTCGACCAGGTGCTGGAGCCGTCGGCGTTCCAGGTGCTGCTCGAGCCGTCGGCGCCGGTCCAGCTGCCGCCGCCCTGGCCGTCCCAGGTGCTGGACGAGCCGTCGGCATAGGCGATCGAGCCCGAACCGTCGGCGTTGTAGGTCTCCACCGTGCCGTCGGGCCAAGTGGTCGATCCGGAGCCGTCGGCGTTCCAACTGTGCACCGTGCCGTCGGGCTCGGTATGGCTGCCCGAGCCGTCCGGATTCCAGCTGTCCATCGACCCGTCGGGGTTGGTGAACTCGCCCGTGGCGAACTGGTCGTCGCCGACCGGCTCGGACCCCGGCGCCGGGGTGAAGGTGCCCGACCCGTCGGGCGCCCAGGCATAGCTGGAGCCGTCCGGATAGGTGGTGACGCCGGAGCCGTCCGAATTGTTGGTGGTGACGGTGCCATCGGGGCTGGTGAAGCTGCCGGAGCCGTCGGCGTTCCAGGTGCCGCTGGAGCCGTCGGGATTGGTGAAGCTGCCACCGCCCTGGCCGTCCCAGCTGCTGGTCGAGCCGTCGGGGCCGGTCCACGAGCCCGAACCATCGGGATGACTGGTCCAGCCCGAACCGTCGGCGTTCTGGCCGACCACCGTGCCGTCCGGATAGGTGGTGGTGGTATTGCCCCACTCGTCGGTGAAGGTCATGGGCTCGCCGCCCATGGTGTCACCCTCGCCGCCACCGGCCACATCGGTGGTGCCGGCACCACCCTCGAGGGTGCCGTCACCGGCGGGCGGCATCTCGCCACCCGGAGGCGGCGGCGGGGGCATCTCACCGCCGGGCGGAGGCGGCGGAGGCATGTTGGGGTCGTAGCCACCGGGAGGCGGCGGCGGGGGCATCTCACCACCGGGCGGAGGCGGCGGAGGCATGTTGGGGTCGTAGCCACCCGGAGGCGGCGGCGGGGGCATCTCGCCACCGGGCGGAGGCGGCGGAGGCATGTTGGGGTCGTAGCCACCGGGAGGCGGCTGCATGGTGGCATCCATGCCGGTCTTGAAGGCCTCCTCCGGAGTGGCGCCATTGGCCAGGGCGTCGGTGAAGGCGGACTGGAACGCCTCGGCGCCCTGTTGGAACTCGGCCTCGCTCATGCCCTGAGCCATTGCGACATCGTGCGCGGCGCCCATGGCGGCGGCCATGGCGGCCTCGGGCGTGGCGCCCGACCCCATCGCCTCGTGGAAGGCCATGCCGGCGGCCATTCCGAGTTGCTCCTCCGGCGGCACCGTGGCCATCATGCCGGCCTTGAATGCGTCCTCGGGGGTGGCGCCGCTGGCCAGCGCGTCAGTGAACGCGGTCTCGAAGGCCTGGGCCCCCTGCTGGAAGTCCTCGGGGCTCATGCCCTGGGCGGCGGCGGCGTCCTGGCCGGCGGCCATGGCCGCGGCCATGGCGGCTTCGGGGGTCGCACCGGACTCCAGTGCCTGGAAGAAGGCATCGCCGGCGGCCATGCCGACCGCGTCCTCGCCCGGGGGCATATAGCCACCCTCGGGCGGCGGCATCATGCCGTCAGGCGGCGGCATGAAACCTTCGGGCGGCGGGGGCGGCATCTCACCGCCGGGCGGCGGCGGGGGCGGCATCTCGCCACCGGGCGGCGGCGGGGGCGGCATCTCGCCAATCCCACCAGGCCTCCGGGCTGGCGTAAGTGAAGTCTGTAGCGCCGATGGTCGGTATATCACCGGGCGTGGGATTATCCCACGGGGTACGAT
>JBFMHS010000022.1:0-5581 GCA_040751765.1 Pseudomonadota bacterium | reverse complement strand
CGCCTTTGGCGGCGTCTCGTGGATGGCCGGGTCGAGCCCGGCCATGACGCCTTGTAAGCAAGAAAGAAAATCTCGGGAGAGGAATTCACGAATGACCGTCAAGATCGCTCCTTCCATCCTGTCCGCCGACTTCGCCCGCCTGGGCGAGGAGGTCAAGGCCATCGACGAGGCCGGCTGCGACTGGGTCCATATCGACGTGATGGACGGCCATTTCGTGCCCAACCTGACCTTCGGCCCGCCGATCATCAAGGCCATCCGCCCGTGGACCAAGAAGGTGTTCGACGTCCACCTGATGATCGACCCCGCCCAGCCCTATCTCGAGGAATACGCCAAGGCTGGCGCCGACTACATCACAGTCCACGCCGAGGCCGACAAGCATCTCGACCGCTCGCTGCAGTTCATCAAGTCGCTGGGCAAGAAGGCCGGCGTGTCGCTGAACCCGGCCACCCCCGAGAACGTCATCGAATACGTCCTCGACCGCCTGGACATGGTGCTGGTGATGAGCGTCAATCCCGGCTTCGGCGGCCAGAGCTTCATCGAGAGCCAACTCACCAAGATCGCCCGCATCCGCGAGATGATCGGCGACCGCCCGATCGAGCTGCAGGTGGACGGCGGCGTCACCGCCGACAACGCCCACCGGGTCGTCGCGGCCGGCGCCACCTGCCTGGTCGCCGGCTCGGCGGTGTTCAAGACCCCCGACTACGCCGGCAACATCAAGGCCATCCGCAATTCGCGCGGCTGACGGCCTGGCCAAACGTCATATATGACAGCCGCCGCCCCGGCTCCGAACCGGTCACGGACGCGGCGAAATCAAGGCATACTGCGGCCCCGCGGTTTCCGCGGGGCCGTTCGTTTGTGACACCCTTTGTCATAAAACTTTAACCCCTTCATCGCGGTCCTGTAACAGAGGATGGCTAGAGTACGGCTCGGCGAAGGAATGCCTTCGCCCACCCATTCGTCCGTACCCTGGAGGGACCCAGCATGAAGAAGACCCTGGCCGTCGCCGCCGTCGCCCTCGCGACCGTGGCTTTCGGCGGCGCCGCCGAAGCCCGCGACCAGATCCGCATGGCCGGTTCGTCGACCGTGTACCCGTTCGCGACCGCCGTTGCCGAGCAGTTCGGCAAGGCCGGCAAGTTCAAGACCCCGGTCGTCGAGTCCACCGGCACCGGCGGCGGCTTCAAGCTGTTCTGCGCCGGCATCGGCCCCGACCACACCGACGTCTCGAATGCCTCGCGCGCCATCAAGTCGTCCGAGTTCGAGCAGTGCGTCAAGAACGGCGTCACCGACGTGGTCGAGGTCAAGATCGGCTATGACGGCATCGTGCTGGCCAATTCCAAGAAGACCAAGCCGATGAACGTCACCCGCAAGCAGATCTTCCTGGCCCTGGCCAAGGAGATCCCGGTCGACGGCAAGCTGGTCGCCAACCCGAACCAGACCTGGAACCAGATCGACCCCTCGCTGCCCAACGCCAAGATCGAGGTCCTGGGCCCGCCCCCGACCTCGGGCACCCGCGACGCCTTCATCGAGCTGGTGATGGAGACCGCCGCCGAGGAGTTCCCCGAGCTCAAGGCGATGAAGAAGGACGACGCCAAGGCTTTCAAGAAGGCCTATTCCTCGATCCGTGAGGACGGCGCCTATGTCGAGGCCGGCGAGAATGACAACCTGATCATCCAGAAGCTGGACGCCAACCCGAACGCCTTCGGCATCTTCGGCTACAGCTTCCTCGACCAGAACTCCGACAAGGTGCAGGGCTCGATCGTCGAGGGCAACGCCCCGACTTTCGAGAACATCGCCGACGGCAAGTACCCGGTGTCGCGCCCGCTGTTCTTCTACGTGAAGAAGGCCCATGTGGGCACCATCCCGGGCATCAAGGAATACCTGGCCGAGTTCACCTCGGAGAAGGCTTGGGGCAAGAATGGCTATCTGGCCGACAAGGGCCTGATCCCGATGGCCGATGCCGAGCGCAAGGAGTGGGCCGAGAAGGCCAACAGCCTGGCGACCCTGAAGAAGTAATCGCGGCGACGGCCGCCCCCGCGCCAGCGGGGGCGGCCGCTTCGCATTCGTTTCGTGATATTTGAAGTCGATCCGCGCCGCATTTCCGGCGTCCCGGTTTTCGGAAACCAAGAACGATGCAGCTGCTCATCCTGACGGTCGTCCTCCTGACCCTGGCGACCTTCGGCTATCGCCTGGGGCGTAGCCGCGCCCTCGCCTCGGCCGGCGGCAATCCCCGCCTCCTTCATTCCCTGCCCAGCTATCACGGCTACTACGTCGCCCTGTGGTGCGGCCTGCCCGCCCTGTTGCTGGTGGCCGCCTGGCTGGCGCTGGAGTCGACGGTGGTGCGCATACTGGTGATGTCCAGCCTGCCCGCCGACATGCAGGCGCTGTCGGACGAGCGCTTGGCGCTGCTGTTCAACGAAGTCCGTCTGGTCGCCGGCTTCGGCAAGTCACCAAGCTCCCCCGAGGTGGGCCTCGCTGCCGAGCGCTACCTGTCGTTCAAGCAGCTGAGCTTCGCCGCCATGGCGGTGGTCAGCCTGGTGGCGGCCGTGCTTGGCCTGACCATGGCCCAACGCTGGGTCCGCTCCGACCTGCGCACCCGCAACCGGGTCGAGAAGGTGGTGTCGGTGTTCCTGGTCGCCTGCTCGACCATGGCCATCTTCACCACCGTCGGCATCGTTCTGTCGCTTCTGTTCGAGAGCATCCGCTTCTTCAACGCGGTCCCGATCACCGACTTCCTGTTCGGCCTGCATTGGAGTCCGCAGATCGCCATGCGCTCCGACCAGGTCGGCAGCTCGGGCGCCTTCGGCGCGGTGCCGCTGTTCGCCGGCACCTTGTTGATCTCGTTCATCGCCATGGTGGTGGCGGTGCCGCTGGGCCTGTTGTCGGCCATCTACATGGCCGAATACGCCAATCCCAAGTTTCGGGCCATCGTCAAGCCGCTGCTGGAGGTGCTGGCCGGCATCCCCACCGTGGTCTACGGCTTCTTCGCCGCCCTGACCGTAGCGCCGTTCCTGCGCGACCTCGGCGTCTCGCTGGGCCTGTCGGTGGCCTCGGAAAGCGCGCTGGCCGCGGGCGTGGTCATGGGCATCATGATCATCCCGTTCGTGTCGTCGCTGTCCGACGACGTCATCACGGCGGTGCCCCAGAGCTTGCGCGAGGGCGCGTTCGGGCTGGGCGCCACCCGCTCCGAGACCATCAAGCAGGTCATCGTGCCGGCGGCGCTGCCGGGCATCGTCGGCGGCGTGCTGCTGGCGGTCAGCCGCGCCATCGGCGAGACCATGATCGTGGTGATGGCCGCCGGCCTGGCCGCCAACCTCACCGCCAACCCGCTTGAGGCGGTCACCACCGTGACCACCCAGATCGTCACCTTGCTCGTCGGTGACCAGGAGTTCGACAGCCCCAAGACCCTGGCCGCCTTCGCGCTGGGCCTGGTGCTGTTCTGCGTGACCCTGGCGCTGAACGTGGTCGCCCTGCACATCGTCAACAAGTACCGTGAAAAGTATGACTGAGATGGTCGAGAAAAGCGTCGCGCGTTCCGCCACCGACACCGCCGCCGCCCGGCTGAAGCGGCGCTACGCCGCCGAGCGCCGGTTCAAGGCTTATGGCGTGGTTGCCATCGCCCTTGCCCTGGGCTTCCTGGCAACCCTGCTGATCACGGTTTTCTCGAACGGCGCCACCGCCTTCGTGCAGACCCATTTCCGCCTCGACGTCACCTTCGACGCCGCCGAGATGGGCCTGGGCGAGGACCGATCGCCCGAGGCGCTGTCCGCGGCCAACTATCTGGGCCTGACCAAGAACGCCATCCTGGCGCGCTTTCCTGAGGTCGAGGGCCGTTCCGCCAAGCGCGAGCTGACCGCCCTGCTGTCCAACGGCGCAGACATCAAGTTGCGCGAGATGGTGCGCGACGACCCGTCGATCGTCGGCACCACCCAGCCGGTGTGGCTGATCGCCTCCGACGACGTCGACATGGCGATCAAGGGCCATATCCCGCGCACCCCCGGCATGGATGGCGCCCGTCTGTCCGATCAGCAGCTGGGCTGGCTGGAGGCCTTGGAGAAGGCCGGGGCGGCGGAGCTGAAGTTCAACGAGATGCTGTTCACCACCGGCGACTCGCGCGAACCCGAGCTGGCCGGTCTGTGGGGCGCCATCGTCGGCTCGTTCTTCTCGCTGTCCATCACCCTGCTGGTGTGCTTCCCGCTGGGCGTCGCCACGGCGGTGTACCTGGAGGAGTTCGCCCCCAAGAACCGCTGGACCGACCTGATCGAGGTCAACATCAACAACCTGGCGGCGGTCCCGTCGGTGGTGTTCGGCCTGCTCGGCCTGGCCATCTTCCTCAACTTCTTCGGCATGCCGCGCTCGGCGCCGCTGGTCGGCGGCCTGGTGTTGGCGCTGATCAGCCTGCCCACCATCATCATCGCCGGCCGCGCCGCGCTGAAGGCGGTGCCGCCGTCGATCCGCGAGGCCGCCATGGGCCTGGGCGCGTCGCGGCTACAGGTGGTCACCGACCACGTGCTGCCGCTCGCCATGCCCGGCATCCTGACCGGCACCATCCTCGGCATGGCCCACGCGCTGGGCGAGACGGCGCCGCTGCTGATGATCGGCATGGTGGCCTTCATCGTCGACATTCCCGGTTCGCCCATGGACCCGGCGGCGGTGCTGCCGGTGCAGGTCTATCTGTGGGCCGATTCCCCCGAGCGCGCCTTCGTCGAGCGCACCTCGGCGGCGATCATCGTCCTGCTGTTCTTCCTGGCCGCCATGAACCTGGCCGCCATCCTTCTCCGCAAGAAGTTCGAACGTCGCTGGTAGGAGCCCCATGAGCCTCGCACTCTCCCTTCCCGAGTCCGACAGCCGGCTGGCCAAGGTCGCGGCCCGCGACGTCAACGTCCATTACGGTGACAAGCACGCGCTGAAGCACGTCGACCTCGACATCCGTGCCGGCGAGGTCAAGGCGCTGATCGGCCCGTCGGGCTGCGGCAAGTCCACGTTCCTGCGCTGCGTCAACCGCATGAACGACATGATCGAGAATTGCCGCGTCACCGGGTCGCTGACCCTCGACGGCGACGACGTCTACGACCGCAAGATCGATGTGGTGCAGCTGCGCGCCCGCGTGGGCATGGTGTTCCAGAAGCCCAACCCGTTCCCCAAGTCGATCTACGACAACGTCGCCTATGGCCCGCGCATCCACGGCATGGCCCGCGACCAGGGCGAGTTGGACGAGATCGTGATGACCAGCCTCGAGCGCGCCGGCCTGCTGGCCGAGGTCAAGGACCGCCTGCACGAGGCCGGCACCGGCCTGTCCGGCGGCCAGCAGCAGCGCCTGTGCATCGCCCGCGCCATCGCGGTGGCCCCCGAGGTGATCCTGATGGACGAGCCGTGCTCGGCGCTGGACCCCATCGCCACCGCCAAGGTGGAGGAGCTGATCGACGAACTGCGCGAGAACTTCACCATCGTCATCGTCACCCATTCCATGCAGCAGGCGGCCCGCGTCTCGCAGCGCACCGCATTCTTCCATCTGGGCGAGCTCGTCGAGGTGGGCGACACCGAGCAGATCTTCACCAATCCCCAGCACCCGCTCGCCCAGGGC
>JBFMHS010000219.1:0-2105 GCA_040751765.1 Pseudomonadota bacterium | reverse complement strand
AGGCCGACAGGAAATAGGCGGCGCTGGTCCCCAGCGCCACCAGCACGTCCATGTTGCCGGCGCCGCCGCGCAGCGACTTCCAGGCGCCGTCGTAGAAGCGCCAGCCGATCCAGAACTGCACCGGCGTCGCCAGCACCCACTGGGCCCAGGGATCGAGCATCAGCGCGTGGATGCCCAACAATTCGCCGGCCATCATCGCCACCAGCGGCAGGGTCAGCAGCGCCGAGGCCGTGAACATCAGCAATTGGCGGCGCATGGCGCGGGCGTGCTCAGCCTCCTCGCGGACCCACTGCTCGTCGGCGCCGGTCACCAACCGTGCGCCGAAACCAGCCTTCTCGACGGCGGCCACCAAGTCGGCGGCGGCCACGGATCCCGGCACGAAGGTGACCCTCGCCCGCTCGGCGGCCAAATTGACCTGGGCCGAGGACACCCCCGACACCTTGCCCAGAACCTTCTCCAGCCGCGTCGAACAGGCGGCGCAGGTCATGCCCGAGATGGACAACTCCATCTCCTCCTCGGGCACCGAGAAGCCGGCGCGCTCGACGGCCCTGGCCAGGTCGGCGGGGCTGGTGGCGGCGGGATCGTAGCGGATGTCGGCTTGCTCGGAGGCCAGCGACACCGAGGCCTCGGCCACGCCGTCCACCTTGCCCAGCACCTTCTCCAGGCGGGTCGAGCAGGCGGCGCAGGTCATGCCCTTGACGGGCAGGCTGACGGAAGCGGGGGCGGCGTGATGAGTCATCCTCAGGGGCTCCTTTCAGCGGACCCTGACGACAATTGGGCTTCCAGTCACTGGAAGGTCAAGAGGGAACCGCCGCGATTTCCGCCTTTCCTCCATCCTGCGGAGCCTCCGAGGTGAACAAGGCCCGCGGCCGCAGGCGCAGATAGGCGGCGACGACGGCCTGGTCCGCCGCCGACACCGGCGCCTTCTCGTCCACCCAGCCCTGGACCTCGGACGGATCGCGGCCAAGGTCGACGGCCATGCGCTCGGGGCTGATGCCCTGGGCGGCCATGGCGGCCGCGAGGCCGAAGCCCCACCGCGCCCCCTCGTCGCCCCCCGCCGAGCGCAGCAGGCCGCGCGCGGCGCGGCCGATCATCTGGTAGGCCTCGCTGGTGAACATGCCCGAGACGATGCCGACGAAGGACACGAAGAACGGATTGAGCGCTTCGGTGTCGCCGGTCGAGATGGTGACCTGGCCGGCCTTGAACACGATGTAGACCACGCAGGCGGTGACCATTCCCTGGAACGGCCGGAACAAGAAGCAGCCCAGCGGGCAGTCGGCCTCGCCGCCATTGCCCGAGCCCTCCACCATCTCGCGGGTGGCCTGCAGCGTCGCTCCCAGCGCCCCCATGGCCAGGGTCAGCAGCAGGGTCAGCACCTCCACCGGCAGAAAGATGGCCTGCGGATACAGCGGCACCAAGTCCTGGAGCGTCTGTACCGTGTAGCGCACGCGGTCGAGCTCGTCGCCGCCGCTCCCACCGGCGACCACCCCCTTGACGTGATCGAGGCTGTCGTTGACTGCCGAAAGCTGCGCCTCCAGCGCGGCGAGGACGGTGGCGTTGCGCTCCTTCTCGGCGATCCAGTCGCGCAACGGCACCGCCCCCTTGGCCCATTTGGCCAGATCGACCCGCGCCGGATCGACACCGGCGACCAATCCGCCGTCCATGGCCGCCAGCACCTTGTCCTCCGCCAGACCGGCGGTCACCGCCAGTTCGTAGACCTGGGCGCGGCTTGCATCGATGGCGGCCGACAATTCCTCCTGGCGCTCGACCAGCGCCGCCCGCTTGGCGCGTTTGTCCTCGACGGCGCGGTCGAAGGCAGCCACCTCCTGGAAGATCTGCCCCGCCTTGGTGCCTTGCGAGACATGGATCTGCGCCAACCCCAGCAGGATCATGGCGGCATAGGTCACGGTCACGTACATCATTCCCAGCCAGCCCAGCCGGACCGCCATCGGCGCCCACCCAAGATTGCGCATGCCACCCCCCATTGTTAGAGCGGCAGAATGATAGCGGGCATCAGCCATTTTGAGTAGATGTTGCGCGCAAACTTCTCGCGCGCAGTTCGGCGACCACGAATCTTGGGGGGGCGCCCCCGCCCCCCCCCCCCC
>JBFMHS010000218.1:0-4021 GCA_040751765.1 Pseudomonadota bacterium | reverse complement strand
TCTGCTTCTACTTCGCCGCCGACATCTACGCCATCCTGCTGGAGCCCTACGCCAAGGTGGCGCTGGACAAGGGCGGCATGCGGCGCCTGATCTACACCGCGCCAACCGAGGCCTTCTTCACCTATGTGAAGGTGTCGGCGTTCTCGGCCGCCGTGATCTGCTTCCCGGTGTGGGCCGGCCAGCTGTGGGCCTTCGTCGCCCCCGGGCTGTACAAGCACGAGCGCAAGGCGTTCCTTCCGTTCCTGTTCGCCACCCCGGTGCTGTTCGCGCTGGGCGCCTCGCTGGTGTACTTCCTGGTCCTGCCCATGCTGTACACCTACCTGCTGGGCTTCGAGAACCTGGTGCCCAACCCGGGCGAGCTGCCGATCCAGCTGGAGGCCAAGGTCAGCGAATCGCTGTCCTTGATCATGACGCTGATCTTCGCTTTCGGCCTGGCCTTCCAGCTGCCGGTGCTGCTGACCCTGCTGGCCCGCGTGGGCCTGGTCACCGCCAAGGGCCTGGCCGAGAAGCGCCGCTACGCCATCGTCGGCGTCTTCGTCTTCGCCGCCGTGGTCACCCCGCCCGACGTGGTCAGCCAGCTGTCGCTGGCCATCCCCATGGTCCTGCTCTACGAGTTGTCCATCCTGTCCGCCAAGCTGGCCGAACGGAAGCGCGCCGAGGACGCGGACGAGGACGATGACGAGGAGGACGAGCCGGTGGCCGAGGAGACCGATTTCAACTCCTGACCCCACCCCCTCGACAACCGGGACCCCGGGGCTTATAAGCGCGGCATCCTCCTGACCGCAGCGCAAGGTCCGCCATGCACGATCTCAAGTCGATCCGCGACAACCCCCAGGCCTTCGACGACGGGCTCGCCCGCCGGGGGCTGGAGCCGCTGTCGGCCCGGGTGCTGGAGCTGGATTCCCGCCGCCGCGCCGCCCAGACCCGCTTCCAGGAGATGCAGGCGCGGCGCAACGACCTGTCCAAGCAGATCGGCATCCTCAAGAAGCAGGGCCAGGACGCCTCGGCGGTGATGGCCGAGGTGGCGGAACTGAAGGACAAGGTCCCCGCCCTGGAGGAAGAGGACAAGGCGCTGGGCGCCGAGATCGACGCCCTGCTGGCCGCCATCCCCAACCTGCCGGCCGAGGACGTCCCCAACGGCCCCGACGAGGAGCACAATGTCGAGCTGCGCCGCTGGGGCACCCCGCGCGATTTCGACTTCCAGCCGCTCGAGCACGACGCTTTGGGCGAGAAGCTGGGACTGATGGACTTCGACGGCGCCGCCGGCCTGTCGGGCGCCCGTTTCGTGGTGCTGAAGGGGGCGCTGGCGCGGCTTGAGCGGGCGCTGGGCCAGTTCATGCTCGACGTCCAGACCGGCGAGCACGGCTACACCGAGGTCAACCCGCCGGCCCTGGTCAAGGACGACGCGCTGTTCGGCACCGGCCAGTTGCCGAAGTTCGGCGACGACCTGTTCAGGACCGGCACCGGCCACTGGCTGATCCCCACCGCCGAGGTCCCGCTGACCAACCTGGTCGCCGACAAGATCCTCGACGAGGCGGCCCTGCCCATCCGCATGACCGCGCTGACGCCCTGCTTCCGCTCCGAGGCCGGCGCGGCGGGCAAGGATACCCGCGGCATGATCCGCCAGCACCAGTTCTGGAAGGTGGAACTGGTCTCCATCGCCCATCCCGACCGCTCGGACGAAGAGCACGAGCGCATGACCGGGTGCGCCGAGACCATTCTCCAGCGCCTCGGCCTGCCCTACCGCACCATCGTGCTGTGCACCGGCGACATGGGCTTCTCGGCGCGCAAGACCTACGACATCGAGGTCTGGCTGCCGGGGCAGGGGCGCTATCGCGAGATCTCCTCGTGCTCGAATTGCGGCGACTTCCAGGCCCGGCGCATGAAGGCCCGCTTCAAGGCCGACAAGGGCAACCGGCTGGTCCATACCCTCAACGGCTCGGGCCTCGCCGTGGGTCGTACCCTGATCGCGGTGATGGAGAACTACCAGCAGCCCGACGGCTCGATCGTGGTGCCCGAGGCGCTGAAGCCCTACATGGGCGGCATCGAGGTGATCCGCTGACCATGTTCCCCCCCATTCCCGACCTGTCCGAAGCCCGCATCCTGGTTTCCAACGACGACGGCATCAACGCGCCCGGAATCAAGGTGCTTGAGAAGATCGCACGGTCGATTTCCAGGGACGTGTGGGTGGTGGCGCCCGAGCACGAGCAGTCGGCGGCCGGCCATTCGCTGACCATCCGGCGGCCCTTGCGGGTGCGGCAGGTGTCGCGGCGGCGCTTCGCGGTCGACGGCACACCCACCGACGCGGTGCTGCTGGGCGTCAACCACGTGATGAAGGGCCGGCGGCCGCACCTGGTGCTGTCGGGGGTCAACCGGGGGGCCAACCTGGGCGAGGACGTCACCTATTCCGGCACCGTGGCGGCGGCCATGGAGGCCACCATCCTGGGGATTCCGTCCATCGCCTTCTCGCAATACCTCACCCCCGATCACCCGGTGAAATGGTCCACCGCCGAGCACTGGGCGCCCGGGATCATCCGGCGGGTGACCAGCGTCGGTTGGGGCCGTAACGTGCTGATCAACGTTAACTTCCCTGACGTGGCGCACACCCAGGTCAAGGGCATCGAGGTGACCCGCCAGGGCAAGCGCAAGATCGGCGACCAGTTGTCCGAGCGCTTGGATCCACGCGGCGAGCCCTATATCTGGATCGGAGCCCAACGGGCCGAAGACCGCTCGGCCGAGGGTACCGACATCGAGGCGGTGTGCCGGGGCGCGGTTTCGGTGACGCCGCTGTGCGTGGACCTGACCGACCGCGACACCATGCGCGCGCTGGCATCCGCGCTGCGCTGAAGGGAGACATGCGATGGCCGCCGCCGAGGCCCGGGTCATCCGCCTGTTGATGGAATTGCGCCGGGCCGGGGTCACCGACACCCGCACCCTGGCCGCCATCGAGCGCGTTCCGCGCGATCTGTTCGTCTCGCAGCCCTTCCTCGACCAGGCCTATGAGAACCGGGCGCTGCCGATCGGGCGTGGCCAGACCGTCAGCCAGCCGCTGGTGGTCGGCCTGATGACCCAGGCGCTGGAGGTCGGCGAGCGCATGAAGGTGCTGGAGATCGGCACCGGCTCCGGCTACCAGGCCGCCGTCCTGGCCCAGCTGTGCCGGCGCGTCTATTCCATCGAGCGCCATCGTGACCTGCTGGCCGAGGCCGAGGACCGCTTCCGGCGCCTGCGCATCCACAACGTCACCGCCAAGCTGGGCGACGGCTCACGCGGCTGGCCCGAACAGGCACCTTTCGAACGCATCATGGTCACAGCCGCCGCCCACGACATCCCGCCGGCGCTGGTCGACCAGCTGGCGGTGGGAGGCATCATGGTGTTGCCGGTGGGCGACTTCGATCAGGATCTGGTCAAGGTGGTAAAGACCGAGTCGGGCATCGACATCCAGCATCTGGGCGGGGTGCGCTTCGTGCCATTGGTCGAAGGCGTGCCGGAGCAATAACCCGACTTCCGTTTGCCGCACCCCTTTCGAGCGCGTATAGTGCGCGCCATGAGGTTCGGCATACCCCATGTTGTGATGGTCAGCCTGTTGCTGGCGGCCTGCGCCCCATCCTGGCAGGGGCGCGCGCCGGTTCAGCGGGGCGCCGCCATGCACGCGCGCTGCGGTGGCGGGGTGACCGTCCATTCCGGCGACACCGTGTTCGGCATCGCCCGGCGCTGCAACGTGTCGGTGCGCGAGGTCATCGAGGCCAACCGTCTGGCGCCGCCCTACATCGTCCATCCCGGCCAGTTCCTGCGCATGCCGGGCGGCGGCCAGGAGCACGTGGTGGTGCGCGGCGACACGCTGTCGCAACTGGCGCGGCGTTACGGCGTCGACTTCCAGACCTTGGCCCGCACCAACAACAAGTCGTCGCCCTACACCATCTATGTCGGCGAGCGGCTGCGCATTCCCGGCAGCTACGGCGTCACCCAGGCGGCACCGGCGCCCGAGCCGCCCCGGTCCACCGGGCCGCTGGTCATCGCCTCG
>JBFMHS010000217.1:0-18847 GCA_040751765.1 Pseudomonadota bacterium | reverse complement strand
ACATCGTCGCCTTCCGCGACCGCAACGGCCCCTTCGCCAGCCGCGAGGCGCTCAAACAGGTCGACCGCCTCGGACCCAAGGCCTTCGAGCAGGCCGCCGGCTTCCTGCGCGTCATGAACGGCGTCAACCCCTTGGACGCCTCGGCGGTCCACCCCGAGGCCTATCCGGTGGTGGAGCGCATCGTGAAGGCCACCGGGCGCGACGTGAAATCCATGATCGGCGACGTGGCCTTCCTGCGCTCGCTGAAGCCGGTCCAGTTTACCGACGACCGCTTCGGCGAGCCCACGGTGAAGGACATCCTGCGCGAATTGGAGAAGCCCGGCCGCGACCCGCGCCCCGAGTTCAAGACAGCCGAGTTCAAGGAAGGCGTCGAAACCATGGAGGACCTCAAGCCCGGCATGGTGCTGGAGGGTGTGGTCACCAACGTCACCAATTTCGGCGCCTTCGTGGACGTGGGCGTCCACCAGGATGGCCTGGTCCACGTCTCGGTGCTGGCCAACCGCTTCGTCAAGGACCCGCACGAGGTGGTCAAGCCCGGCGACGTGGTCCGCGTGAAGGTCGTCGAAGTGGACTTGAAGCGCAAGCGCATCGCGCTCAGCATGCGCATGGACGAGGCGCCGGCCCCGCGCGAGCGGGCGCCCGCCGCCGCCAAGGGCGCGCCGCGCTCGCACCAGGACAAGCCCGCCCCCGGGGGCGGCGCCTTCGCCGAGGCCTTCGCCCGGGCGAAGCGGAAGCAGTGAGGTAGGATGCGTCGATCTCTCGCCGTCTTGCTGACAGTGCTGGGGCTGCTGCCGGGCTCGGCCCGGGCGTTGCCGGGCGCCAGCGACCCGTCCATCGTCATCGGGGTGGTCGCGACCCAGACCGGCCCCGGCGCCCTGGCCGGGCAGGACATGGTCGACGGCTTCAACCTGGCCCTGCGCCAACTGGGCGGCCGCTTCGCCAACCAGGAGGTGCGGGTGGTGCCGGTGGACGACCAGGGCTCGCCCGACCAGGCGGTGGCCCAGGTCAAGCGGCTCTTGGAGCGCGAGCGGGTCGACATGGTGCTGACCGGCGTGTCGACGGCAAGCCTGGCGGCCATCGCGCCGCTGCTGCTGGACCAACGGCTGTTCGTGATCAATCTCGACATGGCGCCCGCCGCCATGGCCGGGGCTGGCTGCGATCCGTATTTCTTCGACCTGGCCGCGCCCTTCGACGGCACCCACGAGGCCGCCGGCATGTACCTGGCCACCGAGCGGGCCGGTCGGGTGGTGGTGATCGGCCCCGACACCGGCGCCACCGACGCGGCCGTCGCCGCCTTCAAGCGCACCTTTTCCGGCGAGGTGGCCGAGGTGCTGACCCCGCGCCACGGCCAGCCGGTCTACGAGGCTGAGGTGGCGCGCATCCGGGCGCTGCGCCCCGATGCCGTCTATTCGCTGCTGACCGGCGGCATGAGCGTGTCCTTCGCGCGGGCCTTCGACGCGGCCGGGCTGAGAGCGGAGATTCCGCTCGTCACCACCGCGCAGGCGGTGGAGCGGCCGACCTTGCCGGCCATGGGCGATGCCGGCATGGACGTGGTCAGCATCGGGACCTGGAGCCCCGATCTCGACAGCATCCCCAACAAACGCATGTCCACCGAGTTCGAGAACGAACTGGGCCGGCCGGCCACGACCTGGGTGGCCCAGGGCTACGACGCCGCCTTCCTGCTGGATTCGGCGCTTCGGACCACCAACGGCAAGACCGGCGACCACGAGGCGTTGCGGGCCGGCCTGCGGCGGGCCGATTTCGTGTCGGTGCGCGGTCGCTTCCGCTTCAACACCAATCACTTCCCCATCCTGACCTGGTACGCCCGCAAGGTCACCCGCGACGCGCGCGGCCGCTATACCCACGAGCTGCGCGGACCGATCCTCAAGGACTGGCGTGATCCCGGTGCTGCCGCCTGCCCCATGCGCTGGGTCGAGGAAGTGCCGGCGCCGGCGCCGGTGAAGAAGCCCTGACGCCCCTGACCTAGGTCCCACGTCGTCCGGCCACGTTCCCCGGCAGGGCGCCGCTTCCTACACTGGCCGCTGGTCCCGGCCGGGTGGAGATGGCGATGCGCCGCGTGTTGTGGTTGCTTGCCGCCCTCGCGGCGCCGGTGGCGGCGGGAGCGCAGGAGGCGCCCTACACCGTCGACATCGACGGCGTGAAGGGCGGCCTCAGGGAGCGGATCGAGGAGGCGGCGCGGCTGACCTCGTTGCGCGATCAGCCGCCGGCCAGCCGGGTGGCGCTGGAGCGGCGGGCGGACGAGGATGTGGAGCGCATCCAGGAGGTTCTGCGCTCCGAGGGCTACTATGCCGCCGAGGTCGCGGTGAGTATCGGCGAGGGCGGACCGCCGGTGCCGGTCAGGATCGACATCCGGCGTGGCGAACCCTTCCTGCTCGGCGCCTATCACGTCGATTACCGCGTCCCCGCAGGCAGCCCCACGCCGGGGCCAGTGCCGCTGGAGGCGCTGGGGCTCGAGCAGGGCCAGCGGGCGCGGGCCGAGCCTATCGTCGCCGCCCAGACGGCGCTGCTGCGCGCCCTCGCCGAGCAGGGTTATCCGCTGGCCCAGGTGGCCGAGCGCCGGGTCGAGGTGGATTTCGCCACCCATCTGATGACCGTCGAGCTGGCGGTGGACACCGGCGGCCAGGCCCGGTTCGGCCAGGTGGCCATCGCCGGCCTGGAGGATGTGGAGGACAAGGTCGTGCGCCGCCGCATCCCGTGGGAGCAGGACGAGGTGTTCTCGGTGAGCCGCGTGGAGGAACTTCGCGAGACGCTGGCCGAAAGCAGGCTGTTCGACACCGTCAAGATCTCCACCGGCACCGAACTGGGACCCGACGGGCGCCTGCCGATCACGGTCGAGCTGAGCGAGGCCCGCCACCGGTCCATCGGCTTCGGCGCCAACTGGTCGTCCTCGAAGGGCTTCGGCGGCAAGGCGTTCTGGGAACACCGCAACCTGATGGGCGGCGGCGAGCGCCTGCGGGCGTCGGTGATCGCCAGCGAGATCCGCAACGCGCTTGATCTCGACTTCTCGGAGCCCGACTTCCTGGCCGCCGACCAGAACCTGGTGATCGCCGCCACCGCCGAGGAGCAGCGCACCGACGCCTTCACGACCCGCACCCTGGGCACCTCGGCCGGTGTGGAATGGGAGCTCACCCCCACCTGGTCGGCGGTCGCGTCGGTGGCCGCCGAGCGCACCTTCGAGGAGGAGGACAACGTCACCTCGGACTTCACCCTGTTCTCGCTGCCGCTGGAGGCCCGCCACGATTCCACCGACGACGTGCTCGACCCCACCCGGGGCAACCGCCTGCGTGGCGTGGTGCGGCCGTTCATCGAGCCGCCGGGCACCACCGGATTCACCCGCATCGACCTGCACGACAGCCATTACTGGCAACTGCGCGACGATCCCCGGCTGATCGCGGCGGTGTGGGGGCGGATCGGCAGCATCCGGGGGGCCGGCCTCCAGGACGTGCCGGCCGACAAGCGGTTCTATATGGGTGGCGGTGGTTCAGTGCGGCCGTTCGGCTACCAGATGGCGGGGCCGGTGGATGCCGAGGGCGACCCCACCGGCGGCTTGTCGGCCATCGGCTTCGGCGGCGAGCTGCGCTTCAAGGTCACCGAGGACATCGGCGTCGTCCCCTTCATCGAGGCCGGTCACGCCGATGCCTCCAAGACCCCCGATCTCGACGGGCGGCTGTTCTGGGGCGCCGGCCTTGGCCTGCGCTATCATACCGCCATCGGCCCGGTGCGCGCCGACGTGGCTGTGCCGCTGAACCGGCGCGAGGGCATCGACGACGCCTATCAGATCTACTTGAGTCTGGGCCAGGCGTTCTAAATCTTTAACCATGCCCCGTTGGCTCCGCAGGATCGGCCTGGTGGTGGCGGCCGTCCTGGCGGCCGTGCTGGTGCTGGTGGGCGGGTCGGCGGTCTTCCTGCACAGCGCGCCGGGCGAGCGCTTCCTGGCCGGTTTGGTCGAGGACGCCGTGCCGGAAGTGGCCATCGATGGCTTGGACCTCGGCTGGCCCTTCGTGGTGTCGGCCGGGGCGGTGCGGGTTTCCGACCGAGACGGCGTGTGGTTGCGCATCGAGCGGCCGGTGATCGATTGGCATCCGCTGGCGGTGACGCGGCGGGTGCTGGACATCGACCGCCTGGCCGCCGAGCGGGTGGTGGTGCAACGCCTGCCCCGGGCCGGGCCGGAAACCGGCGTGGAAGGCGGGGGCGGCTTCGATCCCTCCGCCTATGTCCTGCGCCTCGACGCGCTGGAGGCGCCGGTGGTGTTCGAGGAACCGGCCCTGGGCGAGCGCGTGGAGCTGTTGCTCGTCGGCACCTTCCGCATGGTGCAGGGAGGCGGCGAGGTGGATGTCTCGCTGCGCACGCGCGGCGGCGACGTCGCCCGGCTGGAGGGGGAGGCCGGGCGCGACTACCTGGACCTGCGCTGGTACCTGACGGTTCCCCGCTTGGCCCGCTGGCAACGGCTGGCGGGAGTGGACATGGCCGGTCGGCTGGCGGCCGGCGGCACCATCGCCGGCCGCCTGCCGCGCCCGGCCGTGACCGCCGAGATGGAGGCCGGCCGCGGCGCCATCGCCGGGGTGGGATGGAGCGCGGCGGGGGCCTCGCTGCGGGCGGTGCCGGGGCCGGAGGCCTGGCACGTGGCTGCACGGCTGGGCCTGTCGCGACCGAGCCTCGACGGCGAGCCGCTGCCGGCCGAGTCAGCCCGCCTGGCCGCCGCCTTCTCCCTGTTCCCCGATCTGGACCGTCTCCGCATCGAGTCGGCGCGGCTGGCGGCGGCGGGAATGGAGGTGACCGCCCAGGGCGTGGTCGAAGCATGGGGGCGCCGCGCCGACCTGCGGCTCGGCACCGGCTCGCTGGATCCGTCGCTGCTGCTTGAGCGGGCCGGCGGGTCGGTGGCGGTGTCCGCCCACGTCACCGGCGACCTGCGGGAGCCGGATCTGCGGGCGACGGTGCGCATGCACGGGCGCCGGCTGACGACCGGCATCGCCGTTCTCGACCGCCTGTTGGGCACCGATCCCGAGGCGCGGGCGGTGGTGGCGGTGGAACCGGGATGGCGGCCGGACCTGGTCTCGGCGACGGTGGACGGCGCCCGCGCCTCGGCCCAGGCCTCGGGGACGGTCTGGCCCCGCCTCGACCTGCGGGCGACGCTGTCGGTCGCCGACCTGTCGGTGTTCGCCGAGACCCTGTCGGGAGCCGGTGTCGCGCGCGGGCGGGTCCGGGGCGAGTATGACTCGCTGGCCACCTGGGGCGTGGCGCGGGTGGACGGGCTGGCGGCGGCGGGCGGACCGGCGGCGGATGGCCGGGTCGGTTTCGACTTCTCCGATCTCACCGGCACGCCCGACGGCACGGTGACCGCCGACATCACCGTCCTGGGGCGGCCGCTGGACGGCCGGGCGCGGGTGGTGGTGGCCGAGCCGCTGCGGATCGAGGACCTGTCGCTGTCTTCCGCCGGCAGCCGGGTCGAGGGCAGCCTGACCGTGGCCGAGGCGGGTGTGTCCGGGCGATTGCGGGGGCGGGTCCCCGACCTGGCCGGCTGGGGCGGACTGCTCGGCCTGCCGGTGGCGGGCGCGCTGCGGGCAGAGGCGGTGCTCGACCCGGCGCGCGGCCAGTCGGTGCGGATCGATGCCCGCGCCGAGCGGATGGCCGCGGCGGGCGTCACCGCGCGGTCGGCGCGATTGCGGGCGGTGGTCCATGGGCTGGTGGAAAATGTCTCGGGCCAGGCGGCACTGACCGCCTCCGGCGTAGAGCGCGGCGGCCTCCGCTTCGACCGGCTGCGCGCCGAGGCAAGTGGCGACCCCGGTGCCTTCCGGTTCGCCGTCGCGGGAGACGGGGCGGCCGAACTGTCCGCCGCCGGTTCCGCCGAACTGGCCGGTCCGCGCGGCGCGGCGCGGCTGGAGCGGTTGCGCCTGGAGGCGCTGGGTACCGCGCTGCGGCTGGCGGCGCCGACGCGGGTGGCATGGGGACCCGACGGCGTGCTGGTGGAGCCGACCCGGCTGGCGCTGGCCGAGGGCGGCATGCTGGCCGGGCGGGGCGGGGTGGTGCGCGGGCGGCTGGACGGCTCGGCGACACTGAGCGACGTGCCGCTGTCGTTGCTGGAACTGCTGGCGCCGGGGCTGGAGGCGGTGGGGCAAATCGACGGCACCGTCACCGTCGGCGGCACGCCCGAGGCCCCCCTTGTCGAGGCCCGGCTGCGCGGCACCGAGGTGGGCTTCGCCGCCGCCGCCGAAGCCGGCATCGGCCGCATGGCGGCGACGCTCGAAGCCTCCTGGAGCGCCGGGCGGCTGCGTGCCTCGGCGACGGCGCGTGACGGCGACCGCCTGCGGCTCGCGGCATCGATGACCTCCGCGGGGCTGTCCGCCATCGCGCCGCTGTCGGGGCGGGTGGAGGTGGCCGGCGACCTCGGGCGGCTGACCGACGCCCTGCCCCTGGCCGGCCATGCCTTCGCCGGTCGGCTGGAGGGGGCCGCCGCGCTGGCCGGCACCCTGGGCGATCCCCGCCTGGACGGCCGCTTCGTGGTCACCGACGGCCGCTACGAGAACCTGGAGACCGGCACCGTGGTCGCCGGCCTGTCGGCCACCGCCCGGCTCGACGGCTCCCGCGTCGCCATCGAGGCGCGCGGCACCGATGGCCGCGACGGTACCGCCCGGCTGGATGCGGCGGTGGACCTGGGCGCCACCCCGCCGTCGTGGCGGGGCGACGTGGACCTGGTGGGCTTCCGCGCCGTGCGTCGCGACGACCTCCGCGCCACCGTCTCGGCCGACCTGCGGCTGGAGGGCGAGGGGCGGGAGGGCCGGCTGGCCGGCACCGCCGTCGTCGAGGGCGCCGAACTTGATGTCGGCCGGCTGCAAGGCGCAGGTCCGGTGACCTTGGACGTGGTCGAGGTCAACAAGCCGGGGGCGGCGGCCGACTCTGCCGGTCCGGCGGGCGACGTCGGCGACGAGACCGGGCCGCTGACCGTGGCCCTGGCCATCGCGGTGAAGGTGGAGCGCGCGTTCGTGCGCGGGCGCGGATTGGACTCGGAATGGGGCGGGGATCTGCGGGTCGACGGCACCCTGTCCGACCCGGACCTGGCGGGTCGCCTGGTCGCCGAGCGCGGCCGCTTCGAGGTCTTCGGCCGGAACTTCCGGCTGGCCGAGGACAGCGCGGTGGAGTTCACCGGCGAGGGCACCTCGCCGCGCCTTGACGTGGCAGCCGAGGCCAAGGCCGAAGAGATCGTCGCCCGCGTCGAAGTCAGCGGAACCGCCGAGGCGCCCATCCTCGACGTCACCTCGACCCCGCCGCTGCCCCGCGACGAGGTGCTGAGCCGGGTGCTGTTCGGCACCGAGGCCGGCAACCTGTCGGCCTTCCAGCAGATCCAACTGGCGCAGATGGCCGCCACCGGCCTGACCGGGCGCGGCGAGGGCTTCGACCCGGTGGGAGGCTTGCGCGGACTGCTGGGCCTCGACGTGCTGGAGGTCGGCCAGGGCGAGGAAGGCGGCGCCGCCGTCAGCGCCGGCAAGTATATCGGCGAGGAAACCTTCCTGCGGGTCGAGCAGGGCACCCAGGACGGCGGCCGCGTCACCGTCGAGCGCGAACTGGGCGGCGGCTTCTCGGTCACCACAGAGGTGGGGCAGGAACGTGGCGGCGGCGTCGGGGTGGAGTGGCGGAAGGACTACTAGCCCGCCACCGCCAGGCCGGGCTCGGCGGTGCCGGCCAGCTTCACCTGCTCGGTGAAATACTTGATCTTCTTGGCGGCGTCGGGGGCTGGCGGCGAGAAGAAATAGCCTTGGGCGTAGTCTACGTTGACGTCGCGCAACAGTTGGACCATCTCGGAATCCTCGACGCACTCCCCGATGGTGATGATGCCCAGGTCGTGGCACAGCCCGGTCAGTGCCTTGACCACCGAGCGGCCGCGCTGGTCGCGGGCGTTGAGCACGAAATCGGCGTCGATCTTGGCGTAGTCCACGGGCAGCATGCGCAGGATCTCGAAGGCCGAGCCGCCCTGGCCGTAGTCGTCCAACGAGATGCGGCAGCCCAGTTTGCGGATGCGCGACAGCAGGCGGCGGGCCTCGTCCAGATTGTAGATGCGGGCGGCGTCGGTCACCTCCAGCACCAAGCGGCTGAGCAGCCCCTTGTTGGCCTCCAGCATCTTGAACAGCGCCCTGTAGAAGCCGGGGTTGCCCAGAGAGTGGCCGGAGACGTTGACCGACAGGTGGGCCAGCGGCGAGATCTGCGACGCCTCCTTCATCATCTTCAGCGCGGTGTCGCAGGCGGCCAGGTCGAACTCGCCGATCATGCCGACGTCGGTGGCGAAAGGCACGATGTGCTGGGGCAGGAATACGCCCCCGTTGTGCGAGATGCGGCCGAAAGCCTCGTATTTCAGCACGGCGCCGGTGCGCAGGTTGACGATGGGCTGGAAGTGGAAGGTCAGCTTGCCGCCCTTGACCATCTTGCGGAAGTTGCGCACCCGGACCAGGGTGTCCTCGACAGCCACCCGCGCGCCTTCCTCCAGCGACTTCAGCGTGAAGCGGGCGCTGTCCCGGACGAAATTGGTGACGATGTAGGTCAGTGCCTTGCTGATGTCCTCGTCGGACAGCGCCGAATCCTCCATTTCCAGGGTGGCGGTGTGCATGCGCACGGCGCCCTGGATCTTGCCCTTGAACTTGGCGGTCAGCTGGTAGACCCGCTTCTGGACCGCCTCTGCCGAGACCTTGTCGTCGTGGACGATGCCGAAGGCGCGGTTCGACAGCGCTCCCGCCGAGGCGCCGCGCACCGAGCACTCGTCAAGCGTGTGCTGCAAGGTTGTCAGGAAGCTCTGGGCCGTGGCCGGCTCGACGGAATCGAAATCGGTGCCCGACAGGTCGAACATGGTCAGGCGGTATTCCTGGCCGATGCGGTTGGCCTCGTTCAACCGGCTGCGCACCATCTCGACGAAGCGCGCCTTGGGATCGGCCTCCGACAGCGTCGCGGCGTCGTCGTCCACCACCGCCATAGGCGGGATGCGCGACAGGGCCAGATGATAGGTGTTGGGGAACTGCGGCAGCCGGATGCCCGCCAGCCGCATGCGGGTGACGGTGCCGCCGGGGCTCATCAGGGCCAGGGGGATGTGGTCCAGGCGGCCGGTGTTGTGCAGGCGCTCCAGCGCCTCGGTGAAGCGCTGGCGGTCGCGGGGATAGATGAACTCGGCGAGCGAGCGGCCCTGGAGGTCGGCCTCGGCGACGCCGTAAAGAGGCTCGCCGGCGCCGGCGACGTAGGTCACGACGTCGTCGTCGCCCAATTCCAGCAACAGGTCGGCGCCCGCGAACGCGAAGGCGATGAACCTGTCCCGCTGCGCACGCAATTTTTCGACGATGCTCTCGCCGCCCATGGCCCCACCCCCTCCTGTCGGTCCATGAAGTGCGACATTAATCCAATTTTAATAAAACCACAACGCACATGCTCGGGTCTTGCCCCGATGTGCATACCGCCGCCGTGCCGCAATGGACGAAAGGTGATTGCGGGAAGGTCGCCTCCGCCATTAGATTTGCGCTTCGCGCCGCCAATAAGGGGTAGGCCGGCGTCAAGAATGAGGGAGGAGGAGACGACCATGTGGATTCGCAAGCTGGCTGGCGCGGCGCTGGCCACCGTGGGGGCCATCGGCCTGGGTACCGCCGCCGTGGCGGCCGAGCCGGTGAAGATCGGCGCCTTTCTGTCCGCCACCGGCCCGGCCTCGTTCCTGGGCGAGCCCGAGAAGAAGACGCTTGAGATGTATGTCGAGCGCCTGAACAAGGACGGCGGCGTGCTGGGCCGCAAGATCGAACTGGTCGTCTATGACGACGGCGGCGCCCCCGACAAGGCGGCCACCTTCGCCAAGCGGCTGATCCAGAACGACGGCGTCGATCTCATCATCGGCGGATCGACCACCGGCACCTCCATGGCCGCCATCAAGGTCGTCGAGCCGGCGGGCGTGCCGTTCATCTCGCTGGCAGGCGGCATCGACATCATCGACCCGGTGAAGAAGTGGGTGTTCAAGACCCCCCACACCGACCGCATGGCGGCCGAGAAGGTGTTCGCCGACATGAAGAAGCGCGGCCTGACCAAGATCGCCATGATCTCGGAGGACGCCGGCTTCGGCAAGTCGGGCCATGCCCAGTCGCTGCTGGTGGCGCCTAGCTACGGCATCGAGATCGTCGCCGACGAGACCTATTCGCCCAAGGACCCGGACGTCACCGCGCAGCTCACCAAGATCAAGAACACCGCCGGTGTGCAGGCCGTGTTCAACTTCGGCTTCGGCCAGGGCCCGGCGGTGGTGACCAAGAACTTCAAGCAGCTGGGCTTCACCGTGCCGCTGTACCAGTCCCACGGCGTCGCCTCGAAGGACTTCATCAAGCTGGCCGGCGACGCCGCCGAGGGCGTGCGCCTGCCCGCCGCCGGCCTGGTGGTCGCCGAGCAGCTTGCCGCCGCCGATCCGCAGAAGCCGGTGGTGACCGCGTTCAAGAAGGAATACGAGACCGCCTTCAAGTCCGACGTCTCGACCTTCGCCGGCCATGCCTATGACGGCCTGCAGATGGCGCTGGCCGCCATCAAGCGCGCCAACTCCACCGACAAGGCCAAGGTGCGCGACGAGATCGAAAAGACCTCGGGCTATGTCGGCACCGGCGGCGTCGTCAGCATGTCGGCGACCGACCACATGGGCCTCAACCTGTCGGCCTTCCACATGGTGGAAATCCAGAAGGGCGACTGGAAGCTGGCGGACTGAGGGTGCTTCTAGCCGTCATCCCGGGTCGCGCCATGCGCGCCCGGGATGACGTTTCATTGGGGATGACAATTAAGTGTTCGCTGAATTTCTCCAGTACGTGTTCGCGGGTCTGACGTCGGGAGCGATCTACGCGCTGGCGGGGCTGGGCTTCGCCATCATCTACAACGCCAGCCACGTCATCAATTTCGCCCAGGGCGAATTCATCATGATCGGCGGCATGAGCACGGCGACCATGGTGGCGGCCGGCATCCCGCTGCCGGTGGCGGCGGCGGCGGCGGTGCTGGTGACCATGCTGGTCGGCGTGGCGCTGGAGAAGTTCGCGGTGGAGCCGGCCAAAGGCGCCGACGTCACCGCCATCATCATCATCACCATCGGCGCCTCCATCTTCCTGCGCGGTGCCGCCCAGATCATCTGGGACAAGGAATTCCACGCGCTGCCGGCCTTCTCGGGCGAGACCCCGATCGCCGTTCTCGGCGCCACCCTGATGCCGCAGAGCGTGTGGGTGGTCGGCGTGTCCATGGTGGTCATCGCCGCGCTGTGGTGGTTCTTCAACCGCACCCTGTTCGGCAAGGCCATGCTGGCGACCTCGTTCAACCGCTTGGCCGCGCAGCTGGTGGGCATCGGCGTGAAGAAGGTGCTGATGGTCAGCTTCGCGCTGTCGGCCATGCTGGGCGCGGTCGGCGGCATCGTCATGACGCCGATCACCTTCACCAACTACGAGGCCGGCATCATGCTGGGGCTGAAAGGATTCTCGGCCGCCGTGCTGGGCGGGCTGGGCAATGGCCTTGGCGCCATCGTCGGCGGGCTGGTGGTGGGCATCGCCGAGGCGTTGGCCTCGGGCTACCTGTCCTCGGCCTACAAGGACGCCATCGCCTTCGTCATCATCCTTTTCGTGCTGTTCTTCATGCCGAGCGGGCTGTTCGGCAAGAAGGGCACCGACCGGGTATGAGCGGCGCCATGATGCTTTCTCCCCGCACCGGCGGCCTAGCCGCGCTGGCCTTCGTGGTGTCGCTGGCGCCGGCGTTCTTCCCCAACGCCTATTTCTACGACGTGGCGGTCAACGCGCTGTTCAACGCGGTGGTCTGCGTCGGCCTCAACCTGCTGATCGGCTATGGCGGCCAGATCAGCCTGGGCCATGCCGGCTTCTTCGCCCTGGGTGCCTACGGCTCGGCGATCTTGACCGGCACCCACGGAATGTCGCCGCTCGCGGCGCTGGCGGTGTCGGCGGCGGCGGTCGGGGTGCTGGCCTTCGTGGTGGGGCGGCCGATCCTGCGGCTCAAGGGCCACTACCTGGCGATGGCGACGCTGGGCATCGGCATCATCATCCACATCGTGCTCAAGACCGAATCCCAAATCACCGGCGGCCCCGACGGCATCGGCGTCGATCCCTTCACCGTCCTGGGGCTGGCGGTTTCCGGCGACAAGGCGTGGTACTGGGTGGGCGCCGGCCTGCTGCTGTTCTCGGTGTGGACCAGCCTCAACCTCATCGATTCACCCATGGGCCGCGCGCTGCGGGCCGTCCACGGCTCCGAGGTCGGCGCCGAGGTGGTGGGCGTCGACACCGGCCGCTACAAGGTGCTGGTGTTCACCCTGTCGGCGGTGTTCGCCAGCGTGGTGGGCTCGCTGTTCGCCCACAAGAACGGCTTCATCACCCCCGACATCGGCAGCTTCTTCCGCTCCATCGAGCTGGTGACCATGGTGGTCTTGGGCGGCATGGCCTCGACCTTCGGCGCCGTGGTCGGCGCGGTGATCCTGACCCTGCTGCCGCAGATGCTGGCCTCGTTCGAGGACTACGAGGCCATGGTGCTGGGCGGCATCATGATGGGCACGATGATCTTCATGCCCAAGGGCCTGCTGCCCAGCCTGCGCGCGGCTTTCAAGCGGCGGAGGGCGGCACCGTGACCCTGCTTCGTGTCGAGAACCTGTCCAAGGAATTCGGCGGCGTCCATGCCATCGAGGACCTGTCCTTCGCCATCAATCCCGGCACCATCCATTCCATCATCGGCCCCAACGGCGCCGGCAAGACGACGCTGTTCAACCTGATCACCGGCGTCTACACCCCCACCTCGGGCCGCATCCTGCTGGACGACCACGACATCGCCGGCAAGAAGCCGTTCGAGCTGGCCCGGCTGGGCATGAGCCGCACCTTCCAGAACCTCCAGGTCTTCTTCAACATGACCGCGCTGGAGAACGTGATGGTCGGCCACCACCTGCATCTGGACCGGCGCTTCTTCCCGTCGCTGTTCCGGCTGCCGGCCATCGTGCGCCGCGATGCCGAGGCCCGCGCCCACTGCCTGGAGCTGATGGAGTTCGTGGGCATCGGCCGCTATGCCGACGCCGACGCCAATTCCATGCCCTATGGCGCGCTCAAGCGGCTCGAGATCGCCCGCGCCCTGGCGGCACGGCCGCGCCTGCTGCTGCTGGACGAGCCGGCGGCGGGCCTGAACGCCACCGAAAGCCGCGAGATCGACGAGGTCATCAAGAAGGTTGCCGCCACTGGCGTCACCGTGGTGCTGGTGGAGCACGACATGAAGATGGTGATGGGCATTTCGGACCACATCCTGGCGCTGGACTACGGCCGCAAGTTGGCCGAGGGCACGCCCTCCGAGGTGCGCGCCAACGACGACGTGGTCGCCGCCTATCTGGGGGCTCACTGATGCTGCTCGAAATCCAGGGACTTGCCAGCCATTACGGCCGCATCCAGGCGCTGGACGGCATCGATGTCGGCGTGGGCGAGGGCGAACTGGTGGCGCTGGTGGGTGCCAACGGCGCCGGCAAGACCACACTGCTGCGCAGCGTGTCCGGCGTGCAGCCGGTGACGCGCGGCTCCATCCGTTTCGACGGCCACGACATCACCCGCATGCCGCCCGAGCAGCGGGTGGCGCTGGGCATCGCCCAGGTCCCCGAGGGGCGCCAGGTGTTCGGGCCGCTGTCGGTGGAGGACAATCTGCTTCTCGGCGCCTATCGCCGCCACGGCGGCGACGTGGAGGCCGACCTGGAGCGCATGTTCGGGATGTTCCCCATCCTGCGCCAGAAGAAGGAACTGCCCGCCGGCACCTTGTCGGGCGGCCAGCAGCAGATGTTGGCCATCGCTCGGGCCCTGATGAGCCGGCCGCGCCTGCTGCTGCTCGACGAACCGTCCATGGGCCTGGCGCCGCTCCTGGTCGCCGAGATCTTCAAGGCCGTCCAGGCGCTCAAGGACCAGGGCACCACCATCTTCCTGGTCGAGCAGAACGCCTATGCCGCCCTGGCCATCGCCGACCGCGGCTACGTCCTGGAGACCGGCTCGGTGGTCATGAGCGACCAGGGCGCCACCCTGCTGGCGGATGAGCGGGTCAAGGAAGCCTATCTGGGGCTTTAGGGTGAGAACGACGAAGCCTTCGTCATCGGATTCACCATGGGCTCCACGCGGAAGGTGAATGCGGTCGAGGAGACGTTGTTCACCCTGGTCGCCCGCCACATCTACCCGGGAATCTTCCGTTTCGGCCCCGACGACGTCCGGGTGTCCCGCGATGCCGTCCGCCTGGCCTGGGTCTCCGAGTGCCGCCGTCTCGACCGCGTGGACTTCGCCGCCTGCCGCCGCCATACCCTGTCCGACCTACGCCGGATGCCCGGCGTGGAGGCGGAGTTGTTGCGGGCCTACTACACCATCGAAGGGCGACGCTTCCCTTCGGCTCCGGAGTCGCGCCGTCTTTTGGCCTGATGGGCGAGGGCGCTTGATACGCCCATGGGCAGGGGCCACGTCAGGGCGTGCAATCCCTGGTTCGGCTCGGCCCGGTGGCTTCATCCTTCGGCCTACTGCCTGCTTCCATGCGATTGACGAAGCCCCGCCGTGATTTCGGTGGGGTGGGCGACCCCAGTACCTGGCCTCGAGGAGAAACGCATGGCGGTCGGTATCGTGAAGTGGTTCAATGCGACCAAAGGCTACGGCTTCATCCAGCCGGAGGGCGGCGGCAACGACGTGTTCGTCCACGTCACCGCCGTGCAACGCGCCGGACTGGACAAGCTCGATGAAGGACAGCGGATCCGCTATGAACTGGTCCGCGACCGTGGAAGGGTGGCGGCCGGCAACATCCAGCCGGACTGATGTCCGCTTCCCGGACCTGATTTGGGCGGCCCCTTCGGGGGCCGTCTTCGTGCGAGGGGGGATTTCATGCCGACATGCGTGGCGGTGCGCCATGTGGCGTTCGAGGACCTGGGCGGCCTGGAGCCCGTCCTGGCCGGGCGCGGCTTCTCGATCCGCTATCTCGACGCGCCCACAGGCGCGCTGGCCGGTCTCGACCCGCTGGCCGACGACCTGATGGTTATCCTGGGCGGCCCCATCGGCGCCTACGAGGAGGCCAGTTATCCCTTCCTGGCTGACGAACTGCGGCTGGTCGAGCGTCGGCTGGCCGCCGACCGCGCCACGCTGGGCATCTGCCTGGGCAGCCAGATCATGGCCCGCGCGCTGGGCGCCAGGGTCTATCCCAATCCCGCAGGCAAGGAGATCGGCTGGTCGGCGCTGGAACTGACCGCCGAGGGTGGTGCTTCGTGCCTCGACCTGATGGGCGGGACACCGGTGCTGCATTGGCATGGCGACACCTTCGACCTGCCGCACGGGGCGGTGCGGCTGGCCTCGACTCCCATCACCCCCAACCAGGCCTTCGCCTGGGGGATGCGGGCGCTGGGGCTGCAATTCCACATCGAGGTCACCGCCGGCGGGCTCGAAAGCTGGTACGTTGGACATGCCGCCGAGCTGGCTGCCGCCGGCCTGTCGGTGCCGGAACTCCGCGCCGACGCGCGCACCCTGGCCCCCCGGCTGGTGCAACGCGCCGATGCAGCCCTGGGCCGATGGGTGGACGAGGTTTGCGGCTGAGAGCGGGGTGTCTGTTCAGGCGCCCCTTACGACTGTATAGTGTGCCCGACTTACGTCAGCGAGAGATCGACGTGGACGAGAAGCTGAAAGAGGAAGATGTCGCCCGGCTGCTGGCAAACCCCGCCGGCGACGTCCGCGCCGAGATCGCCGGAAAGATCGCCGGGCAGCATGCGCGACTGAGCGATTCCGAGCGCAAGCTGGCCGAGGACATCTTCCGCCTGATGGTCAAGGACGCCGAGGTGCGTGTCCGCGAGGCGCTGTCGCGCCAGCTCAAGGACAGCCCGCTGGTCCCCCATGACGTCGCCGTGTCCCTGGCCCGCGATGTCGAGGCGGTCGCCCTGCCCATGCTCAAGTTCTCGGAAGTGCTGACCGACGAGGACCTGCTCGAGATCGTCAAGAGCCAGAGCCCGGAGAAGCAGGTGGCGGTGGCCGGCCGCGCCCATGTGTCCGCCACCCTCGCCGATGCCCTGGTCGATACCCACGACGAGAGCGTCGTCGCGACCCTGGTCTCCAACCAGGGCGCCGAGCTGACCGAGACCACGCTCAACCGCGTGGTGGACGAGTTCGGCCGCTCCGAGGCGGTGGGCGAGGGCCTGGTCGCCCGCCAGGGCCTGCCGGTGACCGTGGCCGAGCGCCTGATGGCCAAGGTGTCGGAGAACCTGCGCGACCGGCTGATGGCGCGGCAGGACCTGCCGCCCGAGATGCTGACCACGTTGCTGATCCAGGCGCGGGAGATGGCGGTTCTGGGCCTGACCGACGCCGAGACCGACGTGGTAAAGCTGGTCGACCACCTGTACCGCGTCGGCCGCCTGACGCCGTCGATCATCCTGCGCGCCGTGTGCATGGGCGACACCACCTTTTTCGAGGCGGCGGTGGCCAAGCTGGCCCGCATCAAGCTGGAAAACGCCCGCACCTTGATCCACGACGCCGGCAAGCGCGGCTTCGAGGCGCTGTTCGAGAAGGCCGGCCTGCCCAAGGTGTTCTTTCGCGCCATGCGCGCCGCGATCGACGTCTCCTACGAGATGGAATACGACGGCGGTCCCAACGATCGCGAACGCTTCTCTCGGCGCATGATCGAGCGTATCCTGACCCAGTATGGCGACCTGGGCGTCGAGTTCGAGAACGACGACCTGGAATACCTGCTGGCCAAGATGAGCCAGTTGCCGTCGACCATGCGCAGCGACGAATAGCGCCCGACCGGCGCCGATACAGGGGAAGTGGGAAGGCATGTCGGACACCGCCGCCGCGGCGAAGCCCGTCGACAAGGACGCCGCGAACCGGAAGGAGATCATCCGCACCATCAAGGGGCCGGTGCTGGAGCGACTGGTGAAGGCGGTGCCCGCCTTCGCCGCCTACGAGGACCCCTACGGCACCATCATGGCCAGCCCGGACCTGCTGTATGCCTGCATGCAGTTGTTCCGCAACAAGCGAGACCTGTTCCAGGACCTGCTGGTGGACGCCGCCGGCAACCCGGTGACCGACGACGATGCCATGCTGAAATGTGAGCGGTCGGTCAACCAGATCGTCGGCATGGTGGTGCGATCGGGAGCCAAGGCCTATGCCGAGAAGCGCTTCGGTGCCGCGCCCAAGGTCAAGCAGGTGGTCCGCCCCGAGACCATGGGCCTGATCGACAAGATCGCCGCCCTGGTGGGCAAGAAGTGGGAGCCGGAGCCCCAGAAGCAGACCAAGTCGGCCGCCGACCAGTTCTATGCCGCCATCAAGGACAACCTGGACTACGATTGGCAGGTGCCGCTGATCCCGCAGTTCGCCGAGCTTCCGGTCAAGCTGATCAAGGAGCTTGGTCGCGGCGTCACCACCCTGCACAACCCCGAGGGCCTGGAGGCGCTGGCCGATATCGGCCGCCACAACATGGAGCAGGCCCGCCGCATCCTGTCCGACGACATGATGCGCGAGATGCTCGACACCCAGCCGCTCGCCGCCAAGGGTGTCGCCTTCCTGGGCAAGGAGCGCTACGAGTTCCTGCACGGCGCCGTCTACGAGAAGATGGGCGAGAACTTCTGGCAGATGTGCGTCGACTGCGACCGCCTGGAAGCCATGGAGACGCAGAACGCCAAGGACCTGGAGCAGATGGCCGACCACCTGCACCTCATCTCCGGCTACTGCATCGAGGAACTGGTCCGCAACCTTCAGGTGCCGCAGATCCCCGTCTTCCTTCAGGTCGCGCAGGCGACGCTGGGTGACGAGGAATTCACCAAGGTCTTCGGCGCTCCCGGAAACCGCAAGCTGACCAAGATGTTCGCCGAGAAGGTCGCCAGGACCCCGCTCGACCCGTCCAAGGACCCGCTGGACGAACTGCGCGAGCGCCTGCCGCCGGTGTTCAACGCCTATCTGCGCGATCCGGTCGGGTTCGAGAAGGGGCTGTGACGGCGCCTAGCCGGCCTTTCCCTTCCTCTCCATGTGCTTGCGGAGTTCCTCGCACTGGTCGGCGCGTTGGGCGCGGGGGGTGAAGACCACCGCGTCGAAGGGCAAGCTGTCGGCGTCATAGGCCTCGGCATAGGCGGCGGGGTCGGTTGCGTCGTCCTGGACCTCCACGAAGCCGATGGCGAAGCTGCGGGTGCCGGGGCGCAATGCCGCCACATGGACCGGTACCGCCCGGTCGGTGCGGACGTGGCCGGAACCGGCGATGAGTATCGCCGGGCGGCCTTCGGCCAGCCCGTCGACCAGCGCCTGGGCCATCACCCGGTCGCGGGCCCGCTGCACCGTCATCATCGCCGGCACCGCCTTGTCAGGCAGCATGCCGCAATGGCTGTCCTTGATCTCCCGGGCCAGCGCGTCCTCAACCTCGGGCGGCAGCGGTCGGTCCAGCTCCAACCGCGCCGCCAGCTCAGGTGCCTCGCCGCGTCCCAGCGCACGGGTGTCGGCGCGCGACAGGTTGGCGGGGGCGATGGTGGCGCCGGCGGCCAGCGCCGCCTCGGCGATGGGGCGGTACAGCGTCCAGTCCGGCCAGCCGGACTTGTCCCAGTCCAATGCCGGGCCGATGCCGGCGGCGTCGCCCGGTCGGGCGGCAAGGTGCCGCCGCAGCTTGTCCTCCTGGCCACCGTCGATCATCTCGAACGCCACCCGCGGGCTGTCCAGTTGGCGGACCATCCACGCCTGCAGGGCGTGGTGGTCGGGGTTGTCGTGGGTTTCGCCCAGCAGCACCGCATCAGCGCCTTTGGCCATGGCCACCAGCGCGTCGGGTGCCACGAAGGTCCGCGACCGCGGCAGCCAAGCCCGGCCGGCCAGCGGATGACCGGCACCGTCGGCCA
>JBFMHS010000216.1:0-12495 GCA_040751765.1 Pseudomonadota bacterium | reverse complement strand
CTCGCGGCTGCGGGATAAGCAAGAAAATTTCAAGATCGGCGCCCCTTCGCCAACGGAAAAGGCCGCCCCTCCGGGCGGCCTTTCCCATGGCTACCATGACGTCGGAGGCGTCAGGCCACGCCCTTGTCCTTGAGCAGGGCCTGAAGCTCGCCGTTGGCGGCCATCTCGCGCACGATGTCGCAGCCGCCGACGAACTCGCCCTTGACGTAGAGCTGGGGGATGGTCGGCCAGTTGGTGAACTGCTTGATGCCCTCGCGCAAGGACGGGTCGACGAGGACGTCGATGCCCTTGAACTTGACGCCAAGGTCGGACAGCACCTGCACCACGGCGGCGGAGAAGCCGCACTGCGGGAACATGGGGGTGCCCTTCATGTACAGGACGACCGAATTCTCGGTGATGTCCTGCTGGATGCGCTCGAAGACGGGGTTGCTCATCTGGCGGCTCGGTCCCTGAAATTAGAATGGCTGTAATGTAAGCTCGTGGGCGTGGCGGCGCAAGCACACTGCCTGCGGCATCCCCTCCCGACATTGACCATCGTCATCCCGGGCACCACGCGAACCATTCAGTCCCTGGCCCAGTCCGGCGCCGTCTCCGGGGTCGCCGTCTGCAAGGCCAACGCGTGCAGTTCGCCGCCCATCTTGCCCTGTAGGGCGCCATAGACCATCTGGTGCTGCTGGACCCGGCTCTTGCCCTTGAACGCCTCCGAGATCACCAGCGCCGAGTAGTGGTCGCCGTCGCCGCGCAGGTCCTCGATGACCACCTTGGCGTCGGGAAACGCCTCCTTGATCATGGCTTCGATGACGTTGGCTTCCATGGGCATGGGAATTCTCCGCAATGGTTGGGCCCGTCATGCCCGGGCTTGGCCCGGACATGACGGAAAAGATCAGTGCCCGCTCATCTCGCCGCCCATGTAGCCGGGCAGCCAGCCTTCGTTGGCGGACTTCAGGTCGGCGACGGGGACGGCGCGGCCGCCGATGCTGATGACGTGGCCGCCGGTCTTGCCGATGACGCGGACGGCGACGTCGTGCTCCTGGGCTTCCTCGATCACCGTGGCGACCTGGTCGTCGCGGACCTCCAGCACGTAACGGCCCTGGTCCTCGCCGAAGCACCAGGCATGCAGCGGCAGGGTCGAGGGATGGTCGAGCTCGGCGCCGATCAGGCCGTCCGAGGCCATGGACATCTCGGCCACGGCCACCAGCAGGCCACCGTCGGAGACGTCGTGGCAGGCCAGCACCATGCCATCGCCGATCAGCTGGCGGACCAGTTCACCGGCGCGGTGCTCGCGGTGCAGCGCCACCGGCGGCGGCGCTCCTTCCTCGCGGCCACAGATCTCGCGCAGATAAAGCGAGGCGCCCAGCCAGCCCTTGGTCTCGCCCAGCAGGACGATGGAGCTGCCGGCCTCCTTGAAGGCCACGGTGACCATCTTGCCCACCTCGGGCAACAGGCCGACGGCGCCGATGGCCGGGGTCGGCTGGATGGCCGAGCCCTGGGTCTCGTTGTAGAGCGACACGTTGCCCGACACGACCGGGAAGTCCAGCTCGCGGCAGGCCTCGCCCATGCCTTTGATGGCCTCGACGATCTGGCCCATGATCTCGGGCTTCTCGGGATTGCCGAAATTGAGGTTGTCGGTCACCGCCATGGGCAACGCGCCGACGGCACACAGGTTGCGGTAGGCCTCGGCCACGGCCTGGCGGCCGCCTTCATGCGGGTCGGCCTGGCAGTAGCGCGGCGTGCAGTCGGTGGTGATGGCCACCGCCTTGTCGGTGCCGTGGATGCGCACCACCGCCGCGTCGCCGCCGGGGCGCTGGACGGTGTCGCCCATGACCATGTGGTCGTACTGCTCGTAGATCCACCGCTTGGAGGCGAGGTCGGGGCAGGCCACCAGCTTCCTCAGGGCCTCGGTGGGCTCGACGGCCTTGACGTCCTCGGCGTGGACCACCGGCAGCTTGGCCGGCGCCACCCACGGGCGATCGTATTCCGGCGAGGCCTGGGCCAGCGGGTCGATGGGCAGATCGGCCACCACCTCGCCGTGGCGCTTGAGCACCATACGGCCGGTGTCGGTCAGCACGCCGACCACCGCAAAGTCCAGCTCCCACTTGTCCATGATCGCCCGGGCCAGGTCTTCCTTGCCCGGCTTGAGGATCATCAGCATGCGCTCCTGCGACTCGGACAGCATGATCTCGTAGGGAGTCATGCCCTCCTCGCGCATGGGCACGGCGTCGAGGTCCATCTCGATGCCCAGGCCGCCCTTGGACGCCATCTCGAAGGACGACGAGGTCAGGCCGGCGGCGCCCATGTCCTGGATGGCGACGATGGCGTCGGTGGCCATCAACTCCAGGCAAGCTTCGATCAGCAGCTTCTCGGTGAAGGGGTCGCCGACCTGGACGGTGGGACGCTTCTCCTCGGACTTCTCGTCGAACTCGGCCGAAGCCATGGTGGCGCCATGGATGCCGTCGCGGCCGGTCTTGGAGCCGAAATAGACCACCGGATTGCCGACGCCGGCGGCGGCCGAATAGAAGATGCGGTCCTTGTGCGCCAGACCCACGGTCATGGCGTTGACCAGGATGTTGCCGTTGTAGGACTTGTGGAAGTTGGTCTCGCCGCCCACGGTGGGCACGCCGACGCAATTGCCGTAGCCGCCGATGCCGGCCACCACGCCCGCCACCAGGTGGCGGGTCTTGGGGTTCGAGGGATCGCCGAAGCGCAGCGCGTTCATGTTGGCGATGGGGCGCGCGCCCATGGTGAACACGTCGCGCAGGATGCCGCCGACGCCGGTCGCCGCGCCCTGGTAGGGCTCGATGAAGCTGGGGTGGTTGTGGCTCTCCATCTTGAACACGATGGCGTCGCCATCACCGATGTCGATGATGCCGGCGTTCTCGCCCGGGCCGCAGATGACCCACGGCGCCTTGGTCGGCAGGGTCTTCAGCCACTTCTTCGACGACTTGTACGAGCAGTGCTCGGACCACATCACCGAGAAGATGCCCAGCTCGGTCAGGTTGGGCTCGCGGCCCATGATCTCGAGGATGCGCTGGTACTCGTCGGGCTTGATGCCGTGCTGGGCCAGGACTTCGGGGGTGATCTGGGTCACGACAGCGCCTCCACCAGCGAATCGAACATCAGCTTGCCGTCGATACCGCCCAGCAGGTCCTCGGCCAGGCGCTCGGGGTGCGGCATCAGGCCCAGCACCGTCTTCTTGGAATTGTAGACGCCGGCCACGTTGCCCATGGCGCCGTTGGGATTGGTGGCGTCCGACACCTCGCCGTCCTTCGAGCAGTAACGGAAGGCGATTTGGCCGTTGTCCTCCATCTCGCGGAAGGTATGGGGATCGACCTGATAGTTGCCCTCGGCATGGGCGATGGGGAAACGCACCACGTCGCCGGTCCGGTAGTAGCGGCAGAAATCGGTGCGGTCGTTCTCGACCCGCAGATACACGTCCTTGCAGATGAAGCGCAGGTCACGGTTGCGCATCAGCACGCCCGGCAGCAATCCGCTCTCGCACAGGATCTGGAAGCCGTTGCAAATGCCTAGCACGCGGGTGCCGGCCTCGGCCTTGGCCTTGACCTCGCGCATGATCGGCGAGTGGGCGGCCATGGCGCCGCAGCGCAGGTAGTCGCCATAGGAGAAGCCGCCCGGAACCACGATCAGGTCGAGGTCGGGAAGCTGGGTGTCGCGATGCCAGACCATGAGCGGCTTGGCGCCCATGCTGGCCTCCAGGGCGACCGCGACGTCGCGGTCGCAGTTGGAGCCGGGGAAGACGATGACGGCGGCTTTCAAGGGGCGTTCCTTGGGAAGGGAAGTCGGAACCGATTGTTTAATACGTCGGCAACGATCTTTCCAGCCCGAAGGGGACGCAACGATGGCGAGCCCGCCGCCGCCCCGCATAAAATGGAAATTGACTCAATTTTTGCTCTCTAGGATAGTGGATGCGCTCCGTCAATGAGATTGTGGCATGTACACCATCCCATCTTATGCCGACCTTGCGTTGAGCATTCCGGACCGACCCTCCATACCGGCCCCCAGGGTGGCCGATATCGGCGCGCTACGGCGCGGCAAGCTGGAAGGGATCGTGGCCGGGGACGATTTCCTGCCCTATTCCTTCCTGGAATTCGGTACCCGGCGCGGCCGGGCGGTGTGCCGGCTGGTGGTGCGCGCCCCCTTGCCCGAGGGCGGAATGCGAGTGGCCGGACACGGGACTGGCTTCCTGATCGCGCCCGATCTGGTGATGACCAACAACCACGTTCTCCCCGATGCGCGGATCGCCTCGGGCAGCCTGGCGCAGTTCGGGTATGAAACCGACATCCACGGCGCCGACCTGCCCCACGACGAGTGGCTGCTGGACCCAGCCGCATTCTTCCATACGGAAAAGAAACTGGACTTCACCATCGTCGGCATCGCGCCGAAGCTGGGGCGCTCGGCGGGGTCGCAATTCGGGCGGCTGCCCCTTCGCGACGATCCGGCGCTGATCAGCGTCGACGAACCGGTCAACGTCATCCAGCACCCGGACGGCGGCCGCAAGACCATCGTCCTGCAGAACAACCGGGTGACCGATTTCAAGGAAGGCGGTTTCCTGTGGCACACGGCCGACACCCTGGTCGGATCTTCGGGATCGCCCGTCTTCAACAACCAGTGGGACTTGGTGGCGCTGCACCACAGCGGGGTGTTCCTGCGCGACGAGCAGGGCACGCCAATCCGCCGTGATGGCGAATACCAGTACCACGCCAACGAGGGCGTGCTGATCGCCGCCATCGTCGCCCACCTGAAGCGGGCGCAACTGAGTGCGGAACAGAAGGACAAGCTGTACCCGCACCTCTTCGACTGAGAGGGAGTACACCCATGGCCGAGAAAGTGACCAAACTGCGCATCCAGATCCCGCGCGGAATGAAGGTCGAGGAACTGGTCGAGAAGATCGAGGTCAGCTTCGAGGTGGTCGAGCCCAACCCGAACGAGATCAAGGTCAACCTCGATTGCTGCGTCGACGCCACCATCGTCAGTCCGGTGTCGACCATCGCCCACACCGGCGGCAGGTCCGGCTCGGGCAATGCCTGACCCTTGGGAGGCGCCGCCGGCCCGCCCGACGGCGCCGCTTCCTTCCGATGATCCTGCATCGTAGCGCCTACACGCTGGCCGAGCCGTGGACCGACGGTCGCGGCATCCTGATCAATACCCTGTCCGGGGCCAGCCATGTGGTGGACGCCCGCTTGGTGGCATTGGCGCGGGACGCCGCTCAGCTGGCCGACGACGACCCCCGCCTGGCGGCGCTGGCGGATGTCGAGCCGGAGGCGGCGGCGCTGCTGGCCGACAACGGTTACTATGTCGAGAGCACCGAGGCCGAAGCGATGGTGGCACGCGCGCTGGCGCGACGGCGGCGCACCGAGGCCCCGGCCGAGGCCGAGCCCAAATACGTCCTGGCCCTGACCATGGCCTGCAACCTGGCCTGCGCCTATTGTTGGCAGGCCATCGACCTGGGGCCGGCACGCAACGAGGGGCCGGCCATCAACGAGGAACGCCTCGACGCCGCCCTGTCCTTCATTGCCGCCGACATGGCCCGCCGCGGCAAGGCCTCCGGCACCCTCAGCCTGTTCGGCGGCGAACCCTTCATCTCACCGGCCTCGGCCAGCCTGCTGGACGCCATCGCCGCCCGCGCCCCGGCCGGGTTGCGCCTGCACGCCGCCACCAACGGCAAGTTGCTGCATCATTTCGCGCCCCGGCTGACGGAGCTGAATGTCTCGATCCAGGTGACCATCGACGGACTGGAGGACGGCCCGGGCGGCGAGCCGGTCGCCACCCGCGCCGGCCAGCCCCTCCCCCGCCTGTTGCCGACCCTGAGGGCGCTGTCCCGCGACCTGGACGCCGGATGCTTCCTGCGCTTCCTCGTCACGCCGGCGACCCTGCCCCACTTCCTGCGCCTGGCCGAACTGGTCCATGGCGACGGGTGGGGGCCGCATCTCCGGTTGGGCGTCGCGCCGGTGCAGGCCAAGGCGGCGGGCGCCCGTGCGGCCGCCTCGAAGACCGACATGCTGGCCCGCGTCGTCACCGCCATGGCCGGTCGCGCCTACCGCCACCACGTCGACTACATGGACTGGCGGGGCCTGTCGCTGCTGCGCCACCTGCGAATGGGCGAGGACCGGCTGCCCTATCCGTCGTTCAGCCATTGCGAAGCCAACAACGGCCTGCTGGGCCTGGGGCCGGACGGGCTGGTGCATGCCTGCTACGAGGGGATTGGCGAGGAGGCCTTCGCGATCGGCCGTTATTGGCCCGACCCGGCAATCGATGGCCGCCGCCATGCCGAATATCTGGAGCGGAGCGCCTTCACGGTGAAGGGCTGCGAGGCGTGCGCCGCCGCGCCCCTGTGCGGCGGCGGCTGCCAGGTGCGCGGCCGCAAGCGCAACGGCGCCTTCGACGCCCCCCACTGCGACGAGGCGTTGGATCAAATGGCCTATGTGCTGCGCAATTGGAGCAGTGTGATGGACATGCTGACGGGTGCCCCATGACCGCTCCCCGCCCCTTCGACGATGGCCTCCAGCGCTTCCTGCGGGGCGAGCTTTCCGGCCGCGACCTGCTCGCCAAGCCCACCATTTCCACCGTTTCGGTACTGCTGACCTACCAGTGCCCCGCCCGCTGCGACCATTGCGTCTTCTCGTCCGGCCCGCGCCGCAAGGAGACAGTGGATGCCGGCCTCGCACGGAGGTTCCTTCGCGCGGCGGCACGGCAGGAGCCGCCGCCCCTGGTGTCGTTCAGCGGCGGCGACCCCTTCGCCCGGCTGCCGCTGATGACCGAGTTGGCCACACTGTGCCGGGACCTGGGATTGTCCTGGGAAGTGATCAGCTCCAGCGCGTGGTGCACCAGCAGCCGGCGCGGCGACGAGATTTTCGCCCGTCTGGCGCCGCTGGGCCTGCGCACCTACTGCACCAGCGTCGATCCCTATCATACCGCGCACGTCGATCCGGCGCGCCTGCGCGGTGCCGTGGCGGCCGCCCGGAGCCATGGCATCGCGGTACTGATCAACACCGTCAGCCGCCTGGACGGCGGCGAGGAGGCCTATGTTGCGCGGACCCTTGGCATGGACGACGGCCTGCCTGACGGCGTCAAGGTCAATTGCATCAAGGTGGTGCCGATCGGGCGGGCCGCCGAGAAGGTCACTGACTATCTCTACCGGGACGGCGACGAAATGCGCGAGGGATGCCCCTATGCCACCGAGGTTGTGCCTCTCAGCCCCAACGGACGGCTATATTCGTGCTGCGGCATGGTGGTCCAGGACGGCATCGCGGACAATCCGTTCGCCCTCGCCGACCTGGGCGGCGCCGACGAGGACGCCATCGCCGAGGTCCTGGCCGGGGTGAAGCAGGATCTGTTCTTCCGCCTGCTTCAAACCGTCGGCCCCTACCAGCTGCTGCGGCGCCTGGCCCAGCGCCACCCCGGCCTAGCCCTGCCCGGCCAGTTCGTCGGCGGCTGCGACGCCTGCTGCTTCCTCATGAACAGCCCCCAGGCCGTGACCGCCCTGTGGGATTACCTGACCGAACTCAGCGGCGAACTGACCTACTCCGCGGCCTCGAGCCGCGCGTAGGCGGTGGCTGGAGCGCGACGGGCCGAAGGGGGCACGCGGGCCAGGGTCCGGGCGATGGCGGCGCTCTCGCGCTCCCAGCCGTGGGCGGCGGTCAGGCTGGCCGACAGACGGCGCGACAACCACTTGGCCACCGTCCACGACCGCGCGCGGCCGTTACCGCACACCACCATCAGGTGGCGGATGCCACGGTCCGGCAGGGCGTCGGCGAAGGCGGCGATATCGCGGGCGTCGGCGGCCAGGAACGGCCGCCACGGGATGTCATCGCCCATGGGGAAGAAGCGATCACCCAGCCGCAGCGCCAGGCCGCGCCAGCGGCCCAGCAGCCGTGCCACCAGGCTCTCGCCCAGGCTCATTCCCTGTACGCCGACATCCCAGAATGCCAGCGACAGGGTCGCCCCCCATCCGGCCGCCTTCAGTCGATCCGCCTCCGGCGCCCAGTCCTCGACGGGGTCGTGGATGCGCAGCACGGCGGCGTCGCGGGTCGGCGCGTAGAGGCTGAACTCGGCGGAACGGACAACGGTGATGATCATGGCCCACCTCCGGGGGGCGTTTGACTTCACGGGCAAGATATAAGCGCGGCATGCTGCACCGCAACAACAACATCAACGCATGCGTCTGCTGCATGGATACGGCATGTTGTGTCCGGGAATTGCAGCGGTGCGAAGTAAAGTTGCCGTTCGCCGCGCCATCGGGAAACAAACCGACGGCGGTACCTGCCGGGACCCGGACCCGCGAGAAAACTGTTGCCGGATGTTGTTGCGAATGATTATCATCCGCGTCGCAAACGGGATACCTCGAACCGGCAATCCACCCAGGAGCGCGCACCATGTATGTCTGCCTCTGCCACGGTTTCACCGAACGCCAGGTCAAGGCCGCCATCGAGGAAAGCGGCGCGGGTTCGGCATCGGCCGTGTACAAGCATTTCAGTTGCGCGCCGCGCTGCGGCAAATGCGTGCCCTTCGTCCGCGACATGGTCAAAGCCGGCAAGTCCGAGGGCGCCGGCGGCTGCAACGGCCGCTGCGACGGCTCCTGCGGCTGCTCCGGGGTCGCATCGGCCGGCTGAATCCGCCGCACCCGGGGAAAACAACCGCCCATTCGTTCGCGATCCCGCGCCTCGGCGGAAGCCGGCCTGCCGGATGTCGCCAGGATCGGCCAACCCGTTTTCCCCGCCCTCATACCAACGCACACCACCCCTGCGCGCGGAAACAGTTGAAATCCCGGTGCCACAAATGGCATGGGTATGTGCGCACACGGAGTAGGGTCTTGGCCGGAGGGAGCGGGCACTTGGACGGTGGTGACGCCATCATGGATGCGGTCGCCCGCGACATCCCGGCCTCGGGCGTGACGGACGACTACCGGTCGCTGTTCGACAACGCCGTCGAAGGCATCTACCGCACCACCCCCGACGGCCGATACCTCGACGCCAATCCGGCCCTGGCCCGCATCTACGGCTACGACACCCCCGCCGAGCTGGTCCGGGGCCTGACCGACATCGCCCGCCACCTCTACGTCAATCCCGAGGACCGCGACCGGTTCAAGCAGGCGCTGCGGCTCGACGCCGTGGTGCGCAACTTCGAGGCCCAGGTCTACCGCAAGGACGGCTCGATCATCTGGATTTCGGAGAACGCCCGCGCGGTGACCGATCCCATGGGCCGGCTGGTCGGCTACGAGGGCACGGTCCAGGACATCACCGCCCGCAAGGAAGCCGAGGAGCGCCTGCGCCTGGCCGCCACGGTGGTGGAGAATGTCGGCGAGGCCATCGTCGTGCTGGATTCCAATCACGTCATCCAGGCCGTCAATCCCGCCTTCGAGCGGGTGACCGGCCACGGCGCCAACGAGGTGGTAGGCCGGCCGTCGCGGCTGATCGCCGAGGAGATGACCAGCGCCGACCTGCTGGAGGAGGCGTGGTCCGCCGCCGCCCGCGGCGACACCTGGACCGGCGAGCTGTGGGCGCGGCGCAAGGACGGCGAGATCTTCCCCGCCTCGGCGGCGCTGACCGGGGTGGTCGGCGAGGACGGCACCGTCCATACCTTCGTCATGCTCTACCGCGACGTCACCCGCCGCAAGCAGGACGAACAGAAGATCCGCTTCCACGCCAGCCACGACGCCCTGACCAAGCTGGTCAACCGTCACACGGTGATGGAGTCTTTGACCGACGCGGTGGTGCGCGCCGAGATGTCCGGCCAGCGGCTGGCGGTGCTGTTCCTCGACGTCAACCGCTTCAAGGACGTCAACGACAGCTTCGGCCACGCCGCCGGCGACGAGTTGCTGATCCAGGTGGCGCGGCGGTTGAAGTCCTGCGTGCGCGCGACCGACATCATCGGCCGCCTGGGCGGCGACGAATTCGTGCTGGTGCTGCCGGCGGTCAACGATCAGTCGGCGGCGGTGGCCTGCGTCGAGAAGGTGGTCTACGCCTTCTCGGACCCCTTCCTGGTGGCGGGGCGCGAACTTTATGCCTCGACCTCGGTGGGCATCGCGCTCTATCCCGACGATTCCGACACCGCCGGCGGGCTGCTGTCCTGCGCCGACGCGGCCATGTACAACGCCAAGAAGACGGGCCGCACCTATCTTTTCTATGACACCGAGATGAACCGCCAGGCGGTCGAGCGGGTCAATCTCGAGAACGACATCCGCAAGGCCATCGCCCAAGGCCAGTTCCGCCTCAACTACCAGCCCAAGGTGGACGGCCTGACTCGCAAGGTGGTCGGCGCCGAGGCGCTGATCCGCTGGACCCACCCCGAGCGCGGCGAGGTCTCCCCCGCCCTGTTCATCCCGGTCGCCGAACGGGCCGGGCTGGTCGGCGCCATCGGCGACTTCACCCTGTTCGAGGCCTGCCGCCAGATGCGAGAATGGCGCGAGCGCGGCCTGGACTTCCCCTGCATCAGCATCAACCTGTCGCCGGCCCAGTTCCACGACGCCACGCTGAAGGACAAGGTCGAGCGCGCGCTGTTCGAGAACGGCCTTGAGCCCGACAGCCTGGAACTGGAAATCACCGAGACCATGATGGCCACGGAGGTGGACCGCGCCATCGCCATCCTGACCGAGTTGGGCTCGATGGGCGTTCGCATCTCCATCGACGATTTCGGCACCGGCTATTCGTCGCTGGCCTATCTCAAGCTGTTCCCCGTCCACGCGCTGAAGATCGACCGCGCGTTCGTGCGCGAACTGCCGGGCAACGGCAAAGACGGCGCCATCATCGCCTCGGTGGTGGCGTTGGCCTCGAACCTTGGTTTCGAGGTCATCGCCGAGGGCGTCGAGACACCGACCCAGGCCGGCTTCCTGATCGCCAAGGGCTGCACCACCATGCAGGGCTGGCTGTTCAGCGCGGCGGTCGAAGCCCCGGTGTTCGGCGAGTTCCTCAGGAAGGGGCTGTAGCGGCCAGCGCCGCGCGCAACGCCGCCAGCATCTCCGCCAGCTCCTCCTCGCCATAGGGCCGGGTCGGCACCACGCCCCAAATGGGCCTGGGCCAGGCGGCATCGCCGGGGAAGCGGGCGATGACGTGGACGTGCAGCTGCGGCACGACGTTGCCCAGCGCCGCCACGTTCATCTTGTTGGCCTTGGTCATGTTCTGCAGCCGGCGAGAGGCGTCGGCGACCTCCTCGACCAGGGTGGCGCGGTCGCCGGCGTCCAACTCGTGGAGTTCGGTCACGGCCATGCGACGCGGCACCAGGATCAGCCACGGATAGTTGGCGTCATTCATCAGCAGCACGCGGCACAGCGGCCAGTCCACCACCTCGATCGTGTCGGCGGCGAGCCGCTCGTGCAGCTGGAACATGCCTTCCCTCCCGTTGCCAGACGCAGGTTGTCGCGCTATCACCGGCGGATGCCGCCACGGATGTCGACGATGGGTAAAGTGTTCCGCTCCCTGCTCCGGGTCAAGCCCGCCCTCCAGCCCACCGGGCGGCCATGACCGACCGCCGCCGCTGGCTGGTCCTGCTGCTGCTGCCGCCGCTGTTCTGGGCCGGCAACGCCCTGGTGGGGCGCGCCGTGGTGGACGAGGTCTCGCCCGTCACCCTGTCCTTCTGGCGCTGGGTGGCGGCGCTGGCGCTGATCCTGCCGTTCACCGGGCGCGGCCTGGCGGCGCATCTGCCGGTGCTGATGGCGCACTGGCGGGTGGTGGTGCCGCTGGGGCTGTTCAGCGTCGCCGCCTACAATACCCTGCTTTACCTGGCGCTCCAAACCACCACCGCCATCAACGCCACCCTGGTCGGCACATCGCTGCCGCTGATGGTGCTGGTGCTGGCGCGGTTGTGGCTGGACGAACCGATCCGGGGCCGCCAGGCGGCCGGCATCGCGGTCTCCGCCCTGGGCCTGGTGGCGGTGGTGGCCAAGGGCGACGCGGCGCTGCTGGCGCGGCTGGATTTCGCGCCGGGCGACCTGCTGATGCTGCTGGCGACGCTGTCGTGGTCGATCTACTCGGTGATGCTGCGCAAGCATCCGCTGCCGGTGCCCGGCTTCACCCTGCTGGCGGCGCTGATCGCCGTCGGCGTGGCGGCCATCACGCCGCTGTATCTGTGGGAGGCCGCCCGGGGCGCGTCCCTGCCGTCCACGCCGGCCGCCCTCGGCGCAGTGGCCTACACCGCCGTGTTCGCGTCGCTGGCCGCCTACTACTTCTGGAATCGCGGCGTCGCGGCGGTGGGAGCGGCGGTGGCCGGGCAGTTCACCTATCTGATCCCCCTGTTCACGGCGGTGCTGGCGGTGGCGCTCCTGGGCGAGGAGTTCCGCTGGTTCCACGCCGCAGGTGGCGCCCTGATCTTCGCCGGGATCGCGCTGGCGACTTCGGGGCGCGGTTCCTGATCGCGATGCATCGCAGCCCTGCGAATCGCGCCGTTGCCAGGATCGGGGCGCATGGACAGAATGGCCCCTCCTTGAGTTGGTGGTTTCGGGAGGAAGGATGGCTCTGGCCAAGGCCGTCACGACCATGAGCGGTT
>JBFMHS010000215.1:0-11529 GCA_040751765.1 Pseudomonadota bacterium | reverse complement strand
AGGTGGCGCGGCTCGCCGACCCCTTCCTCGCCACCCTGCCGGCCATCGCGCGGCGGGTGGAGACCGCCGCCGGCCTGTTCACCTGGTTCGGCCTGGTCAAGCGCATGGCCCAATTGGCGCGGCCGGGCCTGGCGCCGCTGTTGGCCCATGCCCCCAGCCTGCTGTCGCTGGTGGGCATCCGGGGGCTGGCCAATTGGATCGAGTTCGGCGTCACCAACTACCGTGACCAGCCCAACACCGTGCAGTTGTATTTCGCGTTGCAGACCGCCGATGCCCACGCCGCCTTCCAGCGCGAGCGCCACGGCACCCTGCTGGTCGACCACGAGCGCGAGCTGAAGCTGACGCTGCGGTCGTTCTGGGGCCTGGAGGTGGACCTGGTGCCCTACACCCTGGCCTTCGACACCCTGCGTCGGCCGATGCCGCACCTGGACAAGCTGGGCTTCCACCTGCCCGACGTGCTGGAGGACGAGGCCGGCGTGGCCGCCATCGACCGCTACCGCGCCACCCTAGCCCACCTCGCCGCCCACAAGCTGTGGAGCACGCCCTTCACCGCCGACAACTACAGCCAGCTCCAGCACATCTTCATCGAGGTGTTCGAGGACAGCCGCGTCGAGTTCCTGGCCATGGACCGCTATCCCGGCCTGCGCCGGGCCTGGCTGAAGCTGCATCCCGTTCCCCGGCCGGGCGCGGTCCCCGAGGGCTTCAACAGCATCCGCCACCACGCCGCCACGCTGTCGCGCGCCATCCTCGACCCAGACCACGGCTACGACGACCCGCTGGTGCTGGAATTCGTCGACCGCTTCCACGCCGCCATGGCATGCGATCCCTATGACCGCGAAGTCTGCGCCGAACTGGGCGTCGAGTATCTGGCCCGGGTCCGCAAGCCGGACTTCCGCGAACCCAAGGTGTGGTTCGAGGACACCATCGTCGGATACCGCGACGACAACCGCTATGTCTGGAAGTTCCTCGAGGACACCGACAGCAAGGACGACTTCCATTCCGACCACGGCACCGAGGATCCGCCCGGCGACGACGGGCTGATGCTGCCGCGCCACTATCCGGAATGGGACTACCAGGAGCGCGAGCAGCGTCCCGACTGGGCCACCGTCTACGAAAGCCTGCCGCCGGCCGGCGACCCCGGGCTGGTCGACTCGCTGCTCGACCGAAACGCGGTGGTCGCCAAGCAGATCAAGCGGGTCATCGACCGCCTGAAGCCCCAGAACCGCAAGCGTATCCGCCGCCAGGCCGACGGCGACGAGATGGACCTGGATCAGGTGCTGACCGCCACCATCGACCTGCGCGCCGGCCTCACCCCGGACCCCCGCATCTACCAGAGCCACGTTCCCGACGGCCGCGACATCGCCGTGCTGCTGCTGCTCGACCTGTCGCAGAGCATCAACGACAAGCTGCCCGGCTCGGACCGCAGCCTGCTGTCGCTGAGCCAGGAGGCCGCCACCCTGCTGGCCTGGGCGGTGGGACAATTGGGCGACAGCTTCGCGGTGGCCGGCTTCGCGTCGAAAAGCCGCCACCAGGTGCGCTACACCCACTTCAAGGATTTCGACGAGCCGTGGGGCGCGGTCGCCAAGGGCCGCCTGGCCGCCATGGAGGCCGGCCTCGCCACCCGCATGGGTGCCGCCCTGCGCCATGCCGGCCACCACCTCGACCAGCGGCGCGAGGAAAAGAAGCTGCTGCTGCTGGTCTCGGACGGCGAGCCGGCGGATATCGACGTCGACGACGACGACTACCTGAAATGGGACACTCATGCCGCCGTCGGCGAACTGCGCGGCCGGGGCATCAACACTTTCTGCATCACCCTGGACGCCAAGGCCGACGCCTACATCGCCGACATCTTCGGCGAAAGCGGCTTTACCGTCGTCGACCAGGTGGCCCGCCTGCCCGAAAAGCTGACGCGGATGTTCCTGTCGCTGACCAAGTGACTATTCCTCCTCCTCCCCGGCCGTGGCCCATTCGCGGACGCGGGCGAGGTGGAGGTAGTCGGAGTATTTGGGCGCCCGGTCGGGATGGGGGCGAGCCTCGTAGGGGGTGGCCTCGTCGTCGAAGGCGGCGACCAGGGCCTTGAGGCCGTCCAGGGCCTCGGTGGCCAGGCGGGCGGGATCGTCACCGGCCGACTTCTCCTCGCCGCCCTCGGCCCCGCCCTTCAGGCGCCAGTATAGCAATTGCGACACCTCGCCGGCCGGTACGCCGTCGAAGCCGCCGCCGCGGGCGATGGCCGCTTCCAGCGGCAATTGCGGGGCGTAGCCGGCGGCGACTTCCTTGGGGGAGGGCGGCTGGCCGGTCTTGTAGTCGATCAGGGCGATGGTGCCGTCCGTGAGCACGTCCACCCGGTCGGCCCGCGCCCGCAGGCGGAAGCGGCCGCCCGGGGCGTCGAATTCCAGGTGGCCCTTGACCTCGGGGAGGATGCGGGCGACCAGCGCGCGGCGCTGGCGCTCGGCGGCCACCAGCCACCGTGCCACCGCCCGGAAGCGCGGCCACCAGAACGCCCATACGCCGGGGCGGGCCAGTTCGTCGGCGAACACCTCCTCGCCGATGGCGACCAGATGGTCCTCGGCGTCGGCCGGGAGATGGTCGGGAAACGCCTTGAGAAAACGCTCGACGGCCCGGTGGACCAGCGAGCCGTAGTCGGCGGCGCCGGGATCGGCATCGATGGGGTCGAGCGCCCGCAGCCCCAGCACGTGCTTGGCATAGACGGCATAGGGGTCGCGCATCCAGGTCTCGATCTCGGTCACCGACAGGTCGCGGGGGCGGGCGGCGACCGGCGGGCGCGGCGCCGGCCGCCGGGCGGGCTCCTTGCCGGCGGCGTCGAGCAGGGCATGCCAGTCCAGCCACTGGCCGGCGTCCTCGGCGAAGGCCAGGCCGGCCGCCTCCATCACCGCCTCCAGGCGCAACAGCCACCGTGACGGCACCGTCGGCGCGCCGTCGACGCGCAGCGAGCGGGTCAGAACCACCCTCGGCGCGGCGAAGGCCTGGGCGAAGTCGTGGGCCGACAGGCCGATGCGGCGTTCGTGGGGCGGCAATCCGAAGGCCGCGCGCATGGGCCGGCTCATCCACGGATCGGCGTCGGCCTCGGGCGGCCACGTCCCTTCGTTGAGCCCTCCCAGCACCACCAGGTCGGCGTGCTGGAGCCGGCCCTCGATGGGGCCCCAGAGGAAGACGCGGGGATGGCTGCCCCAGGCCGGCCGCACCACCTGGCCGGCCAGCAGCTCCTCGAACAGCGCCGGGTAATGGGCGGTAGGGATGTCGCCCAGGGCAGGGGCAGCGGCGGTCAGCTCGGCGGCGAAGCGGGCCAGCGCCTCGCCGGCCTCGCCTTTCCACAGCCTTGCCGCGCCAGGCAGGCGGTCGTCGCCGGCCAGCGCCTCGCACACCTCCATATGGGCGCGCACCAGCTCGGCCAGGGGCGCGGTGTCGCGGGCCAGCACCGAGGCCAGCCGCTGGGTCAGCCCGTCCAGCGCGGCCAGGAAGCGCTGCAGGCGGGCATCGGAGGTGGCCGCCCGCAGCCCGGCAACCCCCGGGCCGGGCCGGGGGCCGCGCAGGGCGTCGCGGTCGAGGCGGCGCACCAGGGCGCGGAAGGCGGCGGCGTCCTGGCCACCGGCGGCCAGCGGATGCTTGAGGCAGGCCAGGCTGGCGTGGGGAGAGAACCCGTCGGCCACCATGGTCGCCACCAGCCGCACGAAGGCGCCCGGCTCGCTCAAAGCCAGCGGCCGGCCGGCGGAATCGTCGATGCGGATGTCCCACCGCTCCAGCTCGGCAGCCACCCGGCGGGCGAGGGACCGGTCGGGAGTGATCAGCGCCGCCGTGCGGCCGTCGGTCTCCAGCGCGTGGCGCAGCATCAGGGCGATGGCCCCGGCTTCCTCGCGCGGGCCGGGGGCGTCCAGGCGGGCGACCCCGGCCACCGCCGCCGCCGGCAGCTCCGGCAGGTCCCGCCAGGCCTCGCAGGTGGCGGCCGGCCGCAGCGCCTCGGAAACCAGCTTGGCCCGCGCCGCCCGCTCGTCGGGACGGGGGCGGAAGTCGCGCACGGTGTCGCGGGCCAGACCCAGGCGCTCCAGCAGCTTCTTGAGCCCGTACTGGGGATGGCTGGCGTCCACCGCCGCCCAGCCGGCTTCATCCAGCCAGCGGTCGAGCCCGGGCAGCACCACCCGGCCCCGCGGCAGCGCCGCCACCACCGCCAGCAGGTCGGCGGTGGCTGGCCGCGAGCCGGTGGATCCGGCGGCGATCACCGGGCCCTCGGGGGGAGCGACCCGCCACTGGTCGGCCAGCGCCCCGATGACCCGGTTGACCCGCTCCTGGGGGTCGATCTGGCCGCGCTCGGCCAGGATCCTGGGCCAGGCGTCGGTGACCAGGGCCAGGAACTCCAGCGTCACCTGCCAGTGGGCGGCGAAGTCGTCGGGCGCCAGCGAAGCCAGCCGGCCCCAGTCCAGGCGCTCGATCTGCACCGCGTCGACCAGCTTGGCCAGCTCGGCGGCCAACCGTGCCGCCTGGTCCGGCGACGGCGCGTGGCCGCCGCGCCCACCGCCCATGGCCAGAACCAGCCGGGTCAGCAGCAACTGGCGCTCGACGGCGGAAATGGCGGGAGGGATATCCAGCGGCTCGTCGGCGGCCAGTTCCACCTCGTCCTCGTCCACCGCGTCGATGGCCCGCATGCGCGGCAGCAGCAGCGGCCGGCCCTCGGACCGGCGCAGGAACGCCTCGCGCAGGGAACGGCAGGCGCGCCGGTTGGGCAGCAGGACGGTCATCTCCGCCAGCCTGAGCGGATCCCCCTCCGTCTCGGCCAGCAACCCATCGGCCAGGGTGTCGAGGAAAGGCAGCCCGGGAGCGATGGTGAAGACGCCAGCCACTGTATCCGTCACCCCCCGCCAAGGCGGGGGTCCATGGGGACGCCCGCGCGATGTCAGACATGGATCCCCGCCTTCGCGGGGATGACGAACCTGCTGCTAGTCCTCTTCCCTGAGCAGCGCGTCCACCTCGGGCAGGGCCTCGGGGGTGCCGACGTGGAACCAGCGGCCATCGTGGACGATGCCGAACAGGCGGCCGTCCTCCAGCGCCCGGTCGTACAGCACGTTCAGCGAGAATTTGCCCGAAGGCGCGCCCGCGAACAAGCGCGGCGACAGGATCTGCACCCCCGAGAACAGCAGCGGCGCCACCTCGCGGGGGGCGCGGCGGCGGGGCACGCCCTGGGAATCCAGGAAGAAGTCGCCCTGGCCCTCGTAGCCGACGGCGGTGGCCGTGCGCTGCATCAGCAGTAGGGCGTCCATGCGGCCGTCATCCCAGGCTCCGGCGAGGCGTTCCAGCGCCGGCACCGCGCCGTCGGTCCAGATGATGTCGCTGTTGACCACGTAGAACGGGGCGTCGCCCAGCAGCGGCAGCGCCTTGGCGACACCGCCGCCGGTTTCCAGCAGCTCGGTCTCGTGCGAGATCACCACGTCGCTCCGCGCCGCCAGGTGGGCGCGCAGCTTGTCGGCCAGCCAGTGGGTGTTGACCACCTTGGCGGTGACCCCGGCCTTGTCCAGGTGATCCAGCGCCCGGTCCAGCATGGTGCGGCCGGCCACCTCGACCAGCGGCTTTGGGGTGTGCTCGGTGATCGGGCGCATGCGCAGTCCCAGGCCGGCGGCCAGGACCATGGCGTGCTTGGGATGGAAGCTCATGGGGTGGGAACGATCCTCTTGTCGGCCGGGATGTGGCGCTCCAGCCAGTCCTTGATCCCGGCCAGCGCCGGATGGGCGCAGGCGGCGTCCAGCAGTCGCCAGACGCGCGGGATGTGCCCCAGATAGATGGGCTTGCCGTCGCGCTTGCACAACCGGGTGAAGATGCCGATGACCTTGGCGTGGCGCTGGGCCGCCATCACCGCCCACGACGCCGCGAAGGCATCGCGGTCCAGCGCCGGGAAGCGGGCCAGGTAGCGTTCCTTCATGCGGGCGACCAGGCCAGGGTCGATGTCGCGCCGCGCGTCCTCCAGGAGCGACATCAGGTCGTAGGTCAAGGGCCCGGCCACCGCGTCCTGGAAGTCCAGCAGGCCGCAGGCGGCCAGTCCCTCGCGCGGCAGCAGCATCAGATTGTCGACATGGAAGTCGCGCAGCACCAGGGTGTCGGGCACCGCGCGGGCCACCGGGAACAGCGCCCGCCACAGATCGACGTACTCCGCCCGGGCCGTGGCGTCGGTCGCCTGGCCCAGCACCGCCGGCATGTACCAGTCGGTCAGCAGGGTGGCCTCGGTCAGCAGGCGGTCGTCGTCATAGGGGTCCAGGTGGATGGGGATGGCGTCGGGTTGGGCGTGCAGCTCGGCCAGCACGTCCACCGCCAGGGCGTACAGCGCTTCCTCGTCGGCGCCGCCGGCCAGCAGGCGGGTGTAGGTGTCGTCGCCCAGGTCCTCCAGCAGCAGCAGGCCGGCATCGGGGTCCAGCGCCATCAGTTGCGGCGCGCTCAGGCCCAGCCGCTGCAGGTGCATGGCCATGCGCATGAAGGGCCGCACGTCCTCCTTGGGCGGCGGCGCGTCCATCAGAACGGCGCGGCGGTCGCCCAGCCGCAGCCGGTCATAGTGGCGGAAGCTGGCATCACCGGCCAGGCGGCCGCGCTCGGCCTCGCCCCAGCCGGCACGGGTCAGGAAGGACTGGATCAGCGCCTCGCGCTCGCTCATTGCTCGAAATCTCCGATACGGTCGTCCCACGCGCCGGCATGGGAGATCAGGGTGGCGCGCCGCGAGGCGTCGTCGGCGCCGGGAGCCAGCTCCACCTCCAGGCGGGCACGCGGCATCAGGCGGCCCAGGCGGTCCGGCCATTCGATGAGGCAGATGCCGTCGGCGAAGGCCTCCTCGATGCCCAGTTCCCAGGCGTCCTCGGGCCTGTCCAGGCGATAGAGGTCGAAGTGCCACACCAGCCCGCAGTCGCCCTCGTAGGTCTGGACCAGCGTGAAGGTGGGGCTGGGCACTTCCTCGTCGGGGCTGGTCAGCGCGCGCACGAAGGCCCGCGCCAGCGTGCTCTTGCCGGCCCCCAGGTCGCCGCGCAACGCGATCACGTCGCCTTCGCGCGCGTGTCCGGCCAGCCGCTCGCCCAGGCGGATGGTGGCCGATTCGTCGGGAAGCTCGATGATCACGCTCATGCGAAGGGTCATACCCCGCGCGGGCGCCGCGCGCAAATCCCCAAAAGGGCGTGCGTCAAACCTTCACCTTGGCCCTCGGGTGGGCGGCGCGGTAAGCGCGGGCCAGGCGCTCGGCGTCGACGGCGGTGTAGCGCTGGGTGGTGGACAGCGAGGAATGGCCCAGCAGTTCCTGGATGGTGCGCAGGTCGCCGCCGCCGGCCAGCAGGTGGGTGGCGAAGGAATGGCGCAGCGCGTGGGGGGTGGCGCTTTCCGGCAAGCCGAGCAGCAGTCGCAGCCGCCGCATCTGCCGCTGCACCACCCCGGGGTTGAGCCGCCCACCGCGTGCCCCGCAGAACAGCGGGCGGTCGGGATCGGGCGGGTAGGGGCACTGGCGCAGATAGTCGGCGATGGCCTCGCGCACCACAGGCAACACCGGCACCTGGCGCTGCTTGCGGCCCTTGCCGGTGATGACCATGGCGTCGCCGCGCGGGGCGTCGCGGCGGTTGAGTTCCAGGGCCTCGCCCAGGCGCAGGCCGCAGCCGTAGAGCAGGGTGAACAGCGCCACGTCGCGGGCCGCCAGCCAGGGTTCGTCGTGCAGTTCGCCGGCGGTGGTCAGCGCCTCCAGCGCCTCCTCGGCGGCCAGGGCCTTGGGCAGGGTGCGCGGCGGCCGAGGCGCCTTGACCGCTCCCACCGCCGGGTTGTGGACCAGCCCCTGGCGGTCGAGAAACTTGAAGAAGCCGCGCAGGGTGCTCATCAGCCGCGCCATGCTCGACCGTGCTAGCCCCTCGGCCTGGCGCGCCGCCAGGAAGGCGCGGAAGTCGCCGGGGGTCAGGCTCCCCAGCGCCGCCAGTCCCGGCTCGGCCCCCAGATGCTCGGCCAGGAAGGCCAGGAACGCGGCCAGGTCGCGGGAATAGCCGTCCAGCGTGTGGCGGCTGGCCCGCCGCTCCCCTTCCAGCCAGCCGCGCCACGCCTCGACCTGGTCAAGCAGGTCGGGCGAGCAGGCGAAATGGATGGGGGCGGGGGGCATCCTACCCCACGAACCGCCGCACGCAGAGTTCCGTCACCCGGCCGAGGAAATTGAGCAGGTCGGTGGCCTGGCCGGCGTGGAAGGTGCGGCCATGGCGCGAGCCCAGGCACAACAGCCCGTCGGGGCAGGCGCCGCCGGGGGTGAGGCGGACCATGGCGGCCGAGCGCACCAGGTCGGCGGCCTCGCCGAACAGGGCCGGGTCGCCCGGCAGGTCGTCGGCCAGGGCGCAGTCGCGGTCGGGCCCGCCCAGCACCTTGACCACCGAGCCCGGCGTGACGCGGCGGATGGTGGGAAGCGCCAGCACCGGCAACGGGCGGTCGGCTTCCTCGAAGCGCAGGGTCGCCACGTCCACGTCCAGCAGGGTGGGCAGGTCGTCGGTGACCGCCTGGGCCAGCGCCTCCAGGCTGTCGGCGGCCATCAGCTGCAGCACCGCGCGGTGGGTGCGGTTCTGGGTGCTCATGTTGGAGCGGCTGGTGGTGATCAGGTGTTCGGCGGCGCCGCGCACGTCGTCCATCTCGTCGCGCAGCCGTTCGATCATGTAGACCTGGAGGTCCAGCACCCCGTCCTCGCCGTCGAACCGCGACGGCGGCGACAGAATCAGCGCCAGGTCGGGGTTGCGGATCAGGAAATCGGGGTGGCGGCGCAGGTAGTCGGCCACCTGGTCCTCGGCCAGCGGGGCGCGGGCCACGGCGGCATCGTCATGCTTGCGGGCCATCAGGAACCTCGCTCGGCTGCAAAACGGGACATCGTCTCTCTGGGGCTGTTTCTCGCATGCGTTCCGGCTACAGTCTAGCCATGCATTCGGCCCCCCTCAACCTTCCCCCCGCCTATGCCCCGGGATCGCGCGTCGCGGTGCTGCTGCCGCTGCCGCTGGGCGGGGCCTACGACTACCGGGTCGGCGACGAGCCGGTGGCCGCGGGTGATTTCGTCGAGGTGCCGCTGGGCAAGCGCGGCGTGGTGGGAGTGGTGTGGCGGGAAGGCGCCGGCGGGGTGGACGACGCCCGCCTGCGCGCCATCGGCCGCCGTCTGCCCTGCCGCCCGCTGCCCGAGGCGACGCGCCGCTTCGTCGACTGGGTGGCGGCCTACACGGTGTCGCCCCCCGGCGCGGTGCTGAAGATGGCCATGAGCGTGCCCCAGGCGCTGGAGCCCGCCGACGGCATCAAGGCCTGCCGGCTCGCCTCGTCCCTCCCGGGGCTCAAGATGACCCCCGCCCGCCGCCGGGTGCTGGACGCCGCCGCCGGGCTGCCGCCGCTGCCGGCGGCCGAACTGGCCCGCGAGGCCGGGGTGGGGCCGGCGGTCGTCAAGGGATTGCTGGAGGCCGGGGCGCTGTTGCCGGTCGAGCTGCCGCGCCCGCCCGCCTTCGCCCCACCCGACCACGCGCGCCCCGGCCCCGCTTTGTCGCCCGGCCAGCGCGAGGCTGCCGACGGGCTGGTCGCCGCCCTCGACGGTGGCTTCTCTGTGTCGCTGATCGACGGCGTCACCGGCTCGGGCAAGACCGAGGTCTATTTCGAGGCGGTGGCCGCCGCCCTGGCCCGCGGCCGCCAGGTGCTGGTGCTGCTGCCCGAGATCGCGCTGTCGTCGCAGTGGCTGGGGCGCTTCCGCGCCCGCTTCGGCGTCGAGCCGGCGCAGTGGCATTCCGAATTGTCGGACGGCAGGCGCCGCGACACCTGGCGGGCGGTGGCCTCGGGCGAGGCCAAGGTGGTGGTCGGCGCCCGCTCGGCGCTGTTCCTGCCCTATGCCGACCTGGGCCTGATCGTGGTCGACGAGGAGCATGACGGCGCTTTCAAGCAGGAGGACCACGTGCCCTACCACGCCCGCGACATGGCGGTGGTGCGCGGCCGCATCGGCGAATTCCCGGTGGTGCTGGCCTCGGCGACGCCGTCGCTGGAGACCTTGGCCAACGTCCAGGCCGGCCGCTACCGCCGCCTGCATCTTCCCGACCGCCATGCCGGCGCCGCCCTGCCCGACATCGAGATCGTCGATCTGCGTCGCGCCCCGCCCGAGCGCGGCCACTGGCTGGCGCCGCCACTGGTCCAGGCCCTGGCCGAGACCCTCGCCGCCGGCGAGCAGGCCATGCTGTTCCTCAACCGGCGGGGCTACGCGCCGCTGACCCTGTGCCGCCAATGCGGCTTCCGCCTGCAATGCCCCCACTGCACCGCCTGGCTGGTGGAGCACCGGCTGCGCGGCCGCATGGTCTGCCATCATTGCGGCCATTTCATCACGCCGCCGGTCAAGTGCCCGGAATGCGAGGCCGAGGACAGCTTCGCCGCCTGCGGCCCCGGCGTCGAACGCATCGCCGAGGAGGCCATGGCCCGCTTCCCCGGCGCGCGGGTGTCGATCATGGCCTCGGACACCATGGCCGGGCCGCATGCCGCCGCCGAATACGTGCGCCGGGTCGCCGACCATGAGATCGACATCCTGATCGGCACCCAGATCGTCGCCAAGGGCTACCACTTTCCCATGCTGACCCTGGTGGGGGTGGTGGACGCCGACCTGGGGCTGGAGGGCGGTGATCTGCGGGCCGGCGAGCGCACCCACCAATTGCTGGCCCAGGTGGCCGGCCGCGCCGGCCGCGCCGAGCGCCCGGGCCGCGTGCTGCTGCAGACCTACGAGCCCAGTCACCCGGTGCTGCGCGCCCTGGTCACCGGCGACCGCGATGCCTTCGTCGCCGCCGAGGCCGACGCCCGCCGTGCCGCCGGCATGCCGCCCTACGGCCGCCTGGCGGCGCTGGTGGTGTCGGGCCCCGACGCGGGCGAGCTGGACGAGTTCACCCGCCGCCTGGCCCGCGCCGCCCCGCGCGCCGAGGGGATAGACATCCTGGGGCCCGCCCCGGCGCCGCTGGCCCTGCTCAGGGGCCGCCACCGCCGCCGCTTCCTGGTCAAGGCGGCGCGGACCGCCAACCTGCAGGCGCTGCTGCGCGACTGGCTGGGGCGCCTGCCGCCCCCGGGCCGGGTGCGGGTGCAGGTGGACGTCGACCCCTACAGTTTCCTGTGATCGTCGGCCCACCCCGCCGGGTAGGGCCAGTTGGTTGCAAGTGGAACTACCCGAAGATTGGAACGCCTACAGATTGGAGGGGGCCCAACCGTCCAGGGCCGCGCCCCACCTATAGGATGGGTAGGTTCCCCACCCTGGCGCGGGACGGCGGCGGCCTTGATCTTTCGCATCGCGACAATGCGTTTGACTCCCCCCGAACGGGGAGGAGTCGTCTTGCAACGCAAAACCCAATGTGCTAGTTAACCGGCGCGCTTTGCCCGGGGAAATCTGGGCTGGCGGCGGAAATCGTTTGTATAACAATGCCTTAAGGCCACCGGCGAATTCGGTTTAGACCTAGCCCGAGGACTTGCCTTTGCCATCCGAAACCATTGGCGTGATCGCCGACCGTTATGCCACCGCGCTGTTCGATCTGGCTGAGA
>JBFMHS010000214.1:0-2273 GCA_040751765.1 Pseudomonadota bacterium | reverse complement strand
GGGGGACGCGGGCGGTCACCACGAGCACACCCCGCCGCCACCGCCGGCGGGCGGCCACAGCGCCAGCAGGGCCATGGACGCCAGGCCGGTGAACACCGCGAAGTCCCAGGCCAGCAGCGTCAGCAACACCGTCATCCGCCGCTCCGGGGTCACCAGGCCGGCGGCCTGGCGGGCCAGCACGAAGCCGGCCAGCAGCACCGCGACCCCAAGATGGACGAGGGTGTAGAGCGCCATCATCCACACCGAGGCGGGAAAGGCATGGGCGGTGGGGCGGAGATCGGCTTGCATCAGGACCGACACCGTGCCCCAGGAGACGGCCGCGGCCACCGCCACGGCGCCGCCCAGCCCGGTCGCCAGCCCCCAGCTGCGGCCGCGCCGGAACAGCGTCGAACCGGCATGCGCCAGGGCCGACGAGCCAAGCAGCAGCCCGCCCGCCACCAGCAGATCGACCAGCTCCAGCCGCCCCTGCCACGGCGGCGGGGGCCACGCCGGGTTGACCAGCCACAGAAAGACGTAGGACGACAGCAGCGACAGATAGGCGGCGGCGTCGAACAGCACGCCGACCACACCCGCCCACCAGGCATGGCCGGAGCGGTCGGCGGCGTAGGTGGGCAGGACGAGGCCGTCGCCGATCTCCACCCGCCGCATGGGCGGGAAGCGGTCGGACTCCCATGCCCACCAGCCCAGCAATCCCAGCGTGACCAGCCCGCCCGCCGCCGACACGCCCCAAAGGTGGAAGGTGCCGGCCCCGAACATGACGGCGGTGGCGAAGGCGGCGATCACCTGGGACCAGCCCGGCCCCGGCACCTGGATCACCTGTTCGGGCTCGGCCGTGACCGCAGACACCCGCAGGGTCTCGCGGTGGAGCGTGGTGGGGCGCGACAGCAGCCGCTCGCCCCGGTTGGCGGCGTCGATGTCGTCGCGCTGCTCCCACATGGGATACAAGGTATCGACACGGGGGATGCTCTCGCCGCCGGTACTGGTCAACGGCACCGAGCCCGACCATTCCAGGGTACCCGCCCCCCAGGGGTCGCGCTCCGCCGTCTCGCCATGCCTCCAGCTGGCCAGCAGGTTGACGAAGAACACCAGCACCCCCGCCCCCAGCACGAAGGCGCCCACCGTCGCGGTCAGGTTCAGCCACTCCCAGCCCAGGCCGCCGGGATAGGTGTAGACGCGGCGCGGCATGCCCAGCAGCCCCAGCACGTGCAACGGAAAGAAGGTCAGGTTGAAGCCGGCGAACATCAGCCAGAACGACCACTTGCCCGCCGCCTCGTTCATCAGCCGGCCCGTCGGCAGCGGGAACCAGTAGGCCAGCGCGCCGAACAGCGGAAAAATGGCGCCACCGATCAGCACGTAGTGGAAATGGGCGACCACGAAATGGGTGTCGGTGACCTGCCAGTCGAAGGGCACCGAGGCCACCATCACCCCGGTCAGCCCGCCGAGGACGAAGATCACCAGGAAGCCGATGACGAACAGGAACGGCGTCTTCCACACGGGGCGCGAGCCCCACAGGGTAGCCAGCCAGGCGAAGACCTGGATGCCGGACGGGATCGCCACCGCCATGCTGGCGGCCGAGAAGAACGACAGCGACAGCAGCGGAATGCCGGTGGCGAACATGTGATGCACCCACAGGCCGAAACTGATGATGCCGGTGGCGATGGTCGCCACCACCACCCAGGCATGGCCCACCAGCGGCCGCCGGCAGAAGGTGGGCAGGATGGTGGACACCAGCGCCGCCCCGGGCAGGAAGATGATGTAGACCTCGGGGTGGCCGAAGAACCAGAACAGGTGCTGCCACAGCAGCGGGTCGCCGCCCCGGCCGGCGTCGAAGAACGGCCAGTCCAGCACCCGCTCCGCCTCCAGCAGCGCGTCGCCCAGCAACAGCGGCGGAAAGGCGAACAGGATCATCACCGCGACGGTCAGGAAGGCCCAGCCGAGAATGGGCATGCGGTCCAGGCCCATGCCCGGGGCGCGGGTCTTCATGATGCCGACGACCAGCTCGATGCAGGCCGCCACCGCCGAGATTTCGATGAAGGTCAGCCCCAGCAGCCAGAAATCGGTGTTGAGCCCCGGCGTGTACTCGCTGGACAGCGGCGTGTACATGAACCAGCCGGCATTGGGCACCGGCCCCAGGGCGAAGCTGGACAGCAGCAGCACCCCGCCCAGCAGGTAACACCAGAATCCGTAGGAGGACAGGCGCGGGAACGGCAGGTCGCGCGCGCCCAGCATCTGGGGCAGGACATAGACGGCGATGGCCTCCATGATGGGAACCG
>JBFMHS010000213.1:4183-6139 GCA_040751765.1 Pseudomonadota bacterium | reverse complement strand
GCGGCCGCCGAACACCGCCACCACCTCGGGGTCGGCGGCTAATTCCTTCAGGTTCTCGATGCCGCGCATGGGGACGGAGCGGTTGTCCGAGATGCGCAGTTCCATGGGCCGGCCCAGCACCCCGCCGGCGGCATTGATCTCGGCGATGGCGGCGCGGATGCCCTTCTCGATGGACTGCGCCGAGGTGCTGTTCTTCAGGCTGAATTCGGCGTCCAGCGCCACGGCGATTGGGCGGGTTTCGGCACCGGCCTCGGCCGACGCAACCAGCAGGACCGACATCAGTATGGCGAGGAAACGCAAGTGGGGGCTCCGGCTGGGAAGAGAGATTGCCGCCACTATACCGTCGGTTAAGCTTCAGAAAAACCCACAAACCCATACCGAAGAGATAAAACCATTATCCGTTGGTAGTGGTGATCCAGCCGCCGCCGAGGACCCGGTCGCCGTCGTAGAATACGCAGGCCTGGCCGGGCGCCACGCCTTCCTCGGGGTGGTCCAGGCGCACCTCTGCCTCTCCGCCATCGAGGCGGACCAGGGTCGCGGCGGCCGGCGGCCGGGTCGAGCGGACCTTAACCGCCACCCGCGCCTCGCGCTCGTCACCGCCCAGCCAGTTGACCCCGCGCAGGCGGATCAGCGAGCACCCCAGCGCCTCGCGCGGGCCCACCACCACCCGGCGGCGGGCGGGATCGAGCCCAAGCACGTAGAGCGGCGCGCCGCCGCCGCCGATGCCCAGGCCCTTGCGCTGGCCGATCGTGAAGTGGATGACGCCGCGATGGTCGCCCAGCACCCGCCCGTCCCGGTCGACGATCTCGCCTGGCTCGGCGGCGCCGGGCCGCAGGCGGGCGACCAGCGCGGCGTAGTCCCCATCGGGGACGAAGCAGATGTCCTGGCTGTCGCGCTTGGCCGCCACCGGCAACCGGTGGCGGGCGGCGATGGCGCGGGTCTCTGCCTTGCTGGCGATGCCGCCCAAGGGGAAGCGCAGGAAATCCAGTTGATCGCGGGTGGTGGCGAACAGGAAGTAGCTCTGGTCGCGGGCTGGGTCGACGCCGCGCAGCATCACCGGCCCGTCCTCGCGCCGCACATAATGCCCGGTCGCCAAGGCATCGGCACCCAGGTCGCGGGCGGCGGCCACCAGGTCGCGGAACTTGACGGTCTGGTTGCACAACACGCAGGGAATGGGCGTCTCGCCCCGCGCGTAGGACTCGGCAAAGGCCTCGATCACGTCGGCGCGGAACACGTTCTCCATATCCAGCACATAGTGCGGGATGCCCAGGGCGTCGGCCACCGCGCGGGCATCGTGGATGTCCTTGCCGGCGCAGCAGGTGTTGGCGCGGCAGGTGGCGGCGCCGTGGTCATAGAGTTGCAGGGTGACGCCGACCACCTCCAGTCCCTGCTCGACCAGCAGGGCGGCGGTGGCGGAGGAGTCGACGCCGCCCGACATGGCGACGACGACGCGCTTAACGGTCATCCAACGTGGCTCCCAGCACTTTCAAGGTCTTGGACCGGAATTCGCGGCGATACAGCACCGCCACCACCAGGGCGGTGGCGGCCAGGAACGCCCACGGCCCGGCGAACCACGCCAGCATGGCCAGGGCGAAGTAGTAGGCGCGCAGGCCGCGGTTGAAGCTGTTGGCCGCAAGCCCCTGCAACCGAGCCGCCTGGGCGGCGTAGGCGTCCTTTTCCGCGTCGCCGGCGGTGGTCGGCGGCGCCGCGCCGATTAGGATGCAGCAGTAATTGAACTGCCGCAGCGACCAGGTGATCTGGAAGAAGGCGTAGACGAACACCGTCGCCAGCAGCACCACCTTGGTCTCGAAAGTGCCCAGGCCCGAGGGCCTCGGCCAGCGGCAACGAGCGGAACACCCGGTAGGCGCTCTCTCCCGCCGCCAGCAGCGCGAACACGCCGCCCAGGATCAGCACCGTCGCCGACGCGAAGAACGACACGCTGCGCATCAGGTTGGC
>JBFMHS010000213.1:0-4173 GCA_040751765.1 Pseudomonadota bacterium | reverse complement strand
TGCGGTTGTCGCGATCGCACATGGCCCGCAGCCAGACGGTGCGGTGCCGCGCCATCACCGCCGACAGGGACCGCCCCAGCAGGGTGCGATGATCGGCCAGCAGGGTGTAGCCAACCCACAGCACGGCGAAGCCGCCCAGGGCGACGGCATCCCACAGGGGCAAGGCGTTCAGCACGGCGGCGGCGGCCTAATCCCGCTCGTCGATCCAGGCCATCTGGATGGCCTCCAGGATCTTCTCGTTGGATTTCCCGGGGTCGTCGTCGAACCCCTCGAGTTCGCAGACCCAGCGGTGCAGGTCGGTGAAACGCAGGTTGACGTTGTCGGCGTCGGGATGGGCGTCCTCAAGCGCGATGGCGATGTCGTGGACGTCGGTCCATTTCATGGGGCGGTCCTCTCACCCGGTTCCCCTCCCCCCCTTGCGAAGCGCGGAAAGAGGGGAACCCTTGCCCCTCCCCCGGACAAGCCGGGGGAGGGAGGCATCACTTCTTGTCCACCATCATGTTGCGGGTGGCGGCCGGCAGTGTCACGGTCAGGCCGTCGAGATCCTTGTTCATGATGATCTGGCAGCCCAGGCGCGAGGTGCTGGTCAGGGCGAAGGCCAGGTCCAGCATGTCCTCCTCGTCGTCCGAGGCCGGGGTCAGCTTGTCGAACCATTCCGGCGCCACCACGATATGGCAAGTGGAGCAGGCCAGCGAGCCCTCGCAGGCGCCTTCCAGGTCGATCTTGTTGCGGTGCGCGATCTCCAGCACCGACAGCCCCTCGGGAGCCTCGACCTCGAGGCGGTTACCGTCCGGCTGGATGAAAGTCATCTTGGGCATTGGCAGGCCTTCCTATTTTCCCGGCGATTGCTCGTCGCCCCCCAGGGCGTCGCCGAGCGCGTTGACGCTGACGCCGGCCAGGGCCTGGCGGATGCCCCGGTCCATGCGCTTCTCGGCAAAGGACTTGGTGGCGGCCTCCAGGGCCTCGACGGCGGCGTTGACCGCGTCCCGATCGGTTCCCCGGGTCGCGGCATCGACGCGCTCGATGGCCGCATCGATAGCCTGTCGTTCGTCATCCGACAAGAGGTCCGAGTCAACTTTCAGCGCCGCGCGCACCGCCAGCACCGAGCGGTTGGCCTCGACCACCGCCTCGGCGAGGATGCGCTGGGCCATGTCCTCGCGGCCGTGTTCCAGCGCGTCGCGCAGCATGGTGGCCATTTCATCCTCGCTGAGGCCGTAGGACGGCTTGACCGCCACGTGCTGCTCGACGCCGGTGGTCATCTCCTGCGCCGACACGGTCAGCAGGCCGTCGGCGTCCACCTGGAAGGTCACCCGGATGCGGGCGGCGCCGGCGGTCATGGCGGGAATGCCACGCAGCACGAAGCGGGCCAGCGAGCGGCACTGGTCGACCATCTCGCGCTCGCCCTGGACCACGTGGATGGACATGGCCGACTGGCCGTCCTGGTAGGTGGTGAATTCCTGCGCCATGGCCACCGGGATGGGGGTGTTGCGCGGGATCACCTTCTCGACGATGCCACCCATGGTCTCGATGCCCAGCGACAGAGGCGTCACGTCCAACAGCAGGGTGTCTGAGCCGACCGTCAACGCCTCGGCCTGCAGAGCGGCGCCGACCGCCACCACCTCGTCGGGGTTGATGTCGGACAAGGGCGCCTTGCCGAAGAATTCGGCGACGCGCTTGCGCACCAGCGGCATGCGGGTCGAACCGCCCACCAGCACCACGCCCTGAATGTCGGAAACCTCGATGCCGGCATCGGCGCAGACCGAGCGGCAGATGTCGATGGTGCGCTCGACGAACGGCGCCGCCAGCTTGTCGAGCGTGTCGCGGTCGAGGCGGTGCAGCGAGCCCTTGCCGTCCACCTCGATGCGCCATTCGCCCTCGGGCCGGGCGGTCAGGCATTCCTTGGCGACGCGGGCGGTCATCAGCGCCTGCTTGACCTCGCCCGGCGAGATGGTCTGTTCGCCCAGCGCCACCGCGCGCTCGGACAGGAAGTATTCTGCGATGGCGTGGTCGACGTCGTCACCGCCCAGCGCGGCGTCGCCGCCGGTGGCCTTCACCTGGAACACCCCCTTCTCCATCTTGAGGATGGAGATGTCGAAGGTGCCGCCGCCCAGGTCGTAGACCGCGTACAGGCCTTCGACCGATGCGTCCAGGCCATAGGCCAGCGCCGCGGCGGTGGGCTCGTTGACCAGGCGCAGCACCTCGAGCCCGGCAAGGCGGGCGGCGTCCTTGGTCGCCGAGCGGGCGGCGTCGTCGAAATAGGCGGGCACCGTGACCACGGCGCGGTCGACCGGCTTGCCCTGGGCCTCCTCGGCGCGGACCTTGATGGCGCGCAGGATGTCGGCCGAAATCTCCACCGGAGTCATCACCCGTCCGGCGAGGTTGAGGCGCACCATGCCGCCTTCGGGAGCGACCTCGACCGTGTACGGCAGCGTGCCGGCCACCGCCTTGACATCCTCCAGCCCCCGGCCCATCAGGCGCTTGATAGAGCTGACCACGTGATCGGGGGTTTCCAGGATCGCCTCGCGGGCCTGGCGGCCGACGATGACGGCCCCGTCGTCGGCATAGAACACCACCGAGGGAATCAGGCCGTCGCCATCTGTCCCCCGCAACACCTCGGCCTTGCCGTCGCGGGCCAGCGCCACCACCGAGTTGGTGGTGCCCAGGTCGATGCCAACCGCCAGACCGCGCTCGGATTCGTGCGGCGCCGGGGTTTCCCCGGGCTCGTGAATCTGCAGCAGGATCATGTCGGACATCGCTTCCATCCTCTTCAAAAAGCGTCATGCCCGCGCTGGCGGGCATCCATGGACCCCCGCCTGCGCGGGGATGACGGAAACCTCACGGCATCGCCCGCATCATGCGGGCCTTCCGGGACCGGGCCTCCTCGGCCAGCTTGGTGAGGTACTTGAGGCGCATGGTCAGCCGCGCAGCCTCGTCGAGGTCACCGGCGTTGAAGGCGGCGGAGACATGGCAGACATCGGCCAGCACGTCGGCGTCGGCGGCGGCCGACAGCTTGGTGATGGCCGCGACGCTGTCGGCTTCGGCGATGGCCTCGCGCTTCTCCATCTGCTCCATCAACAGTTCGGGGTCGTTGATGGTGCCGCAAGCGGTCAGGTCTACCTCGCGACCCAGCAGCTTGAGCAGGTAGGCGGCGCGCTTGAGCGGATCCTTCAGCGTCTCGTAGGCCTCGTTGAGCGCGGTGGCCTGGCTTTGCGACAGGGCACGCTCCTTGGGCGACTTGCCAGCGAAGCGGTCGGGATGCAGCCGGCGCTGGAAGCCGAAATACTGGCGCTCCAACTCGTCAAGATCCAGGTCGAAAGTGGGCCTAAGGCCGAGGCGCGTGAAATGGTCGATGGCGCCCGGCCCCTGCACGGCGCCACACACCGAGCAGAACAGCGCGCGGCTGGCCACCGGTCCCTTGCAGGACCAGCACGGCGAGACGGCGGCGGCTTGCGCGTTCATGACAACTCCCGGGGAAGACATCAGACGTGGAAGGACTCGCCGCAGCCGCACCGGCCCTTCTCGTTCGGGTTCCGGAACACGAAGCCCGACTGCATCTTCTCTTCCACGTAGTCCATCTCGGTGCCCAGGATGAACATGGTCGCCTTGGGATCGATCAGCACGGTGACGCCCTTCTCCTCGACCACCTCGTCAAAGGGGGTGCGCTCGTCGGCGAATTCCAGGGTATAGGACATGCCCGAGCATCCCTTGGCGCGCACGCCGATGCGAATGCCGGCCGAGGGCTTGCCGCGGCTGGCCAGCAGGGCCTTGACCCGTTCGGCGGCGGAGTCGGTGATGGTCAGCGGCGCCTTGCGTTCCATGGCTGTCGATCCCTCTCTTCGGTGATTACTCGGCGGCCGCTTCGGGCTCGTCCTTGCCGGTCTTCTTCTTGTAGTCGGCGATGGCGGCCTTGATAGCATCCTCGGCCAGCACCGAACAGTGGATCTTGACCGGCGGCAGGGCGAGTTCCTGGGCAATCTCGGTGTTCTTGATCCGGGCGGCCTCGTCGAGAGTCTTGCCCTTGACCCACTCGGTGACCAGCGACGACGACGCGATGGCCGAGCCGCAGCCGAAGGTCTTGAACTTGGCGTCCTCGATGATGCCCTCGGGGCTGACCTTGATCTGCAGCTTCATGACGTCGCCGCAGGCGGGGGCGCCCACCAGGCCGGTGCCGCC
>JBFMHS010000212.1:0-4237 GCA_040751765.1 Pseudomonadota bacterium | reverse complement strand
GCGGAATGGTGCGGGCCGGGGGGCGGTGGCGTTTGGTACGGCCGCCTTCTATTCTGCCGCCATGACCGATATCTCCTCCATCGCGGGACTGGTCCTCGCCGGCGGGCTGTCCCGCCGGATGGGCGGTGCCGACAAGGCGCTGATCGAGATCGGCGGCGTGCCGCTGGTGACGCGCGCCGTGCGCCGGCTGGCGCCGCAGGTGGCGGAGGTGATCCTCAACGCCAACGGCGATCCGGTCCGCTTCGCCTCCCTCGGCCTGCCGGTGGTTGCCGATGTGGTGGCCGGGCACGCCGGGCCGCTGGCCGGGGTGTTGACCGGCCTGGAATGGCTGGCCGCCAACCGTCCCGCCATCGGCTGGATGGCGACGGTGCCCACGGATTCGCCGCTGTTCCCGCACAACTTGGTGGCGCGGCTGGCCGAGGCCGGGGCGCCGCTGGCGGTGGCCTGCTCGCAGGGGCGGATCCACCCGGTGTTCGCGCTGTGGCGCCTCGACCTGCTGGACCGGGTGCGGGCGCTGGTCGCCTCGGGCGAGCGGCGCATGGGCATGGCCGCCGAGATGCTGGGCGCGGCGCGGGTCGAATGGCCGAATGATCCCTTCGTCAACGTCAACACCCCAGGGGATCTGGCGGCGCTGGACGCGGCGATGCTTGAATCCTGAGCGGGAAACGTCTACTTCGTGCCGCCATGAGCAAGACCATCTCCAGACCCGCCCCCCGGGTCGGCATCGTCAGCCTGGGCTGCGCCAAGGCGCTGGTTGACTCCGAGCGCATCCTCACCAAGCTGCGCGCCGAGGGCTACGACATCTCCGCCAGCTACGACGGCGCCGATGCGGTGATCGTCAACACCTGCGGCTTCCTCGACAGCGCGCGGGCGGAATCGCTGGAGGCCATCGGCGAGGCCCTGGCCGAAAACGGCAAGGTCATCGTCACCGGCTGCATGGGCCTGGACGAGAAAGCCATCCGCGACGCCCACCCCAACGTGCTGGCGGTCACCGGCCCCCATGCCTACGAAGCGGTGGTCGCGGCGGTGCACGAGGCGCTGCCGCCGCTGCACGATCCCTTCCTGGACCTGGTGCCGCCGGAAGGGCTGCGGCTGACCCCACGCCACTATGCCTATCTGAAGATTTCCGAGGGCTGCAATCACGCGTGCAGCTTCTGCATCATCCCCCAGATCCGCGGCCCGCTGGCCAGCCGGCCCGCCGCCGACGTGCTGGAGGAGGCCGAGCGCCTGGCCATGGCCGGGGTCAGGGAATTGCTGGTGATTTCGCAGGACACCGGCGCCTATGGCGTCGACCTGCGTCACGCCGAGAGCACCTGGCATGGCCGCCCCGTCAAGGCGCGACTGACCGAACTGGCGGCCGCCCTGGGCGACCTCGGGGTCTGGGTGCGCCTGCACTACGTCTACCCCTATCCGCATGTGGACGAGGTGCTGCCGCTGATGGCCGAAGGCCGCATTCTTCCCTATCTCGACATCCCCTTCCAGCACGCCAGCCCCACGGTGCTGAAGGCCATGCGCCGGCCAGGCAATCAGGAAAAGCTGCTGGAGCGCATCCGCTCGTGGCGCGAGATCGTGCCCGATCTCGCCATCCGCTCAACCTTCATCACCGGCTTCCCCGGCGAAACCGAGGAGGATTTCGAATTCCTGCTTGACTGGCTGGAAGAGGCGAAGTTGGACCGGGTCGGCTGCTTCACCTACGAGAACGTCGCCGGCGCCCCCGCCAACGCCCTGCCCGACCACGTGGACGCCGACATCGCCGCCGAGCGCCAGGCCCGCTTCATGGAGGTGGCCCGCCAGATCGCCGACGAGAAGTCCAAGGCCAAGGTCGGCAAGACCATCGAGGTCATCGTCGACGAGGTCGACGAGGAAGGCGCCTTCTGCCGGTCGTGGGCCGACAGTCCCGAGGTGGACGGCTGCGTCTTCCTCAACGGCGAGACGGACCTGGAGCCCGGCGACATCGTCCTTGCCGAGATCGAGCACGGCGAGGACTACGACCTGTGGGGCACCCTGGCCGGACGGCCGGAGCCGAAGCGGCCCAGGCGATAGGCCGTCCCGCCGGATCGTTGCCGCCACGTCGCCGCCCCATCTCCGGGCCATGCGGCTGGCCCTCGCGATCCCCTTTCTGCTCGTCCTTCCCGCCCAGGCCCAGGTGGCGGTGGACGTGGAACTGGTGCTGCTCGCCGATGTCTCGGCCAGCATCGACGACGACGAATACGCGCTGCAGAAAGCCGGCTACGCCAAGGCCTTCCGCAGTCCCGACCTGCTGGAGGCCATCCGTTCCGGCATCAACGGCCGCATCGCGGTGACCTATGTCGAATGGGACAAGCAGCCGCGCCAGATCGTAGGCTGGAGCCTAGTTGACGGCCCCGATTCCGCCGCCCGCTTCGCTGACGGCATCATGGCCGCCGAACGCCATGCCACCCTGGGCAGCACCGGCGTAGCCTCGGCTCTGGCGGCGGCGGCGGCGCTGTTGGACAACGGCTATGACGGCCTGCGGCGGGTGGTCGACGTGTCGGGCGACGGCGCCGAGAACACCGGCGCGGACGCCGCCGCCGCCCGCGACGCCGCCCTCGGCGGCGGCGTGTCGGCCATCAACGGCATCGTCGTCGGCACCGAGGCCGCCCCGCGCGAGTTCTACTACGCCGACGTGGTCGGCGGCGGGCGGTCGTTCCTGATGGTCACCGACGACTACCGCGACTTCGAGGACGCCATCCGCCGCAAGCTGGTGCTCGAGATCGCGGCGCGCTAACCTCGCGCCCATGCGCGACATCGACACCGTCGCCTTCGATGGCGACAACACCCTGTGGCACAACGAGCCGCTGTTCTGGGCGACCAAGGAACGCTTCGCCGAATTGCTGGCGCCGTGGTCCGAGCCCGACCGCTTGGCCGAACGCGTGGCGGCCGTCGGCCGAGCCAACTTGGCACTGTTCGGGTACGGCATCAAGGGCTTCGCGCTGTCGCTGATCGAAACCGCCATCGAGGTCTCAGACAGCCGGGTGCCCGCCGCCGTCATCCACGAGATCGTCGCGCGCGCCAAGGATATGCTGGCCCATCCGGTCCACCTGCTGGACGGCGCCCGCGAGGCGGTGGAGGCCTGCGCCGGCCTGCGGCGGGTGCTGATCACCAAGGGCGACCTGCTCGACCAGGAAAGCAAGGTTGCGCGCTCCGGCCTGGCCGAACTGTTCGACGCCGTCGAGGTGGTCAGCGAGAAGGATGCCGGTACCTACCGCCGGGTGCTCGCAAGGCTGGGCGCCAAGCCGGAGCGGACGGTCATGGTGGGCGATTCCGTGCGCTCCGACATCCTGCCCATGGTCGAGGCCGGCGGCTGGGCCGTCCACGTTCCCTACCCCCTGGTCTGGGAGCACGAACGCGCCGACCCGCCCGAAGGCCATCCCCGCTTTACGAGAATCGCGTCGCTGAGCGAGTTTCCCGCCTATCTCGGCCGCGCCTGCGACTGAAGCTCGACGGTGACGCCGAATTCGCGCAGGCAGTCGGCATAGGCGGGTGTGCCCGGCTGGACGCGCTGCGAGCAGACCGCCGCCGCGCGTTCGTCGCGGGCGTCGTCCACGGCAAGCGCCCCGGCGGTGGCGAGGCCGGTGACCACCAGGAAGATCACGTTGAAAACCATGAACATAATTCGCCTCCTTTGCTGCTCCCACGGCAACAGGAGGCCGCTGGCCCGGGTTCCGCCGGTTCCTCCGGACAGACGATGGTCGTGCGCGCCATGACCTACTTTAGCACCCTTGAACCCGTCCCCCTTTTGGACTTTGAATGGTAGTACCACTTAGATGGCCACGACCACCGGGCAAGAGGAGGACGCGACGTGACGGAATGGGTCCAGACGGGCGGCATCGAGGTCGCCAAGCCGCTGTACGATTTCATCGTCGACGAAGCCCTGCCGGGCACCGGCGTGGCGGCCGAGGCGCTGTGGTCGGGACTGGACAGGCTTCTCCACGACCTCACGCCCCGCAACCGCGCCCTGTTGGCGCGGCGCGACGAGTTGCAGGAGACGATCGACGCCTGGCACCGCGACCGGCGCGGCAAGCCCGTCGACAAGGCGGAATACACGGCCTTTCTCCGCGACATCGGTTATCTGCTGCCCGAGGGGCCGGACTTCACCATCGGTACCGCCAACGTGGACGACGAGATCGCCCGGGTCGCCGGGCCGCAGCTGGTAGTGCCGGTGATGAACGCCCGCTACGCGCTGAACGCCGCCAACGCCCGCTGGGGTTCGCTGTAC
>JBFMHS010000211.1:0-4560 GCA_040751765.1 Pseudomonadota bacterium | reverse complement strand
CTCGGCGGCGCGCTCGGCGTCGCCGGCGGAGGCACCCTCCACGTAGAAGGTCAGGTGGCGCGACAGCACCTTCATGCGCTCGACCTTGTCGGCCATGGTGCCCAGCTTGGCGTAGAACAGGCGCTCGGCCAGCTTGGGCAGGCGCGAGGCCAGGGTCGCCTTGCGGTCGGTGTCCCAGAAGAAGGCGGCGTCGGACAGCCGGGCGCGCAGGACGCGCTGGTTGCCGGCGACGATGGCCTCGGCATTCGGCATGTTGGCGACCACCAGGAAACGCGGGGCCAGCGAACCGTCGGCGTTGAGCAGCGAGAAGTACTTCTGGTGGGAGCGCATGGAGGTGATCAGCACCTCGGACGGCACTTCCATGAAGCGGGCGTCGATGGAACCCACCATCACCACCGGCCATTCCACCAGCCCGGTCACCTCGGCCAGCAGGCCGTCGTCGGGGCGGAGCGTCAGGCCCTCGGCGGCGGCGGCGGCCTCGGCCTGGCGCAAAATCTCGTGGCGGCGCTCGACCGGGTCGAGGATCACCTTGGCCTCGGCCAGCCGGGCGGCGTAGTCGGCGAAGTCCTTGACCTCGAATTCGGCCGGGGCCAGGAAGCGGTGGCCGCGCGACCGGGCACCCGCCGTGATGGGGCCGAACGAGACCGGCACCACGGCGCCGTCAAACAGGCACAGGATGGACTGCAGCGGCCGCACCCACCGCACCGGGTTGGCGCCCCAGCGCTGCGACTTCGGCCAGGGGAAGTCGGCCATCGCCTGCTCGACGACTTCCTTCAGCACCTCGGCGGTGGGGCGGCCGGTCTTGTTGATGACGGCGAACCAGAACTCACCCTTGCCGGTGTCGCGCTTCTCCAGTTGGTCCAGCGTCAGGCCGGTGGAGGCCAGGAAGCCGGCCATGGCCTGCTCGGGGGCGCCGACGCGCGGGCCGCGCCGTTCCTCGGAGACGTCGGGCTGGGCGGTGGGCAGACCCTCGATCACCAGGGTCAGGCGGCGCGGCGTCACATAGGCCCGGGCGCCGTCGAAGGACAGGCCGGCCTTGGCGAGGCCGTCTGTGACCATGCGGTGCAGCGCCTCGGCGGCTCCGGCCTGCATGCGGGCGGGGATTTCCTCGGAGAGGAGTTCGAGAAGAAACTCGGCCATTTACTTGCCCTCCACCTGGGTGGCGAGCCAGCCTTCGCAGCAGGCCTTGGCCAGGGCGCGGACGCGGCCGATATAGGCCTGGCGCTCGGTCACCGAGATGACCCCGCGCGCGTCCAGCAGGTTGAAGCGGTGGCTGGCCTTGATGCACTGGTCGTAGGCCGGCAGCGCCACGCCGGCGGCCAGCAGGTTCTGGCATTCCTTCTCGGCGTCGAGGAAGTGCTGGTAGAGCATGTCGGTGTCGGCGAACTCGAAGTTATGGGCCGAATATTCCTTCTCGGCCTGGAGGAAGACGTCGCCGTACTTCACGCCCTGTCCGTTGAAGTCCAGGTCGTAGACATTCTCGACGCCCTGGATGTACATGGCCAGGCGCTCCAGGCCGTAGGTCAGTTCGACCGCCACCGGGTCGCATTCGATGCCGCCGACCTGCTGGAAATAGGTGAACTGGGTCACCTCCATGCCGTCGCACCACACCTCCCAGCCCAGGCCCCAGGCGCCGAGCGTCGGGCTTTCCCAGTCGTCCTCGACGAAGCGGATGTCGTGGGCCATGGGGTCGATGCCCAGGCGGCGCAGACTTTCCAGATACAGCTCCTGGGAATTCTGCGGGCTGGGCTTCAGCAGCACCTGGTACTGGTAGTAGTGCTGCAACCGATTGGGGTTCTCGCCGTAGCGGCCGTCCTTGGGCCGGCGCGACGGCTGGACATAGGCGCATTTCCACGGATCGGGCCCCAGAGCGCGCAGCGTGGTGGCCGGATGGAAGGTCCCGGCGCCGACCTCCATGTCGTAGGGCTGGAGGATCACGCAGCCCTGCTCGGCCCAGAAGGCGTGCAGGGTGAGGATGAGTTGCTGGAAGCTGGGCTTGGAAGAGCCGCCTTGCGCCATGGATTCCGCCGTATGGAAGGGAGTCGGGACGTGTGCACCGCAAACCCTAACCACCGGCCCGCGACCGGTCAAGCGCGGCGGGGGCGGGCTTGACCTCGCTCAAGGTCCGGGGGCGCGGCGGCTCCTAGGGTGTGGCCGACCCCAGAGAACCCCGGTGCCCCTTCATGCCCACACCCCAGCAAGTTCTCGACACCCTGCGCGGCGTCATCGACCCCGACGTCGGCATCAACATCGTCGACCTGGGCCTGGTCGAAAGCGTCGCCATCCAGCCCGCCGCCGTCCGGGTCAACCTGATCATGACCACCCCGGCCTGTCCGCAGTCCGGCTACCTGCGCGACGAGTGCGAGCGCCTGCTCAGCGAGGCGGGCATGGCGTCCGAGGTCGCGGTGGTGGACTCACCGCTGTGGGCGCCCGAACGGCTGTCGGCCGGCGCCCGCGAAGCGTTGGGCTGGAACGGCTGATGGCGGCGGCGCGCAGGCTTCCGCTGCTGGCAGCCGGCGCCGCGTCGCTGGTGGCCGGCCTGCTGGCCGGCGAGGCGCGGCTGGGCTGGGAACTGCCCGGGCTGGCACTGTCGCATCTGCACGGGCCGCTGATGGTGTGCGGCTTCTTCGGCACGGTGATCTCGCTGGAGCGGGCCGCCGCCCTCAAATCGTGGTGGGGCTGGTTGGCGCCGCCGCTGTGCGCCGCCGGCGGGCTGGGCCTGATCCTTGGCGCCGAGGCCGTGGGCGCGGCGCTGCTGGTGTTCGGCTCGCTGGTCTTCCTGAGCATGGCGGTGGCGGTGCTGCGCCGCCAGGCCGAACCGTTCACGCTGGTGATGGCGGCCGGCGCGGCGGCCTGGGTGGCCGGCAACGCCGCCTGGTTCCACGGCACCGCCGTTTCCCAGGTGGTGCCGCTGTGGGCGTCGTTCCTGGTACTGACCATCGCCGGCGAGCGGCTGGAGCTGTCGCGCTTCCTCAAGCCATGGCGGTGGCGCGCGCCCCTGCTGGCGCCGCCCCTGGCGCTGGTGGTGGTGGGCGCGGCGCTGGCCGCGCTGGAAGTGCCGCTGGCATGGACGGTGTTCGGCGCCGGGCTGATGATGCTGGTCGGCTGGTCGCTGGTCAACGACGTCGCCCGCCGCACCATCCGCCAGACCGGCCTGACCCGGTACGTGGCGGTCTGCCTGCTGTCGGGCTACGGCTGGCTGTGGGTGGCCGGCATGCTGGCGCCGCAACTGGACGCCGGCCTGGCCGGCCCGGTCTACGACGCCACCCTGCACGCCCTGTTCGTGGGCTTCGTGTTCTCCATGGTGTTCGGCCATGGGCCGATCATCGTGCCGGCGGTGATCGGGGCCCGGGTCGCCTACGGCCCGGCATTCTACCTGCCGCTGGTGGTCCTGCACGGCTCGCTGGCCGCCCGGCTGGCCGGTGACCTGGCAGGGATCGAGGCGCTGCGCGCCGCCGGCGGCCTGGCCAACGCCGCCGCCATCATGATGTTCATGGCGACCATGGTGACGGCGGTGGCCCTGGGAAGCCGTCAGTCGAGCGGGAAGGTCAGCCGCACCGTGGTGCCGGCGGCGTTCTCGAACTCGACCCTGCCGCCCAGCTGATCGGCCAGCCCCAGCAGCAGACGGGTGCCCAGGCTGGTGGTCTTGCCAGGCTCGAAGCCGGCGGGCAAGCCGGCACCGTTGTCGGCGACGGTCACCGTCAGTTCGCCGCCACGATGGCGCAGCCGCACCGCCAGGCATCCGCCCCGCCCACCGGCGAAACCGTGCTTGAGCGCGTTGGAGACGATCTCGTTGACCGCCATGGCGAAGGGCACCGCGCGGTCGATGTCCAGCACCGCGTCGTCGCCGTCCACCGTCAGCGTCACCCCCGGCTGCTCTCCGACCAGCAGGCCGCACAGCCGCTCCAGGTATTCCCGGCAGCGGATGGCGCCGAAATCACCGGACTGGTAGAGCAGTTCGTGGACCATGCTCATGGCCTGGATGCGCTTGAGGCTGTCCTCGTAGCCCGACCGCGACGTCTCGGGCGCCCCCAGGGATTCCATGGTCAGCAGCGACTGGATGATCTGGAGGTTGTTCTTGACCCGGTGGTGGACCTCGGACAGCAGCAGGTTGCGGTCCGACACGGCCTGCCGCAGCATGTCGTTGGCCCGGGCGGTGGCCGCCGTCGCCCCGATCACACGGCGGCCCAGCAGCATCACCAGCGCCGCCAGCACCACGGCGATCATGGCAGTGATCATCAGCCGCCGCGACCACGCCTCCAACACCGCACGGCGGGCCACGCCGACAATCGCCACCACCGGGTAGCCGTCGAGCCTGCGGTAGGCGCACAGCCGCTCGACCCCCTCCAGAGCCGAGGCGCCGGTATAGGTTCCGGCCGCCGCGCGCGGCAGCAGCTGCAGGAACAACCGGGACCGCGACGCGTTCTGCCGATGAAGGTCCGGCAGGGTCGGCGCCCGTGCCAGCGGCTGGGCGGTTTCCGCATGCAAGATGCCGGCGACGGCCCCCTCCTCCAGCCCCAGAGATGCGAAGGCGCCGACAATTTCGCCCGCGCCTTCGCA
>JBFMHS010000210.1:0-5573 GCA_040751765.1 Pseudomonadota bacterium | reverse complement strand
GCCGCCCTGGTCGAGATGGACCAGAAGATCCTGATCGTCGGCTGCGACCCCAAGGCCGACTCCACCCGCCTGATCCTCAACACCAAGATGCAGGACACCGTTCTCCACCTGGCTGCCAAGGCCGGCTCGGTCGAGGACCTGGAGCTCGAGGACGTGATGAAGATCGGCTACAAGGGCATCAAGTGCACCGAGTCGGGCGGCCCCGAGCCGGGCGTCGGCTGCGCCGGCCGCGGCGTCATCACCGCCATCAACTTCCTCGAGGAGAACGGCGCCTACGACGACGTCGACTACGTGTCCTACGACGTGCTGGGTGACGTGGTGTGCGGCGGCTTCGCCATGCCGATCCGCGAGAACAAGGCCCAGGAAATCTACATCGTCATGTCCGGCGAGATGATGGCGCTGTTCGCCGCCAACAACATCGCCAAGGGCATCCTGAAATACGCCGGCTCCGGCGGTGTGCGCCTGGGCGGCCTGATCTGCAACGAGCGCCAGACCGACCGCGAGATCGAGCTGGCCGAGGCGCTGGCCACCCGCATCAACACCAAGCTGATCCACTTCGTGCCGCGCGACAACGTCGTCCAGCACGCCGAGCTGCGCCGCCAGACCGTCCTCCAGTACAAGCCGGACTGCCAGCAGGCCGAGGAGTACCGCCAGCTCGCCACCAAGATCCATGCCAATGCCGGCAAGGGCACCATCCCGACCCCGGTGACCATGGAGGAGCTGGAGGACATGCTGATCGAGTTCGGCATCATGAAGACCGACGAGCAGCAGCTGGCCGAGTTGCAGGCCAAGGAACGCACCATGTGCAGCGCCGGCTGAGACCTCGGGAACTCGTGAAAAGGAGGGGCAGATGAGCCTCGATTACACCAACGACACCGCCTTCCACGAGGCCCTGATCAAGGAGGTGCTTGAGCAGTACCCCGAGAAATCGGCCAAGAAGCGCGCCCGCCACCTGGGCGTGGTCAAGACCGACGACGCCGGCGCCTCGTCGTGCGGCGTCAAGTCCAACGTCAAGTCGGTCCCCGGCGTCATGACCATCCGTGGCTGCGCCTATGCCGGCTCGAAGGGCGTGGTGTGGGGTCCGATCAAGGACATGCTCCACATCAGCCATGGCCCCGTCGGCTGCGGCCAGTACTCGTGGTCGCAGCGCCGCAACTACTTCACCGGCACCGTGGGCATCGACAGCTTCGTGACCATGCAGGTCACCAGCGACTTCCAGGAACGCGACATCGTCTTCGGCGGCGACAAGAACCTGGAGAAGATGATCAAGGAGCTGGACGACCTGTTCCCGCTCAACCGTGGCATCACCGTCCAGTCGGAATGCCCGATCGGCCTGATCGGCGACGACATCGAGGCGGTGGCCAAGAAGGGCGCCAAGGAGATCGGCAAGACCGTGGTTCCGGTGCGCTGCGAGGGCTTCCGCGGTGTGTCGCAGTCGCTGGGCCACCACATCGCCAACGACGCCGTGCGCGACTGGGTGCTCGACAAGTCGAAGGCGGAATGGGAGACCGGCCCCTACGACGTCAACCTGATCGCCGATTACAACATCGGCGGCGACGCTTGGCCTTCGCGCAAGCTGCTCGAGGAGATGGGCCTCAGGGTCATCGGCTCGTGGTCCGGCGACGCCACCCTGGCCGAGATGGAGCGCGCCCCAAAGGCCAAACTCAACCTGATCCACTGCTACCGGTCGATGAACTACATCTGCCGGCACATGGAAGAGAAGTATTCGATCCCGTGGGTTGAGTACAACTTCTTCGGCCCGACCCAGATCGCCGACTCCTTGCGCAAGATTGCCGCGCAGTTCGACGACAAGATCAAGGAAGGCGCCGAACGGGTCATCGCCAAGTACCAGCCGCTGGTGGACGCGGTCATCGCCCGCTACAAGCCGCGCCTGGAAGGCAAGAAGGTCATGCTGTACGTGGGCGGCCTGCGCCCCCGCCACGTGGCCACCGCCTACGAGGACCTGGGCATGCAGATCGTCGGCTCGGGCTACGAGTTCGCCCACAACGACGACTACCAGCGCACCACCCACTACATGAAGGACGGCACGCTGATCTACGACGACGTCACCGGCTTCGAGCTGGAGAAGTTCATCGAAAAGATCCGACCCGACCTGGTGGGTTCCGGCATCAAGGAGAAGTACGCCACCCAGAAGATGGGCGTGCCCTTCCGCCAGATGCACTCCTGGGACTACTCGGGGCCCTATCACGGCTACGACGGCTTCGCCATCTTCGCCCGCGACATGGACATGGCCGTCAACAGCCCGGTCTGGAGCAAGTTCAAGGCCCCCTGGAAGGCGGCCTGAGATTGATCGCGTGAACATTCCCCTCCCCGCGTGACGCCCACAAGACGGGGGCGCGGGGAGGCTCAAGGAGAACTGCCATGCCGCAGAGCGCCGACAAGGTCAAAGACCACGTTACCCTGTTCCAGGAGCCCGAATACAAGGAGCTCTTCGCGAACAAGAAGGCCGCCTTCGAGTGCCGCCCGTCCGACGACGAGGTCGCCAAGCAGGCCGACTACACCAAGACCATGGAGTACCGCGAGAAGAACTTCGCCCGCGAGGTCGCGGTCATCAACCCCGCCAAGGCCTGCCAGCCGCTGGGCGCGGTGTTCGCCTCGGCCGGGTTCGAGGGCACCCTGCCCTACGTCCACGGCTCGCAGGGCTGCGTCGCCTATTTCCGCTCGCACCTCGCGCGTCACTTCAAGGAGGCGGTGCCCTGTGTCGCCGACTCGATGACCGAGGACGCGGCGGTGTTCGGCGGCCTCAACAACCTGGTCGAGGGCCTCAACAACTGCTACACGCTGTACAAGCCCCAGATGATCGCGGTGTCGACCACCTGCATGGCGGAAGTCATCGGCGACGACCTGTCGGCCTTCATCGCCACCTCGAAGGAAAAGGAGTCGGTGCCCACCGACTTCCCGGTCCCCTTCGCCCATACCCCGTCCTTCGTCGGCAGCCATACCACCGGCTACGACAACATGGTCAAGGGCATCCTCCACTATTTCTGGGAGCGTGAGGGCGTCAAGGCCCGCACCCCCGGCGAGACCATCGGCATCATTCCCGGCTTCGACGGCTACGCGGTCGCCAACAACCGCGAGCTCAAGCGCTACCTGGACGAGATGGGCGTGTCCTACACCCTGATCAGCGACGTCTCCGACGTCTACGACACGCCGTCCGACGGCACCTACCGCATGTATGACGGCGGCACCAAGCTCGACGACGTGCGCGCCGCCATCAATGCCAAGGCCGTCATCTCGCTGCAAAACTACTGCACCGAGAAGACCCTGGAATACTGCGGCTCCAAGGGCATCCCGACCGCCTCGTTCCACTATCCCATGGGCATCTCGGCCACCGACGCCCTGCTGATGAAGATCTCGGAGATTTCCGGCAAGGCCATCCCCGAGAGCATCGAGAAGGAGCGCGGCCGTCTGGTCGACGCCATCGCCGACAGCCAGGCCTGGCTGCACGGCAAGACCTTCTCCATCTTCGGCGACCCGGACTTCGTTTATGCCATGGCCGCCTTCCTGATGGAGATGGGCTGCGAGCCCAAGCACTGCCTGGCCACCAACGGCGGCAAGGACTGGGAAGAGAAGATGAAGGCGCTGTTCGCGTCCTCGCCCTTCGGTGCCCAGGGCCAGGTGTGGGCCGGCAAGGACCTGTGGCACCTGCGCTCGCTGCTGTTCACCGAGCCCAGCGACTTCCTGATCGGCTCCAGCTATGGCAAGTACCTGGAGAAGGACACCGGCATCCCCTTCATCCGGCTGACCTTCCCCATCTTCGACCGTCACCACCACCACCGCTTCCCGACCATGGGCTACCAGGGCGCGCTGCGGGTGCTGGTGGAAATCCTGGACCGCGTTTTCGAGACGCTGGACGACTCGTCCGACATCTCCTTCGACCTGACCCGCTGATCGTCGGTAGCGCGGTCAACCTGGGCCCCGGGACGGCGACGCCCCGGGGTTTCTTTACGTCACCGCCCGAACGCTCCCCGCGCCACCGCCACGATGCCCAGATACAGCAGCGACAGCGACGACCCGACCAGGATCTCGAACGGGAACAGGTTGTGGGAGGTGGGGTCGCGCAGCAAGTCGAACGCCAGCCACAGCGCCCACAACACCCAGGGCACCAGCGGCAGTCCTGCCGCCACCCGCCAGCCGCCGTCCGTCCGGCGGATCATCAGCAGCTGCGCCCCGGCATAGACCAAGGGCACCCCCAGCAGCACCAGGCCAATGGCGTCGTCCATGGCTCAGGCCGCCGGCAGGGTGAAGGAGAACCGGCATCCCTCGCCGCCCGGCCCGTCCTCGACCCAGATGCGGCCGCCGTGCTGGCCGGCGATCTTGCGGGCGATGGCCAGGCCGATGCCCGAACCTTCCTCGTCGGGGCTGCGTCCGACGCGCTGGAAGAAGCCGAACACCCGCTCACGCTGGTCGGCCGGGATGCCAAGGCCGTTGTCGGTGACGTCGATCCGCCAGCCCGTGCCCAGGCGGACGGCGGCGATGCTGATCCGCAGCGGGCGGTCGGGATGGCGATATTTCAGCGCGTTGGTCACCAAATTCTCCACCAGCCGCATCAGGTCGCCGCCACGGCCGGTGACCGTGGGCAGGCCGGGGGCGACCTCGATGATGGCCCCGCAGTCCTCGATGGGCAGCGACAGGTCGCCGAGCACGGTCTCCACCACCTCGCGCAGGTCGACCGATTCCACCTCCACCCGGTCCCGGCCGACGCGGGAATAGGCGAGCAGGTCGCGGACCATCGCCGACATCCGCTTGCCGCCGCCGATGGCGAAGCCCAGGAACTCGCGGGCTTCATCGTCGAGGCTTCCCCCGAGCTTCTGCTGGATCAGGCCGAGATACGAAACCACCATGCGCAACGGCGCCTGGAGGTCGTGGGAGATCACCGAGGCGAATTGCGCCAGCTCGTGGTTCGAGGCTTCCAGCGCCGCCGCCTTCTCCTCGATCTCGCGCCGCGCCCGCAGGCGTTCGGTGTCGTCGCGGAACACCACCACGGCGCCTTCGATCCGGCCGTCACCACCACGTAGCGGCCCGACCACGTAGTCGACCGGAAAGGCGCCGCCGTCCTTGCGCCAGAACACCTCGCCCGACACCGAGCGGACATCGCCGTCGGCCAGGGTCGCCAGGATCGGACAGTCGGCCTCGGGATAAGGCCCGCCGCTCGCGGCGGTGTGATGGATGAGGGCGTGATGGGGGCGGCCGACGATCTCGGCGGGGTCCCACCCCACCATTTCCGAGGCGGCGCGGTTGACGAAGCTGGTCCGGCCAGTGCGGTCGATGCCGTAGATGCCTTCCGCCGCCGCGTCGAGGATGGCGCGGTTGCGCTCGGCGGCGGCGCGGTGGGCCTCGGTGGCCCTGGCCAGCTCGGCCCGCAGCCGCCCCTCGCCGAAGCGCATCGCGGCCCACAGGATGCTCTCCACCAGGATGAAGCCGAAAACGCCGTAGACGATGTTGAACAGCTGACCCTGCTTGAATTCGCGAAAGGCCGCGGTTGCATCGGTCCAGATCACCACCGAGCCAACCGCCGGCCGGTGCGGATCGTTGTCGCCGAGATAGTCGCG
>JBFMHS010000021.1:0-7842 GCA_040751765.1 Pseudomonadota bacterium | reverse complement strand
CCCCGTCAGGGCGTTAAGGAACCGCCTCCACGACACCCTTCATTTCCGGATGGGGGCCGCAGGTGTAGGGATACCGGCCGGGTGTGTCGAAGGTCTTGCGGAAGCTTTCGCCCGGGAACAGGCGGTCGCTCTCCTCGCCTCCCTCGAACAGGACGGAATGGCTGGTCCGTTTCTCCCCGTTCAGCCATTCGACCGTCGTGCCCGGCTTGACCCGCACCACGTTCGGCGTGAACAGATACGTGTCGATGTCGACCCGCACCGTCTCGCCGCCGTGGGCGGGACCGACGGCGAGGAAAAGGAACGCCGCGAGCGTGGCCGACCTGGTCGATGCGCGCATCACGTCCTCCTCTTCCCCGCCGCCTCACATCACTGCTTCACCGCCTTGATGTCGCCGTCGGCGCCAAGGCCCAGCTTCACGTCCACCGACACGTGGTGGAAGCGGCCGTCCACATGGTCGTCATGCACGGCGAAGCCGACGGTGTAGGCCTTGCCCGGCTCCATCGAGACGTCGCCCGGGGCGGTGGAAGCCAGCTTGCGGGTCATGGTCACGACCCACTTATTGCCTTCCTTCTTGCCGTCGAACTGGACGCCCTGGCCGCCCTTCATCACGCGCTCGGCGGCGATGTGGCCGTCCTCGGAGACGTTGCCCTTGGACTTCCAGCGCAGCAGGTCCATGAAGCCGCCGTTCTTGAGCAGGGCGTCGAGGTCGGCCGCCGGCTTCAGCTTGTCGAAGCTGCCGCGCACGTCGCCCGAGGTGACCAGCGCGGTGCGGCTGTCCACCGAGTACTTGGTGACGTAGCCGGCCGAGGTGTCGATGCCCTTGACGGCCGCCAGCTTGGCCTTGTCGGGGGCGCTGGGCATGTCGCGGTTGTCGTCGTGACAGGTGCTCCAGCAGCCGGCGCGCTGCTGCAGGTCGTGGCCCTTCTCGGGGCTGATCATCATGGCGAACTTGATCTCGTTCTCCGGATCCATCTTGCCGTCCTTGGCGAAGGGGACCGGAGCGTGCGAGCCCGCCGGGAACTCGAAGCGCATGTACAGGTTGGTGGCGTCGAAGGCCGCCTTGACCTTGAGCGGAATGGCCGGCCGCTTGCCGGGGATGACCTGCTTCTCGGCCTTCTTGCCGGTCACCATCTTGGTGCCCATGTCGGCCTGCTCGCCCACATGGCAGTCGGCGCAGCGGTCGCCCTTCTTGACGAAGGAGCGGGCGCCGCCGTGGTCGGGGCCGTTCATCACCCATTCCAGCGACGTCTGGCCGGGATAGAGCAGCACCGTCTCGACCTCGGGGACCTTGCTCCAGTCAGGGGCGGCGAAGGCGGCCGCGGGGACCAGTCCGAGGGCGAGCGCGGCCACCCCCAACGTGAAAGCGTTCCTCTGGCTCATGGTTCGAACTCCTTGGCTTCCTCTTCGGTCATCCGGTCCTCGACCGGCGTGTGGGCAATGCCCTTGTGGCAGTCGATGCAGGTCATGCCGTCCTCGACCGCGTTCTCGTGCTGCTTGCGGGCCCGGGGCTTCTGGGCCTCGGGATTCATGCCGTCGAAGGCATGGCAGTTTCGGCACTCACGCGAATCGCTCGCCTTCATGCGGCGCCACTCGCGCTTGGCCAGTTCCAGCCGCTTGGCGTCGAACTTCTCGGGCGTGTCCACGCTGCCCATGACCTTGTGGTACAGCTCGCCGCTGGCCTTGATCTTGCGGATCACCTTGTGGACCCAGTCCTTGGGGACATGGCAGTCGGGGCAGGTGGCGCGGACACCCGACCTGTTCGAGTAGTGGATGGTCTTCGTGTATTCCCGGTAGACGTTGTTTTCCATCTCGTGACAGGAAATACAGAAGCTCATCTCGTTGGTGGCTTCCATGGCGGTATTGAATCCACCCCAGAAAACGATGCCACCCACGAAAAGAACGGCGGCTCCGACAAGGGATGCGCCAAGAATCTTCGTCTTCGAGAGACGGCGGAAGAATGATGGCTTCTCAGGCATGGCGCTACCCCGAAGGTCTCCTCTCTCCAACCAATGCCCCGATGGTTAGCATGGGCTTTCGGGGCTGAACTTGACGTTGGGCAAACGGACCACCCGCCTGCCGACGGCCGGAACCCTATGCCAAGCCCTTCCGCCGGCTTTGTGACCTTGGTCAATTTGAGGAGGCCATTTCGTGGCCGGATACTTTTCGCCCCCGCCATTTGACTTTGGTTAAAGATAACAGTTCCAAACCCGCCCATCCTGCCGGGACGATACGCTGGCCCCACGGGGGGAGCACGGCGGTCCATAAGAACTGGAGGTTCAGGATGTGGAAGGGACTTAGGAATGCCTTGTTGCTCTCGGCAATCCCGTTCGTCGTGGGGACGGCGGCGGGTGCGGCGGAGCCGACCCTCTCGCCGGAGGCCAAGGCCGCCAGCGCCAAGATCTACTTCGAACGCTGCGCCGGTTGCCACGGCGTGCTGCGCAAGGGCGCCACTGGCAAGAACCTCGAGCCGGCTGCCACCCAGAAGCTGGGCCAGACCCGTCTGGAGAAGATCCTCACCAACGGCACCGACGGTGGCATGGTCAACTTCGATGACATCCTGACCAAGGATGAAATCAAGAACATGGCCACCTACATCCAGATGCAGCCGGATGCTCCGCCCGAGTGGGGCATGAAGGACATGAAGGCGTCGTGGAAGGTGATCGTGCCGCCCGAGAAGCGGCCGACCAAGAAGATGAACAACGTCAACCTCGACAACGTCTTCTCGGTCACCCTGCGTGACACCGGCGAGGTCGCCCTGGTCGACGGCGACACCAAGAAGATCTGGAACATCGTCAAGACCGGCTACGCCGTGCACATCTCGCGCCTGTCCTATTCGGGCCGCTATGTCTACGTCATCGGCCGTGACGGCAAGCTGGACCTGATCGACCTGTGGATGGAAAAGCCGCAGGTGGTGGCCACCATCAAGACCGGCATGGACGCCCGCTCGGTCGACACCTCGAAGTTCAAGGGCTACGAGGACAAGTACGCCGTCGCCGGCTCGTACTGGCCGCCGCAGTACGTGATCATGGACGGCCAGACCCTGGAGCCGCTCAAGATCGTCTCGACCCGCGGCAACACCGTGGACGGCGAATACCACCCCGAGCCGCGCGTGGCCTCGATCGTTTCCTCGCAGATCAAGCCCGAGTGGGTGATCAACGTGAAGGAGACCGGCCTGATCAAGCTGGTCGACTACACCGACATTAAGAATCTGAAGGAAACCACCATCGAGTCCGCCAAGTTCCTGCATGACGGCGGCTGGGACGCGTCCAAGCGCTACTTCCTGGTGGCCGCCAACGCGTCGAACAAGGTGGCCGTGGTCGACACCAAGGAAGGCAAGCTCGCCGCCCTGGTCGACACCAAGGCCAAGCCGCATCCGGGCCGCGGCGCCAACTTCAACCATCCGAAGTACGGTCCGGTGTGGGCGACCTCGCACCTGGGCGCGGACGTGATCACCCTGATCGGCACTGATCCGGAGAAGCACCCGCAGTACGCCTGGAAGGTGGTCGAGGAACTGAAGAACCACGGTTCGGGTTCGCTGTTCGTCAAGACCCACCCCGCCTCGTCCAACCTGTGGGCCGACGCGCCCCTGATGCCCGAGCGCGAGCTGGCCGAATCGGTCACCGTCTATGACATCAACAACCTGGACAAGGGTCCCGAGGTGATCAACGTCGCCAAGATGGCGGGCCTGCCCGAGACCAAGGCGGTCAAGCGCGTCGTCCACGGCGAGTACAACGAGAAGGGTGACGAGATCTGGTTCTCGATCTGGGCCGGTAAGACCGACCCCTCGGCCATCGTGGTGATCGACGACAAGACCCGCAAGCTGAAGACCGTGATCAAGGATCCGAAGCTGATCACCCCGACCGGCAAGTTCAACGTCAAGAACACCCAGCACGACATCTACTAAGGCACCCACAAGGCGCCGACCTCACTGGACCCCGGGGGTTTCCCCCGGGGTCCTTTTTATTCCAGAAGTCCTATGCCTGGTGTCCAGGCGCGTGATTTCCCGGGTTCGGATTGACCAAAGGCAAATCGCCCTTAACCAACGTCAAGGATGCGACCAGGGGGATTCCGGTTCCATTCCCGTCGCGCACATGCGCCACGGAGGGGGACATGAGTTCCGAGGCCTTGGGAGCATTGCGGCGGACACCGCTGTTCGAGATGGTGCCGCCCGCCGACCTTCCCGGCATGCTGGACGACCCGGCCACGGTCGATCTGCCGGCCGGCGCCCGCATCTTCGGGCAAGGCGACGAGGCGTCGACGCTGATGGTGCTGCTGGCCGGCGCCGTCGAACTGGTGATCGAGCGGCCGGGCCATCCGCCAGAAGTCGTCGCCCGGCTGGGCCAGGGCGAAACCGTCGGTGCCGACGCCATCACGCCCGGCGGCCGTCACGCCGCCACCGCCCGCGTGGTCGAGCCGGTGCGGGCGGCGATGGTCGCCGCCGACCGCTTGCACCGCTATCTCGACGCCAATTTCGACACCGCGCTGGGCATGATCGCCGCCATGGCCGGTAGCCTGCGCGGCCAGGTCAAGGAAATCACCGAACTCAAGCTGCAATCCACCACCGAGCGCCTGGCCAGCTACCTGTCGGAACTGGCCGGCATCGAGGCGGGCAAGGCGGTTGTTCACCTGCCCTTCGAGAAGCGCCTGCTGGCCGACCGGCTGGGCATGGAGCCGGCGACCCTGTCGCGGGCCTTCGCCAAGCTGCGCGAGCTGGGAGTCGAAACCGGGCGCGGCGACCGCGTCGCCATCGCCGACGTGGCGGTGCTGCGCCGCCTGGCCGAGGCGGTGGACCTAGTCAGCGAGGGAGGCTACGCATGACCTGCCCCTGCCGGCCGCTCTGCCTGGTGCCCAAGCCCAACTGCACCCGCCCCGCCAACGCCCTGCCGCGCCATCGCGCGACCGGACCGGCCCTGGCCGAGCTGATCATGAGCCTGCCGCTGTTCGATGGCCTGGAACGCGACGTGCTGCAACGGCTGATGGCCGACGCCACCGCCCTGGCCTGCGAGCGCCGCACCCTGCTGTTCTCGGCCGGCACCACCTCGGACTGCTTCTACATCGTGCTCGACGGACAGGTGAAGCTGTTCGCCCTGACCCCCGACGGCCGCGAGAGCATCGTCGAGGTGTTCACCCCGGTGTCCTCGTTCGGCGAGGCTGCCATGCTGTCCATGGGGGTGTTCCCGCTGCACGCCGAGGTGATCGAGGACGCCACCCTGATCCGGGTCGGCCGCAAGGCCTTCGTCTCCACCCTGCGCCAGGACCATGCCGTGGCCTATCGCATGCTGTCGGCGCTGACCCGCTGGCACCAGCGGCTGTCGGGAGAAATCTGGCACCTGAAGGTGCAGCCGCCGTGGCAGCGGGTGGCCGAGTTCCTGCTGGCGCTGACCGACGCCCGCGAGGGCGAGGCGCTGGTGGCACTGCCGTTCAACAAGGAGGTCCTGGCCTCGCGGGTGGGGATCCGCCGCGAGAGCCTGTCGCGCGTGCTGGCCCGCCTGCGCGAGATGGGCGTGCGCACCGAGGGCAACGCCGTGCGCATCGACGATGTCGGCTCGCTGCGCCGGCTGTGCGCCGAAGCCGGCGCCTGACCGTCACACCAGGTCGGCCAGGGTCTCCTTGTCCAGCACCGCCAGGAATGCCGATAGCGCCCGGTCCACGGCGCCGCGCAGCTTGCAGTCCGGGATCGGGCAGTCCTGCGACGCTCCCTCGGAGCACGGAAGCAGTTGCAGGTTCTCCTCCTCGCGCATCAGCCGGCCGAGATTGATCTCCGACGGCTCGCGCGCCAGCCTCAGGCCGCCGTGCTTGCCCCGCACCGTCTGGATGTAGCCCAGCTCCGACAGGCGGCGGACGATCTTCTTCAGATGCTCGGCGGAGATGCAGTAGAATTCGGCCACCTCGCGCACCGTGCACACCCGGTCCCGGTGGCGGGCCAGGTAGAGAAGCAGGCGCAGGGAAAAGTCGGTGAACTGGGTGATCTTCATGGCGACACCGGGTGTATACCCGGGTCATATACCTTGAGTTGGCCGGCCCGTTCAATCACAAGACCCACGATTTCCTCGATCTCCTGCTCCGACGCCTCCTCGGCCCCGGTCTCCAGCCGGGTCAGCAGTTGGTAGAGGACCTCCTCGCCGAACATGCCGGCCTTGCCGCGCATGGCGTGGGCGAATTCGGCCAGCTCGGCGCGAGGGCCATGGCGGATGTCGCCAAGTCGGCGGGCATCCTTGTCCATCTCGGCGACGAACAGCGGCATCAGGTGCTCCAGCCCTGCCGGCGGCATGGGCGGCGGCGGCTCGGAATCATTCTCCGGGCCGGGCAGCAGCAGGGCCAATTCCCCCAGCAGCTCGTCGCGCTCGATGGGCTTGCCGAGGAAGACGTCGAAACCGGCGTCCAAGGCCATGCGGCGGTCCTCGGCGGCGGCGCCGGCCGACAGCGCCGCCATGGGCACGCGGGCCAGCCCCATCCGCTCCTCGCCGCCGCGGATGGCACGGGCGGCCGCGAAACCGTCGGTGCCGGGCATGCGCAGGTCGAGCACGATCAGCCCGTACCGGCCGCCGGCCGCCATGTCGATGGCCTGGGCGCCGTCCTCCGCCTCGTCGACCACACAGCCGGCGGCGGTGAGGAAACCGCGCAGCACCAGCCGGTTCAGCGCCACGTCGTCGGCGATCAGCACCCTCAGACCCTTGGGCAGGGCACGGCGGTGCCGGTCGCGCGCCACGGAGGAGGCGGGCGCCGCCGCCGGCAGCGGCAGCTCGCACCAGAAGGTGCTGCCGACCCCGGGGGTGCTGTCGACCCCCACGGCGCCGCCGGCCAGCTCGGCCAGCCGCCGGCACAGCGCCAGGCCGATGCCCGAGCCGCCATGGCGGCGATGGGTCGAGGTGTCCATCTGGGTGAAGGCGGTGAAAAGTTCCTCGCGGCGGTCGACCGGAATGCCGCAGCCGGTGTCGCTGACGCTGAAACGGACGGTGTCGGCGCCAGCCAGCGCCACCTCCAGGCCGATGTCGCCGCGCTCGGTGAACTTGGCGGCGTTGTCGAGGAAATTGGCGATGATGCGCCGGACGATGGCGGGGTCGCCCAGCGCCGAGACCGGCACGCCGGGCTCCACGCTCAGCTCGAAGGCCAGACCATGGGCGCGCGCCTGCTCGCGTCCGAGCTCGGCCAGCTCCTCGATCAGCCGTGACAGGTCGAAAGGCAACCGCTCGACCTTGAACCGGCCGGTCTCGATGCGCGCCATGTCGAGGATGTCGCCCAGGAGCAGCCCCAGGTCGTCGGCGGTCCGCCGCAACAACCGCACGTAGCCGCGCTGCTGCTCGGTCAACGGTGTCTGCGCCAGCAACTCGGTCAGCCCGGCCCAGCCGTGGATGGGGGTGCGGATCTCGTGGCTCATCACCGCCAGGAATTCGCTCTTTGCGCGGCTGGCCCCCTCGGCCGCAGCCTTGGCCTGAGCCAACGAGGCGGTGCGCTCCAGCACCCGCTGCTCCAGCGCGCGGTTGGCCTGTTCCAGGCGCTGGGTGGCGTCCTGCTCCGAGCGGAACATGCGCAGCGCCAGCGCCGCCGAATAGGCCATGGCGAAGGCCGCGAAGCCGAGCGACGACAGGTCGGTCGATTCGATGACGCGCTGGTAATGCAGCGAGTCGTTGATCACCGTGGCCAGGAAGGCGGAGCTGCCGGCCAGCATCCATCCCGCCCCGACGCGCCGGCGCCATACCGCCAGCGCCAGGATGCCGGTGCCGATCACCGGCATGGCCATCACCAGCAGCTGGAACGGCGCCCGCAGGCGGGTGTACTCGGCCGACGGCAGGACCAGGGCGGCCAGCACCCCCAGCGCCGACACCACCACCACCGGCGCCA
>JBFMHS010000209.1:0-2398 GCA_040751765.1 Pseudomonadota bacterium | reverse complement strand
ATCGACAAGGCCCCGCGCGGGCGCGGGGCCTTGTCGATGTCGCAGGCGAGCAACCGGTCGGCGGCCTGGGGCGACAGCATCAGGTGGTCGATCCGCAGGCCCAGGTCGCGCTGCCAGGCGCCGGCCTGGTAGTCCCAGAACGAGTAGCGGTGGGGTTCGTCGGGATGGAGCGCGCGGAAGGCGTCGGTCAGGCCGAGATGCGACAGTTCGCGGAACAGGGCCCGGCTTTCGGGCCGGCACAACGCGTCGCCCCGCCAGTTGGGAGGATCGTAAACGTCGATGTCGGTGGGGCAGACGTTGTAGTCGCCCCCCAGCACGAAGGCCCGCTCGGCGTCCAGCAGCGCCCTGGCATGGGTGATCAGGCGGCGCATCCACCGCAGCTTGTAGTCGAACTTGTCACCGGGCGCGGGATTGCCATTGGGCAGGTACAGCGACGCCACCCGGTAGCCGGCCACCGTGGCCTCGATGTAGCGCGACTGGTCGTCGCCGTCGGGCTCGGGCAGTCCGCGCACCACGTCGGCGATGGGGTGCGGCGAAAGGATGGCGACGCCATTGTAGCTCTTCTGCCCGTGCACGGCCGCGCGGTAGCCGGCGGTCTCGAACTCCAGGAAGGGGAAACCCTCGTCCTGGCACTTGATCTCCTGCAGCAGCAGGACGTCGGGGCGGGCCTCGGCCAGCCAGTCCAGCACGTTGGGCAGGCGGGCCTTGACGGAGTTCACGTTCCAGGTGGCGATCTTCGGCATGGCGGGAGTATCCCCGCGCGCTGCTGCTTGGAAAAGTGAAAAATCAAGACGCCTTGCGGACCTTCAGCGCCTCCCGGCGCAGGCGCTCGGTCTCCATCTCCTGGCGGCGGATCTCCGGCACCCGCTCGTGGTCCAGGAAACGCATCAGATAGGGCACCTTCTGGCGGCGCTCCGCCTCGTTCGAGCCCTTGTTGTGGGTGAAGCGCTCGAGGAAGTTGAGGTTCATGTTGGGGAAGTTGAAATAGCACAAGATGGCCATGAACTCGCCCGAGCTGTCGGGCAGGTCCTCGAACACCCCGAGCAGCGAATCCCGCAGCGCGCCCTGGCGGGCCTTGTCCTGGTACCAGCGCCGGTCCATCTCCTGCTCGTAGATCTGGCGGAGCTTGGTCCAGGCGCTTTCGAGCGCCAGGGTATTGAATTCGAACAGCAGCGCGTTGAACAGCTCCAGCTCACGGTTGCGGACCGGCGGCATGTCATAGGCCTGCGGGGTGGGTGGCGCCAACCGCTCGCGCAGTTCCTTGAGTGCCGGCAGGGCCAGCCAAACCTCGCGGAACCGGCCGGTGGCCTTGTCCTCGCGGGCGGTCCGCTGCTGACGCAGCGCGGTCCAGGCGGCGTCCCAGACGGTGACGACGCGCTCGCGCCGCTTCGGGTCCTCGGCGACGAAGGCCCAGAAATCGATGGTCGAGGCCCGCTGCCATTTGCGCTGGGTGCCCAGCACGGTGATGGTGCGGCCCTGGCGCCACATGGCCGGCGCGATCTGGTCGCGAATAGCAGCCTGGAAGCGGTCGTCGAAATCGGGCGACAGCAGGAAGGGTACCGGCAGTTCCCGCTGGAGGTCGGGATTGCGGCGCTGGAAGAAGGTCAGGACCTGCCGCAGCCGCCAGATGATGGCGGCGGGGAACATCTCCTCGAAGCTGTCGCAGACGACGGGCGGCGGCGGCGGCACCTCGACGATGCGGGTGGGCTCCTCGATGTCCGAGGCAGCCACCGCGTCGGTCAGCGCGACGTCGTTGTGGCGGCGCAGCGGGTGGTTGGTGTTCAGCGCCCGCACCGTCGGCAGGCCGGCACGTTGCTGGACCACCAGCCGCATTGCCTTCTTGGAAAAGACGCGCAGATGGTCGATCCTGTCGGCGGGGAAGGCGGCGAAATACTGCTCGATGGCCTTCAGCGTCGCGTCCCGGTGGGGGCGGTCGCCGGCGCGCCGCAGGGCGCTCTCGATCGCGGTGCGGGTGACGGTCAGCAGGGTGGGGGCGTTTCCGGCGCCGTCCAACCGCGCGTCCACTTCCGCCAGGAGCTTGTCGTGATTGCTTTCGGCCAATCCCCGAGTTCCCATGCCCGAAATACCCAATACAAAGGATAGGGGTATGAACGATTAAGTCAAACCTTTCCGGGGTAGAAGGGGAATTGAGCAGCCGAACAAATGAATGGCTTACGAATGAAAAACAAATATCCACTATCAGTCGTGTGCGCATCGTTGGTCGGGGCTTTAGTTACTCCCGTGTTCGGTGCGGAATGCCCGCCAACGGCCAATCCATACACGACGCCAACGGTGGAGTTGGAGGTGGCCATCCCTGAACCGCAGGTTCACAACACCCGGGGCCGGTCCGAGATCACCCGCCTGGCCGGTCACGATTCGCTGATCGGGGTGCACAACG
>JBFMHS010000208.1:0-7851 GCA_040751765.1 Pseudomonadota bacterium | reverse complement strand
TCGGAAACATCATCCCTCACTCAACATCAGCGTTGATCTGTCCATTCGTCCCGGTGGTGGTCCGGCCGCTGGCCTTATATCAGGCCGAGAGCGCCTCCGGAGCGGTTTTTTGCCGCTTCACCAAAAGTTTGTTCAAGGCATTCACATACGCGCGGGCGGAAGCGACCATGGTGTCGGTGTCGGCGCCCTGTCCGTTGACAGTCTTGCCATCTTCTTCCAAACGAACCGTTACCTCGGCCTGCGCGTCGGTGCCCTGGGTCACCGCGTGCACCTGATAGAGTTGCAGGCGCGCGTCATGGGGAACCAGCGCCTTGATGCAGTTGAAGGTCGCGTCCACCGGCCCGTCGCCCGTCGCCTTGATGCTCTTGCTCTCTCCGTCGATCTCCAGTTCCAGCTCGGCCTTCGGCGGAGTATGCCGGGTGCCGCACAGGACCTCGAGGGCGCGGAACTTGATGCGGTCGTTGTCGCGCACCACCGCGTCGTCGACCAGCGCCACGATATCCTCGTCGAATATGTCCTTTTTGCGGTCGGCCAGATCCTTGAAGCGGACGAAGGCGTCCTCGATGGCGGCGTCGTCCAGCTCATAGCCCAGCTGGCGCAGCTTGTCCTTGAAGGCGGCGCGGCCCGAGTGCTTTCCCATGACCAGGCTGGAGCGGTGCAGCCCCACCGATTCCGGGGTCATGATCTCGTAGGTCTGGGCGCATTTCAGCACGCCGTCCTGATGGATGCCGGATTCGTGTGCGAAGGCGTTCTTGCCGACGATGGCCTTGTTGGGCTGCACCACGAATCCGGTGATGCCCGACACCAGCCGCGAGGCGCGGGTGATCAACTCGGTCTTGATGCCGGTGGCATAGGGCATGCGGTCGGGGCGCGTGCGCAGCGCCATGACGATCTCTTCCATGGCGGCGTTGCCGGCGCGCTCGCCCAGCCCGTTGACGGTGCATTCGATCTGCCGTGCGCCGGCGCCGACGGCGGCCAGCGAGTTGGCCACCGCCAGGCCCAGGTCGTTGTGGCAGTGCACCGAGATGACGGCCTTGTCGATGTTGGGGACGCGGTCGAACAGCATGGCGATCAGCGCCGCGTATTCGTCGGGCACGGCGTAGCCGACGGTGTCGGGGATGTTGATGGTGCCGGCGCCGGCGGCGATGGCGGTTTCGACGCAGCGGCACAGGAAATCGTGTTCGGTGCGCGAGCCGTCCTCGGCCGACCATTCCACGTCGTCGGTCAGCGAGCGGGCGAAGGACACCGACTCCCTGACCTTCTCCAGCACCTTTTCGGGCTCCATCTGCAACTTGTACTTCATGTGCAGGGGGCTGGTGCTGATGAAGGTGTGGATGCGGTTGCGCGGCGCGGGCTTGATGGCCTCGGCGCACCGCTCGATGTCGCCCCGGGTGGCGCGGGCCAGGCCGCAGACAGTGGACTTCCGGACCACGCGGGCCACCGCCTGGACCGCCTCGAAGTCGCCGTTCGACGCGATGGGGAAGCCGGCCTCGATGACGTCGACGCCCATCTCTTCCAGGACCTGCGCGATCTTGACCTTCTCCTCGAGATTCATCGAGGCGCCGGGCGACTGCTCGCCGTCACGCAGGGTGGTGTCGAAGATGATGACTCGGTTCTTGTCCATGCTCTCGCTCGTCAAAGGGTCCCTGCCGCAATAACGTTCTACGATCGCGGCGGCGGCGCCGGGATCGGAGGGCCCGAACACGAGGAAGCGAGGCGGGAAGGCCAGGCTCTGTGGTTGGGAACGGCCGTCAACGTCAATTGCTGTCCCACCGCCGCTATAGGAAGTATGAGAACCCTAGCCTTGTCAACAGGATCATGGGCCTGTGGCGCGGGTGCGGATGGCCGCGGCCGCACGCATGCAATACCGATGGTTGGGGCCGGAGCGGATATGGATTAATGTGGATCATGGACTCTAGCCACCGGCCCCTGCGTCGCGAGGACGCCCCGATCATCAGCGGCTTCCCCCGCGACGCCGAGGAACTGTTCTTCATGTTCCCCGCCGCGCGATGGCCGCTGACCGCCGAAGCGTTGCTGGACGCCGCCGCCAAGCGGCATGACCCCACCGTGGTCGAGCGCGGCGGACGGGTGGTGGCCTACGCCAACCTGGTCAAGATCGAGCCCCGCCGCTTCGCCGTCATCGGCAACGTGGTGGTCGCCCCCGGCGAGCGCGGCCAGGGTGCCGGCCGCTACCTGATCGAGGCGATGGTCGCCAAGGGCTTCGCCCACGGGGTGCGCGAGGTGCGGGTGTCGTGCCACAGCACCAATGCCGCCGGCCTGCTGATGTACGCCGCCCTTGGCTTCGAGCCCTACGGCATCGAGAAGGTCGAGGATTGGAAGGGCGGCCGCGCCGCTCTGATCCATTTCCATCGCCGCCCGCCCGAGACCCGCCTGTCCGACCTGCTCGGCGACGACGCCGAGGAACCGGCCAACGACACCGGACACCTGATTCCGTTTCCGAAGAAGCCTGGGTGACGGGTGGGCGATCAGCCCACCATCTCGTCGTCGCGATAGCCCTGCGCATAGAGCAGCGCGGTCAGGTTGCCGTGGTCGATGCGCACCCGGGCCTCGGCGGCGACCACCGGCTTGGCGTGGAACGCGACGCCCAGGCCGGCGGCACGCAGCATGTCGAGGTCGTTGGCCCCGTCGCCGACCGCCGCCGCCAGGGCCAGAGGCACCTTGCGCTCGGCGGCGGTGCGGATCAGGGTCGCCAGCTTGGCCTCGCGGCCGAGGATGGGTTCCTCGACGCCGGCCAGCCTGCCGTCCTTGAAGATGAAGCGGTTGGACAGGTCGATATCGAAGCCGCATTCGGCCCGCACCCGGCCGGTGAAGAAGCTGAAGCCGCCCGACACCAGAACGCAATAGGCGCCGTGCGCCTTCATGGTCTGGACCAGCCGGCGGGCGCCGCCGGTGTATTCCACCGTCTTCCACGCCTCCTCCAGGGTCGCTTCGGGCAGGCCGGCCAAAAGGCGGATGCGTTCCTTCAGGGCGTCCTCGAAGCCGATCTCGCCGTTCATGGCCCGCGCGGTGATGGCGGCGATGCGGTCCTTGAGGCCGGCGAACTCGGCCAGGTCGTCCAGGGTCTCGCCCACCACCATGGTGGAATCCATATCCGCCACCAGCAGCAGCTTGCGACGGCCCTCCAGCGGTTGCGCCACCACGTCCACCGACCAGCCCTCCAGCACGCGGGCGGCGGCCGCGTCGGCCTGCTCGGGCGCCAGGTGGCCGAAGCGGACGTCGCAGGCCCGGCCCGGGCTCAACCACTCGGCAGGCGCCGTGTGGGCGCCCAGGGCCTTCATGGCGGAGCGGATCTCGGATACGGCCGAGTCGTCGAGGTCGGGGGCGTCCGGCCCGGCGATCAGGGTGAGCACATGGTCCATGGAGGGGGCGGTCCTTGGAGATGCAAGAGACAAAAGGCGCCAAGGTGTACGGAAACTCCTCCGATTTCGCAAGTGCAGCGAAAAATGACGGCTTGGCGGGGGTTCCGCCCTGCTTTATCACCGGTTGAAAGCCAAGCAGAGAGAGGGAGTGTCCATCATGTCCGTGCCGCTTCTCCGCCCGTTCGCCGGCCTCAGGCCCACTCCCGCCCGTGCTGCCGAGGTGGCGGCGCCGCCCTATGACGTGCTGTCGTCGGAGGAGGCCCGCGTGCTGGCCGAGGGCAAGCCCTGGAGCTTCCTGCACATCTCCAAGCCCGAGATCGACCTCGACCCCACCATCGACCCCTACGATCCCAGGGTCTACGCCAAGGCGCGCGAGAACCTGGACCGCATGGTGGCCGAGGGCGTGCTGGTCCGCGACGCCAAGCCGTGCTTCTACGTCTACCGCCTGCGGATGGGCGATCACGTGCAGACCGGACTGGTGGGTGGCGGCTCGGTGGCGGCCTATGACGCCAACCGCATTCGCAAGCACGAGTTCACCCGCCCCGACAAGGAGGACGACCGTGTCCGCCAGATCGAGGCCTGCGACGCCCAGACCGGGCCGGTGCTGCTGGCACACCGCGACCACCCGGATGTCGCCGCCGCCGTCGCCGCCACCACCGCCAAGGCGCCGGCCTACGCGGTGACCGCCGTCGACGGCATCGAGCACACCCTGTGGGTCATGGACGACGACGCGCTGATCGCCGGCGTGGTGGCAGCCTTCGACGCCATGCCCGCGCTCTACATCGCCGACGGCCACCACCGCTCGGCCGCCGCCAGCCGGGTCGCCGCCGCCCGCCCCGGCTCGGATGCCGCCCAGAGCTTCCTGGTGGTGACCTTCCCTATCACCGAGATGAAGATCTTCGACTACAACCGCGTGGTCCGCGACCTGGGCGGCATGGACCGCGACGCCTTCCTGGCGGCCTTGGACGCCGAGTTCACCGTCGAGCCGATGTCCGGCCCCGCCAAGCCGGCCCAGGCGCGCGACTTCGGCATGTACCTCAAGGGCCAGTGGTACCGCCTGGGCCTGAAGAATCCGCCGCCCGCCGACCCGGTGGCGCGCCTCGACGTCTCCATCCTGTCCGACCGCCTGCTGACCCCGGTCCTGGGCATCAAGGACCTGCGCAAGGACAAGCGCATCGACTTCGTGGGCGGCAAGCGCGGCATGGCGGAACTGGAAAAGCGGGTGGATTCGGGCGAGATGGCGGTGGCCTTCGCGCTCTTCGCCACAGGGATGGAGGATCTGGTCGCCGTCGCCGAGGCCGGCCAGGTCATGCCCCCCAAGTCCACCTGGTTCGCACCCAAGCTGGCCGACGGGCTGGTGAGTTATCCGCTGTAGCGCAGTCGCGTTGACAAAACGATACGACGTATTATTTTATGCGTCGTATTGTTTTGGAGGGGCGGATGGTTGCGGTGGAGCCGGGGCGGCGCCTGCGAAAGAAGGACGCCACCTACAACGCGGTGGTGGACGTCGCCTTGCGCCTGTTCGAGCGTGACGGCTTCGACGGGGTCACCATGGAGCGGATTGCCGCCGAGGCGGACGTCGCCAAGGCGACCCTGTACCGCTATTTCCCCGTCAAGGAAGCCATTTTGGCCGCGTTCGTCCGGCGGGAAACCGCTCGGCGGCGGCCCGATATCGAGGCCTTGATCGCCGCAGAGCCGGACACGCGGAGGCGTCTCGTCGTCCTTTACAGGTGCATGGCCGAGTGGTTCGCCGCCAACCGCACCTATCTCAGTCGCTACATCACCTACCGCTTGGCAAGCCCCGGGGGCTACGTGCCGCGCGAGGAGGAGCGCTCGGGATTCCATCATCACCTGGCGCTCGTGCTCGCGGCCGGCCAGAGGGATGGCGACGTCCGCGCCGATCGCCCGGTGAACGAACTCGCGGGCGCGCTGGGGTGCCTGCATCTCGCCGCGATCCTGCGGTGGCTGGCGGAACCCGAGAGCGACCTCGTGGCAACCGTGGAGCCGATGGTCTCGTTGTTCCTTGAAGGTGCCGGGCGGGACGGGGGGCGGCCATGACGCTGTTCCTGGATTGGGAGGGGGCTTTCCGCGCCGGCCCCGGCGTTGTCGGCGGCAAGGCCTGGAACCTCGCCCGCCTTGCCCGTTACGGGTTCCGGGTCCCCGCGGGAGGCGTGCTGACGACCGAAGGATGCAGGTTGTTCGTCGCCCGCAACGGCTTCGACTTCACCGCCCCGATGCCGGAGGAGATCAGCGCGGCCCTGGCCCAGGGCGTCGCCCGGCTGGGCCTGGGGGATTGCTGGCTGGCGGTGCGGTCGTCGGCGGTGGGGGAGGATTCGGCCAGTGCGTCCTTCGCCGGCATCCTCGATTCCGTCCTCAATATCGCACCAGGTCCCGATCTGCTGCTGGCGGTCCGAAAATGCTGGAACTCGGCCTTCAGCGCCAGGGCCATCGGCTATCGCGCGCGCATGGGCATCGAAGCCGAGGACGCGTTTCCGGCCGTGGTGGTGATGGCCATGGCGGAGGCCGAATGCGCCGGTGTCGCATTTTCATGCGATCCCCGCACTGGCCGCGAGGACCGCGTGTTCATCAGCGCCAACTTCGGCCTGGGCGAGACGGTGGTGGGTGGTCGCGTCGATCCCGACGAATACTGCGTCAACGTCGGCTTCCACTCCCCCGACTATCGGATCGAGGAGCGAAGGATCGGGCGCAAGGAGCTGGTCAGCCGACCAGCCGCGGGAGGTGGCACCAAGGAAGTGACCGGAGATGGCTCGGGTCGCGCTTCGATGCCGGATAAGGACCTGCTGAGGCTGGCGCGGCTGGTGGTGCGGGTCAAGGACGCGCTGGGTAGCGGAGAGGTCGACCAGGATGTGGAATGGGTGTGGAACGCCAGCGGGTTCTGGCTGGTTCAGGCCAGGCCGGTGACCACCCGCCCGCTCTATACCTACGACGCCCTGCGAGGCGAGCCCACGCTCTGGACCAACGGCAACATCCGCGACTCCCTGCCCATGCAGATCCGGCCCCTGGCGTGGTCGCTGGCGACCCATGGCGTCCAGGCGATCCTGGAAAGCTTCCATCGCGTCACCGGCTACCCGTTCCTGCCGGGCCTTACCCGGTTCAGCCAGCATCGTGGGCGCGGATACCTCAATATGTCGGTGATGCAGTGGGAATTCCTGGACGGATTGGGCTTCGCCAAGGAGCAGACCAACCGTCTGGTCGGTGGCCATCAGCGCACCGTCTCCGCGCAGGCTCCGTCGGGGCTTCGTCACCGGTTGCGGCGGCTGGTCGCGAATTTGCGCGTGGCCCGGGCACTCGGGCCGGCTCGAAGGTCGGCGGATCGCCTTTTCGCCGACATCCGCGCCAAGGCCGAGTCCCAGAGGCGGCGTGACTGGTCCGTGGTTTCCGCCCGGTCCCTGGTGGACGAGATCGCCGCGCTGTTGCGCGACTTCGCGGGCATGGACCGCTTGCACCTGCTGCAGAGCTCCTCGGCCTCGACCTTTCTGGTGCTGTCGGCGCTGCTGGGGCGGTATTGCAGGGGCCAAGGGGACAGTCTCGCCCAAGCGCTGCTGATCGATCGGGCGCCGATTACCAGCGCCCAACACGGGATCCGGCTGGCCGAGTTGGCAACCCTCGCCAACAAGGACCCGGAAGCGGTCGCCTATCTGGCCCGGAGACCAATCGATCCGACGGGTTGGCGGCAGCTCCCCTTCCATTCACCGTTCCGCATTGCGATGGGGCGCTTCCTGGAAGAATTCGGGCATCGATCGGTTTATGAGCTGGACATCGGTAGCCCGCGCTGGCGCGAGGATCAGGCCTGGTTGCTGGATACCATCGCCGGAATGGTGGACGGCGCCCCGCTTGCCGACCTCGCCACCCGGCGCAGGAGAACGCAAGAGCAGGCATGGAAAACCGTGCGCGCCAACGTGCCAAGACCCCTGCACGGATTGATCCGCCGAATGGCGCGCCAGTCCGCCATGGAGGCCGCCCAGCGGGAAATGGCGAAGTCGTCCGTGGTGCGGGTGCACGAGGTCATGCGCCTGGTGGTCGGAGAAATCGCGTCTCGCCTTGTCAAGCGCGGCATCCTGTCGTCGGCCGAGGATGTGCAGTTTTTGACCTTCGAGGATCTGCGCGATCTGGCGGAGAATGAATGGGACGGAAGCGGTGCTGCCGCTCTTGTCGTGGATCGCCGGGCCATCGAGGCGGCCCGCGTCGCGGAACCGCCCCCGGATGTGTTCGAGGACGCCGCCCCGCGTCATGCGGCACCCTCGCGGTTCGAGATGGATGGCAAAATGGTTCTTCGTGGCCTCGGGGTCGCGGCGGGAGTGGCGGAAGGCACCGCTCGCCTGGTCGAGCATCCGGACGCGGGCGGCCGTCTGGGGCAAGGCGACGTCCTGCTGGCGCCATCGACCGACCCCGGATGGACGCCGTTGTTCCTGCGCGCGTCCGCCCTGGTGACCGAGACCGGCGGGTTCGT
>JBFMHS010000207.1:0-4499 GCA_040751765.1 Pseudomonadota bacterium | reverse complement strand
CGCCATTGTCGGCGCAGCGCGACCGCGGCATGATGGGGAAGCTGCACTCATTGGGGGGGTGAGGGTCGTGCATCTGCGCTCGGCGGATGAAGCTGGGGATGGCGTGGAGCGGCGACCGGCCGGGGCGCCGTCGCCGCCGGCGTTGCGGTTCGGAATCCGCTTCAAGCTGATCGTTGTGGTGTCGGCGATCGCGGCCATGACTCTGTTGTCTGGTCTGCTGACCTGGAGCAGCTATTCCGAGGTCGAGCACCTGCTCGCCGCCGTCACCCGGGGCAACCTTCCATCGGTGTCCAGCGCGCTCAAGCTGTCCGAGGCGACCGCGAGGCTGGCCGCCGCCGCACCGGCGCTGGACGGGTCCGGCAGCCAGTTCCAGCGCCAGTCCAATTTCATCGCCCTCCAGCAGCAGACCGACCGCCTGCGCGGCCTGATCGAGAACCTTTCGGGCGTCGCCGCCGACTCCAGCCAGTTGGACGAACTGCGCGGCCTGATGGCAGCCATCGGCGACAACATCATCGGCCGCAACGCCCTGGTCGACCGTCGCCTGCATCTGGCCGATCGTATGCGCGCCGTGACCGGCCAGGCGGAAGAGCTGGACGAGGAGGTCCACGCCTTGCTCGACAGCCGGACCGGTGATCCGACGGTGGCGGCCATCGTCAACGCGGTCGACCTGATCCGGTCGGCCGGTGCCGCCGCCACCTTGGACAAGCTGGCCGCCAAGCGCCGCGACTTCGACGACGAGATCCGCAAGATGGCCGTCCTCGTCGAGGCCGGTGCCAAGACCGACAGGACGCACGACCTGGCGCGGCGGGTGATGGCCCTGGGCAACGGCGCCGACAACGCCTTCGAGCTGCGATCGCAACAGTTGCTGACCGATGCGCGCCTGGCGGCGTCAAACGACGAAGGCCGCGACCTGGTGGCGCGGACGTCGTCGGCCGTCGGCCGCCTCGTAACCGCCGCCGAAGCCGACGCGGCCTCCAACGAGGAGCAGGCGGAACAGGCGCTGTCGCGGGGCCGCCGTATGATGCTGGTGATCGGCCTGTTCACCTTCGTCGGCCCGCTCGCCTTCGTGTGGTTCTACATCGGTCGCAACATCGTCGGCCGCATGGCCGCGGTGGCGGGCGCCATGCACCGCATCGTGGCCGGCGACTACCAGGCCCCGATTCCGCGCACGGGCAACGACGAAATCACCGACATGGCCGGCGCCCTGGCGGTGTTCCGCGACGCCATGGCGCGGCTCCAGGACAGCACCTCGGCCTTGAAGGAGAGCGAGGCGCGGCTGAGGACCATCCTCGACACATCTCCGCTGGCGCTTGCCATCAGCCGGGCCGATGACACCCTGCTCTACGTCAATCCGCGCTGGTGCGAGCTCTATGCCACACCCGAGGCGGAGGCCGTGGGCGCGAAGGCCTCGTCCTTCTACGCCGATCCCGCCGACCGCGGCCGCATCGTGGCGCTGGTGCGGCGGACAGGGTATGTCGGAAACTACGAAAGCCGCATGCGCCGGGGCGACGGCCACGAGTTTTGGGCGATGATGTCGGCGGCGGCCATCGACATGGACGGCGAGCGGGCCTTCATCGTCTCGACCTTCGACATCACCAAGCGCAAGGAGCAGGAGGACGCCCTGGCCGAGGCCAAGAGGCTGGCCGAGGATGCCAGCCAGGCCAAGTCGCTGTTCCTGGCGACCATGAGCCACGAGATCCGCACGCCCATGAACGGGGTGCTGACCATGGCCCAGCTGCTCGAAGACATGAACCTTCCCCCCGAGCAGAAGGAGATGGCCCGCGTCATCCGCGACTCCGCGACCTCGCTGCTTACCATCATCAACGACATCCTGGACTTCTCGAAGATCGAATCGGGCAAGCTGCAACTGGAGGCGGTTGAACTCTCGATCGTCGAGATCGTCGAGGGGGTGGCCGAGCTGCTTTCGCCGCGCGCCCTGGAGAAGGGCATCGGCCTCATCACCTATGTGGACCCGGCGCTGCCGGCGCGGCTGGTCGGCGATCCGGTGCGCATCCGCCAGATCGTCACCAACCTGGCGGGCAATGCCGTCAAGTTCACCGAACGCGGTTATGTGCGTATCGCCGTCGAGGCTCGCGATGCCGGGGAGCGGCCACTGCGGCTGCGGTTCTCGGTGAGCGATACCGGCATCGGCCTCGACGCAGAGCAGCAGGCGCACCTGTTCGAGCCGTTCATCCAGGCCGACACCACCATTTCCCGCCGCTACGGTGGTACCGGCCTCGGCTTGTCCATTTGCCGCCGGTTGGTGGCGATGATGGGGGGCGACATCGGCGTGTCCAGCAAGGTCGGGGAAGGCTCCACCTTCTGGTTCGAGATTCCCGCCCCCGTGATCGCCGAGGAACCCGAGCAGGGCCCCGACCTGGCCGGCGTGGGCGTCCTGGTCCTGGCCGAGGGGCCGGTGGCGGCCGAGGCCATCCGCCAGTATCTCGGCCATCTCGGCGCCCAGGTGGCGGTGGTGGCTTCCACCGACGGCGCCCTGGCGGCGGTGCGAGCCGCCGCGTTGGCGGGCTGGCGCTATGACGTGGTGCTGTTGGACGGCGCCCAGGACTTCAAGCTGCGGGTTTCGGTGGCCCGCGCCCTCCAGGCAGCCGCCGGTGACGGCGCGGCGACCCGCATCGTCATGGTGGCGCCCCACGCCATCTATTCCTCCGCCGCCATCGAGGCCCGTGACGCCGGCCTTTACGCCACCCTGGCCAAGCCCATCCATCGCTGGGCGCTGTGGCGCACCGTGGCCGCCGCCGCCGGGCGCGGCTTCCTTCAGGACGAGGAGGAGGAGACCGGCGGTGTCGACGAATCCTACACGCCCCCGTCGATGGAGGAAGCGGCGGCGGCAGGCGCGCTCATCCTGGTGGCCGAGGACAATCCCACCAACCAGGTGGTGATCCGGCGGCTGATGGAGCGCCTGGGCTATGCCATCGAACTGGTGTCCAACGGCGTCGAGGCGTGGGAGCGCATGCAGATTCGCGACTACGGCCTGCTGCTGACCGACTGTCACATGCCCGAGATGGACGGCTATGAACTGACCGCGCGCGTCCGCCAGTGGGAGGCCGAGACGCTGAGCCGAATGCCGATCGTGGCGCTGACCGCCGATGCCCTGTCGGGAACCGCCCGCAAGTGCCAGGACTGCGGCATGGATGCCTTCCTGGCCAAGCCGGTGGACCTGGAACTCCTGGACGGCACCATCCGCCGCCTGCTGCCGCGCGCGGTGGCGTTGCGCCGCCGCCGCGGCTCCAACGGCGAACCGGAGGCCGCCTCCGGGCGGGCGGTGCAGGACGGCGAGGCCGACGGCACTCCGGTCCTCGACCTCACCCCCATGCGCGAGATCTTCGGGTCGGTGGGCGACGAAGCGCGGGAGCTGCTGGGGCTGTTCGTCGACAGCACCCGGCCGTTGGTGGACGACCTGGCGCGGGCGGTGGCCGACGAGGACATGGAGGCCGCGCGCGAGGCTGCCCATTCCTGCAAGGGCGCCGCCAACTCGGCCGGCTGCTTCCGCTTCGGCCGGCTGTGCGCCGAGATGGAGCAGGCCTGCGCGCGCGGCGACGCCGCCATGGCGGCCACGCTGGCGCAACCCCTGGCGGCCGCGTTCCAGGAAGCGGTCGACGCCATCGCGCGGGTGTGATGCCGGCCGCGCCCTAAGCGATCAGATCAGGCCGACGCGCAGGCCGATTGCAGGACCCGGATGATCTTTTCCTTGAGCGCCGGCGGCAGCACCGGCTTGGCCAGGAAGGCGCCGATGGACAGCTCCTTGGCGCGGGCTACGGTGGTGGCGTCGGTATGGGCGGTGAGCATGATCACCGGGGTGGCGGCGACGCCGGGGGTGGCGCGCAGCATCTTGACGAAGCCGAAGCCGTCCATGGGCCGCATCTGGATGTCGCAGATGACTAGGTTGGGGCGCTCGCGCACGGTGACCTCCAGCCCGGTGTTGCCGTCGACCGCCTCGACCACCTGGCCGGTGCCCAACTGGCCCAGCATCTTCTTGACGATGGTGCGGACGAATTCCTGGTCGTCGATGATCAGGATCTTCAGCGACGAGAAATCGACTTCACCCGCCATCGCATCCCCTCCTTGCGAGCCTCGGGCCAACACTACCAGAAGCGGTTCCCGTGAAAAAGGGGAAGGGCGTCGCTGGTCCCGGGTTTGACGTCATTGCGATGCGAAGCCGAGGAACCCCCGTGGCCCCTCGGCGCATGTCACTCACGAATTGGCGGCCAGCGGGCGGGAGCCCTGGGCGCGGTCGCGGGCGGCCTCGCGGCCGGCGGCGAAGGCGCGCTTGTTGACCTCGACCAGGGTGGGCTTGCGCTCGCGGAAGCGGGCGACGACCTGCTCCTCCAACTCGGCGGCCGGGAAGGGCAGGTAGTCCGAGATGGCGCCCAGCATCACCGTGTTGACCAGCTTGAGGTCGCCCAGCTCGCGGGCGATGGCGCCGGCATCGAAGTCGTAGACCGTCACCCCGGCCGCCCGCATCTGCGCCACCGGGTCGT
>JBFMHS010000206.1:0-2196 GCA_040751765.1 Pseudomonadota bacterium | reverse complement strand
CCGCCGCCTCAGGATGTGGGGGGCCAGCGACTATGGCTTCTCGTCGTCGGACAGTCCCAATTTCACGATCACCTTGCAGGGGAGCAACGACAACGTCACGTGGACCGATCTCGGGTCCACCGTGGTTGCCGATGCCAACGGTGTCATGGCCGAAGTGACCGCGACCACCCTGGCTCCGTATGCCTACCACCGGGCGCATGTGGTGTCCTCGGGCGGAGCCTACGCGTTCAAGCTGGCCGAGATTCAGTTCTTCGAGGTCGCCGCCGGGTATTCGTCGGGGCAGTCCTACGACCTCGCTGCCGACTGCTACTCCTTCTTCTCCAAACTGCCGGCTTCCACCAGCACTCTGTCCACCACCGGAGCAATCTATTGGTACACCAACGTCGCCGACCTGTTCGACGGCGATGGGGTCAATGCCCTTTACTCGGCTGATCCGGGTTCCACTTTCGCCGTGGATTTCGGGGCGGGAAACGCCACTAAGGTCACACGCTGGGAAATCGACTTCTTGAACTCCACCGCCATGGTCGAATGGAGTCCGGCCGGTAGCCATCGCCATTGGCGTTTGCGGTGTACTGACGCGCTGGAAAACAGCTCCTCGACCACCGCTGCCTGGGCGGTCGAATACAGCGACGACGCCGGCACCTGGGTCCAGGTGGCGACGCTGACCGCCGCCGGGATCAACAGCATTACCCGCGAGATGCGTTTGTATGAACCGGGCAACGGAGTACTTGTTTCCAGCGCGGTTCTGGCGGCCGCTTCCACGCCGGTCGAGGCGCGCCTGGTGCTGCTGCACCAGCCCATGGAGACGGTGACGCTGAACACCGACCTGATCGCCGAGGTCAGCCGCGACGACGGCACCAGTTGGACCGCCGTCACGCTGGCGGCCGAGGGCGCCTTCGACGCCACCACCACCATCCTGTCGGGCACCGCCGACCTGTCGGCCCAGCCCACCGGCACCGCCATGCGCTGGCGCGTGCGCACCTTGAACAGCAGATGCCAGCGCCTTCACGGCGTCTGGATCCAGTGGCGCTGAACCCGTCGCCCCTGGCTCCCCGCGAGAAGCCCCGCCCCACGGCGGGGCTTCTCGCTTTTCAGACTGAAAAGGAAATCCCATGAGCGTCATCACCCACACCGCCGACGGCTCCTGCAAGGTCTTCGGCCATCCCTTCGCCATCCTGGCCGAGTCCGAGATCCAGGTCTTCGTGGACGGCGTCCCGCGCACGACCGGCTTCAAGATCGTGGGCGAGGGCTCCAGCGACGGCGGTCACGTCGATTTCGACACCGCACCGGTCGCCGGCTCCGTCATCCTGCTCCGCCGCGCCGGCACGGCCGAGGTCTCCGACCTGGACCAGCCCGGCTTCCTGGAGGACAAGCTGGCCGCCGGCGACAACATCACCATCACCAAGCAGGCCGGCACCACCGGCGAAACCCTGCTCATCTCCGGTACCGTCGACGGCGACGACTACCTGCGAAAGGACCAGAACCTGGCCGACCTGCCCGACGCGGCGGCGGCACGGGCCAATCTGAGCCTGGGCTCGGCGGCGGTCCTGAATGCCGGCACCGCCGCCGGCGATCTGGTCCAGCTCGACGCCTCCGGCCGCCTGCCGGCGGTGGACGGCTCGCAGCTGACCAACATCCCGTTCGGCCGGGTCAAGGCGTCGGACACCGACGGCGTGGCCGACTTCCTGGAGACCAAGCTGGTCGCCGGCGACAACGTCACCCTCGCCACCGTCGCCGGCCCGTCCGGCCAGGCGGTGGAGATCACCGCCGCCACCGACCCGGCGGTGGCGGCGGCCCTGGCGGACCTGGAGACCCGCGGCGCCACCTCGGACTGGAACGACGGCCTGCTGGCCCTGCGCCTGCAAAAGGCCAGCGGCCTGTCCCTCATCCCGCTGGTGGACGGCTGGAGCGACGATTTCGTCGACGAAGGAGGAATTTCGGTCACGGTCTACGGCGCCGATGTCTGCACCGGGGGAAGTGCTTCGTCCGACAGCAACCACCCGAACTACCCGGCCTCCTTCGCCTTCGATGACAGCACGACCAACACCTTCTATTCGCAACTGGGCGCTTCGTCAGGATGGCTGCAATATGAATTCTCTTCTCCGAAGAAAATCAGGCGCTACGTGGTCTTCGCTCCCAACTCCGATCCCGGAAGCCGCGCGCCGCGGGATTGGACCTTCGAGGCCTGGGACGGCT
>JBFMHS010000205.1:0-6976 GCA_040751765.1 Pseudomonadota bacterium | reverse complement strand
GACAAGGACCTGTCGTCGCGGGCCGGTCACGAGATCCGCTGGCAGGGGCTCAAGGGCTATCTCGACAGCGAGGTGGACTGGTCGACCGAGACCATCCTGCTGGTCAAGATGCGGGCCACCGACAACCTGTCGCAGCGGTCATCGCGCCTGGTCAACGTCATCGCCACCAGGATGCTGTTTGCCTGGGACCCGGTGACCGGCTGGAGCGCGGAGGAAGTGCCCACACGGTCCATCGCCTGGGCCGCCGCCCATGTCTGTCGTTCCGAGAACGGCTGGGCGCTGCCGGACAGCCGCATCGATCTGCAAGGGCTGTGGCAGTTGGAGCAGACCTGGTCGGCCCGGGGCGACGAGTTCAACGGGGGTTTCGACAGCGGCGTCACGGTGTGGGACGCGCTCCAGACCATCATGCGTTGCGGCCGCGCGGTGGCCATCCAGCAGCGGGGCATCATCCGCTTCGTGCGCGACGAGCTGAAGACGGTGCCGACCGCTTTCTTCGGGCCGCGCAACATCGTCAAGGGCAGCTTCTCCATCAAGTACATCCTGCCCGGCGAGGACAACGCCGACGCCGTGGAAATCGGCTATTTCAGCGAGCGCAACTGGAAGCCCGCCCGGGTGACGGCCAAGCTGGCCGACAGCAGCGCCTCGAAGCCCGCCAAGGTCAAAATGGTCGGCATCACCAAGAAGGATCAGGGGTACCGCGAGGGCTATTACATCGCCGCCGACAACCGCTATCGCCGCCGCATGGTTACGTTCCGGACGCGGCTGGAAGCACTCAGCTGCTCTTACGGCGATCTGGCCGTCATCAGCCATCCCATGCCCCAGTGGGGCCAGGGCGGCGAGGTGGTCGAGTGGGATCCGGACACCGGCTTGATGACCGTTTCCGAGCCGCTGACGTGGGCCGAAGGGGTGGACCACTACATCGGCCTGCGCAAGCGCGACAACGCGCTCTCCGGCCCTTGGAAGGTCGAACCGGTGCCCGACCAGCCCCGCCAGTTGCTGGTGGTCGAGGATCTGGACATCACGCCCTACACCGGCGCCGAAGAGGAACGAACCCACTTCGCGTTTGGCCCCGACCTCGACTGGTGTCGCTTCGCCAAGATCCGGGGCGTCCGTCCCCGGGGCAACCAGGTCGAGGTCACCGCGGCCATCGAGGACGAACGGGTCCACGAGGACCCGCCACCGCTTGCATAAGGAGACACCATGCCCCCGAGACAGATCACCGCTGGCGTCCGCGCCGTCGTCAATCCCAAGGCCACCATCGAGCTTGCCGGCGGCGCTGGTTCGGTTCCCCTGTCCGGGTCTGCCCAGATGCGAGCGGAGCGCGACAAGCGGCTCGCCGCCTGCGACTGGACCCAGTTGCCCGATGCCCCGCTCAGCGACGAGCAGAAGGCCGCTTGGGCAGCCTATCGCCAGCAGCTGCGCGACATCCCGGCCCAGTACCCCGACGGCGCCGGCGTGGTCTGGCCGGCGACGCCGGCGTAGATTGCCGAATGGTAGGGGTGGATGACGGGATCGGCGCACGTTACGGTATTGCGCTTTCAGCCTTGAGATGAGGGGTCCAATGCGTCTCGCACTTACGGGCTTCGCCGCCGCCAGTCTCCTTCTGGTATCGGCCTGTGCCGCCAACGACCGCTTTCGCTACACCGAGTTTGAACCAGGGCGGGATGGGGCCTTCCGATACAGGGTCACCGCCGATGCCGCCTATCCTGAGGATGATCAGGATGCTGAGGGCGTGCGCCTGGCGTGGCTTGGGGAATACCTCCGGGACAACCGCTTATGTCCTGGCGGGTACGACATCACCGAGCGCAAGGCAGTGCTGAAGCGGAAGGGGTTCGTGGGGGATGTCTATGACGTCATCTACTACGGCAGTTGTGCTCCGAGCACCCGCCCTGGCGCTTGACCGTTAGAACGCCCCTCAGAGCGTTAGAAATCACCCCTCAGGCGGAACCAGTTCCGTGTGCCAAAACGTCCGCCCAAGTGTGCCAAATCGCGCGCCCGGCTATAGCGGGGCAGTGATGGTATTCGTGGTCTTGGTGCACGGTGTTCGTCTCCCTCTCACGCGACGTTGTAGGCAAGGCCGGCCCCGCACGGCAAAAGAAGATTCGATGACCAAGACCATTGAATTTTCTTTGGATTGACGATTCGCAATGCGCCCCCGACGAAGGGCGTATACCGTCCGGGCACATTGGGTGTCGGCGCCGGCCGACGTCCTCCCTGTGACTTCAAGGCCCGGAGGCATGTCCCCCGGGCCTTTCTTTTTCGGCCAGCAGTGCAGTCGGCGGCCCGGCGGCCGGGCGCGTGACCCGCACCGGCACCCCCAGGCGGGTCTCCTCGGCCCACGCCACCAGGCCCCAGTCGATGCGGGCGGCCTCGGCGCCGGCGGCTGCCAGCACCCGCTCTTCCAGCCGCGCCACCTCGTGCCGGGGGAGCGGGCGGCGGTATTCCACCGCGTCGGCCTGGTCCTGCGACGGGTGGATCTCAAGCCACAATTCGCCATCGTCCAGCCAGGCCAGCTTGGCCGGCTGATCGACCACCGCCACGGCGGTTCCCACCGCGATGTCGGGGAATAGCCTGGCGATGTCCTCGGGATAGAGGCGGATGCAGCCGTGGCTGACCCGTCGCCCGACGCCGTCGGGGCGGTTGGTGCCGTGGATGCGGATCAGCCCCAGGCCGAGATCCAGGCTGTACTCCCCCAGCGGGTTGTCGGGCCCCGGCGGCACGCTGGCCGGCAGCCACGGTTTTTCGGCACGGATCGAGGCGGGTGGCACCCAGGTGGGGCGCTCGCGCTTGCGGACGACTGTGGTGGACATGCCGGCGGCGAGCTCCCAGCCGTCGCGGCCGATGCCGATCGGGAAACTGGCGATGGACCCGCCGTGTCGGCGGTGATACAGGCGCATGTCGCCGAGATTGACCACCAGCGGCGCCGGCAACTCGGGCGCCAGATGGGCCACCGGCAGCACCACCGGGTGGCCGGGACGGGGCCGCCACGGATCGACGCCGGGATTGGCGGCCACCAGCTCCACATAGCCCAGGCCGTTGGCGCGCGCCAGATCGGGCAGGGTGTCGCCCTCCCGCGCTGTCGCCACGACCGCGCGCAACTGGGCGGGGGCGGGTGCCTGCGCGTCGGCCGACGGCGCCAGGACCGCCGCCAGCAAGGCCAGTGCCGCGGCCGTCCGGCCCATGGGGGCTACTTGCGCAGGCCGCGGTTGAACATGGTCTCGGCGCGCTGGTTGGCGGTCAGGGCGTCCTGGCGGGCGCGGGCGGCCTGCTCCTGCGCCAGCTGCGCCGCCTGCTGATTGGCGGCCACCATGCGCTGGGTCTGCTGCACCTCGGAGCGCAACTGGGCCACCTCGCTCTGCAGCCGCGCCACCTCGGGGTCGGGGCCCTGGGCGCAGGCGGCGAGGGCCAGCGGCGCGGCGACGGCGGCGGCGGCGACGAATGCTCGGGTCATGACGTCCTCCGGATGATTGGGGCCGAAGGTCATGTTGGGCAACCGGCCGCGCGGATAAACCCGCCGGATGGGGGCGGTGCGGAAGGTGGCGGGGCGGCGCCGGAAGGACTATCTCTGGAGAGGTGAGACAGGGTGGAGGCGGCGATGTTCGGTTTCGGCAAGACGCGCGTGGTGAGCGCCGAGGAGGCCCTGCCGGGCCGGGGCGACCCGATGCCGGTGCCCCGTGCGCATGCGGTGCTGGGCACGCCGCTCAAGCCCCCGTTCCCGCCCGGCATCGAGACGGCGGTGTTCGCCCTGGGATGTTTCTGGGGCGCCGAACGCAAGTTCTGGACCGTTCCCGGGGTGTATTCCACCGCCGTCGGCTATGCCGGCGGCCACACCCCCAATCCCACCTATGAGGAGGTCTGCTCGGGCCGCACCGGCCATACCGAGGCGGTGCTGGTGGCCTTCGACCCGGCACGGGTGGACTATGGCGCGCTGCTGCGGGTGTTCTGGGAAAGCCACGATCCCACCCAGGGCATGCGCCAGGGCAACGACATCGGCACCCAGTACCGCTCCGCCATCCATGCCGTCACCCCCGCCCAGCGGGCCGAGGCCGAGGCCAGTCGGGAGCGTTTCCAGGAGCGGCTGCGGGCGGCCGGATACGGCCCTGTCACCACCGAGATCGTGGATGCGCCGCCGTTCTATTTCGCCGAGGCCTACCACCAACAGTACCTGCACAAGAATCCCGGCGGCTATTGCGGACTGGGCGGGACGGGAGTCTCGTGCGGCCCGTGACCGCCAAGTCAGGGCAGGGCGGCGCGGTAGGAGGCGATGGCGGCGGTCGCCTCGCCCCCCTCGGCCTCCAATTCCGCCAGTACGGCGCGGTCGTCGAGACCGGCCAGGAACTGGATGCGATGGCCGATATCGGCCAGGCGGCGGCAGGCGATGCTGCTTGCGCCGCCCTTGAGCCTGTGACCGGCCTCGCGCACCTCCCCGAGGTCGGCGGCGGCCCAGGCTTCTTGGATGGCGGCGATCATCTCGGCCAGGGATCCGGGGGCGGCGTCGAGAAGCCCGGCCAGAACCTCCTCGCCGACCCATCCCCGCATGTCGTCGAGATAGGCGATGTCGAGGACCGGTGCCTCGGCGGCGGTGATGGTGTCGTGCATGGCTCGGGCAATCCTCCGTGCAGGATACATTAGAACTTCGCCAAGCCGATGACCAGCACCTTGACCGCCGTCAATTCCCAACCTGGGCGCTGGGAATAGCCTTCGCGGCATGAGCACTCCGACCGACATATCCGCCGAGGCCAGGGCCGATTGGGGCGCCCTGTCGCAGTTGCCCGGCAATCCCATCATGTGGGTGTTGATCATCAGCGAGCTGCTGGTGTTTGGCGCCTTCTTCCTGGCTTTCGGCGTCGCCCGGCTGGTGGACCCCGAGGTCTTCCGCGCCGGCCAGGCCGTGCTCGACGTCCGGCTGGGCGGCCTCAACACCCTGATCCTGGTGACCAGCGGCTGGATGGCCGCCAAGGCGGTGCAGGCTCGGGTGGGCGGGCGCCAGGGTCCGTCGCGGCGGTGGCTGGCGGGGGCGATGGCGCTGGGCGTGGGTTTCCTGGTGGTCAAGGGCTTCGAATACGCCGACAAGCTGGCCCACGGCCACACGCTGGAAAGCGACACCTTCTTTACGCTGTTCTACCTGATGACCGGGTTCCACGCCCTGCACGTGGTGATGGGGCTGGCGGTGCTGGCCATCGTCGGCTGGAGGAATTCGGTCGAGAACATGGAGACCGGCGCCGCCTTCTGGCACATGGTCGACCTGATCTGGCTGATCCTGTTCCCCATCGTCTATCTGGTGCGCTGATGAGCCACATGTCGAACGAGGACAACGCCGCCTGGAGCCGCCGGTTGACCCGGGCGTGGCTGCTGCTGGTGGGGCTGACGCTGGTGTCGCTGGCCGCCGTGCTGGGCTTCGGCGCCAGCGAGGCCGGCATGGCGGCGGCGGCCGTCGCGCTGGCGGCGGCGTTCTACAAGGCACGGCTGGTGCTGGACCACTTCCTGGACCTGCGCCGTGCCGAGGGCGGCTGGCGCGCTTTCTTCGCCGCCATGCTGGCGGTCATCCTGGGCGGCCTGATGGCCACCTACGTGGCGGCGGCCTATCTCAGCGTTCCTTGATGCTCTTCGGCTGAAGCTCGATGGAGATTTCGACGCGGCGGTTGCGGGCGCGGTTCTCGGGGGTGTCGTTGCCGGCCAGCGGCCGGGAATCGGCGAATCCCTCGGCCGAGATGCGCCACGGCGCGATGGCGCCGGAGCGCAGCAGATATTGCACCACCGAGGCGGCGCGGGCCGCCGACAAGTCCCAGTTGGAACGGAACAGTTCGGTGTTGATGGGCACGTCGTCGGTATGGCCCTCGACGCGGATGCGGCCGGTGGTGCGGCCCAGCACCTCGGCGATCTCGTCCAGCGTGGGCAGGATGTCGGGCGACAGTTCGCGGTCGGCGACGGCGAAGGCGGCGCGGTCCTTGAAGCGGATGATGACCAGGTTGTCGGTTTCGACCAGTTCGATCATCTGCCGCTTGAGTTCCTCCTCGAGCACCACCCGCAGCCGCTCGGCCACCTCGCGGTCCAGTTCCTCGCGCTGTTCGGGTTGCGGCGGCGGGATCTCCAGCGGCAACGGGGGACGGATGTCGATGCGCATGGGGGTGTCGGGACGGGGGTCCTCGACCGGCTCCTTCTTGGGCGACTTGACCTTGGCGTCGAAGGCTTCCGAGATGGGGCCGGCGTTCTTCTTGAAGCTGGTGCTGTCCACTTCCGAGAAGGACAGCAGCATCACGAACATGGCGAACAGCAGTGACATCAGGTCGGCGAAGGACACCAGCCACTTGGGGTCGCGGCGTTCGAGTTTTTTGAAGCCGGCGTTGGGGTCGAGCATCTGCTAGTCGTCCAACGTGCTGCCGCCGCCCTTGGCCGCCTTGCCCTTGCCTGTATAGGAATCCTTGGATCCTGGCTGGCGCTGCTTCTCGGGCAGATACGCTTCCAGAATTTCCATCATGGCGGTGGGGTTCTGCTGCTCGCGGATCTGGAACACGCATTCGATGATCAGCGACCGCAGCGCCACCTCCCGCGCCCGCTTGTCGTCGAGCTTGTCGGCGATGGGGATGGCGATCAGGTTGGCGATCAGCACGCCATACAGCGTGGTCAACAGCGCCACCGCCATGCCGCGGCCGATGGTGGTGGGATCGTCCATGTGGCTGAGCATCTGGATCAGGCCGACCAGGGTGCCGAACATGCCGAAGGCGGGCGCGAACTCGGCGATGGCCATGAACACCTTGGCGCCGATCTCGTCGCGCTGGATCGACAGCGCCATGTCCTGGGTCAGTACCTTGCGGATGTAGTCAACGTCGCGGCCGTCGGCGACCATCTGCAGTCCCTTCTTGAAGAAGGGGTTGCGCACCTTGACGTTCTCGGCGGCGATCAGGCCCGACTTGCGCACCACCTTGGAGATGGCGATCGACTTGCGGATGAAGTCGCGCGGCTGTTCCTTCTCGTT